>JALYRC010000028.1 GCA_030855555.1 Pseudomonadota bacterium
CCCCAACACAAATCGGCGAGTTCGTCGCGGGAGACGACTTCTTCTTTGGCTCGCACAAGCGCTACAAGCACCTGCATCACACGAGGCTCCAAACCTTGGCTAGGCTGTCCGCTCGGGCAGATATCCAACCTTCGAGGCCGCACATGAAGGTTTCCGATGTCGAAATCCGGCATGTCTGCAAGCTTGATCCGGGGGGAGCCGTCGCATGAGTAGGCCTCGACCATCCTAACACTCCTAAGCTCACCGGCTTGGGTTTCACACACCTATTCTCTGCCGCCAGAAAATTGCGCGGCTCACATCTGCCTAAAGGATAGACCGGGCAATCTTTGTCAATGGCACAGCCGGGCGCGCCAAAACTCCGATCATCAGGAATCCATTACTAAACAATCACCTCACCAACGTAGCACAATATCACGGTTTGGCTTCTGATTGGCAGCACGGGCTTAGAGGTCCCGCACAAGGCACAGGAGTCGAACAAAGGTTCAAAATCATGATGGGCACGCCACGGGCAATTGTAGTGGGCCTAGTCAAAGTCATCAAACAGGCCGGGCAGAGGCCAACAAGGAGACGATCATGCACTATTCCAAAGGCTTGAAATTTGCGTCACTTCTCGGACTGGTGGCAGCCATCATGGGGACACCAGCATTGGCGTCGCGGGGTTCTGGCGTCACAGGAAAGATCCTCGCTACGGGCGACCTCAGTGAAGTCGTGAACTACAACCACGACCGCATTAAGATTCAGACTAAGGATCTCGTCGACGTTCGCGTGCAGCAGCTTAACTTCAGCCCCGGCGCTTACACGGGATGGCACCACCACCCCGGCATTGTCATCGTGACGGTGGCCGCCGGAGAAATAACCACTGTGGATCAAAATTGTCAGACGAAAACCTACGGGCCTAATTCGCCGAATGGGTCGGTATTCGTCGAAGGCCATGACACGCCGATGGAAGCACGCAGCGCGACAGGTGGTATCGTCTTCGCAACTTACGTCGCACCCAATTCCGGATCGCCCTCAACGCCATTGGAATACGTCTTCCGGCTTGAAGATGACGAGGTGTTAAGCTGCCCGAGACCGTAAGAAAAGCGTATTACGCCGAATGCTCTGGCAACCAGTCTAGGCATTAATGCGCCGAAAGGAGTTCGGGTTCAAAAGGATCTGAACTCCTTTTTGCGGCAATTGTAGAGGTACTGGGGTTGCGATGAAAAACGATTATTCCGAAGCGCGCGTAAAAGCACCTGCGGTGATAATTTTACCCTTATGCCTTGCACTGCTTGCCTGCACAGACGCAACAACGGATGACCGAAATCCGTCGGAAAAGGCGTTTCCCATCGTGGACCTAAATTTTCAGGAGCCGCCGAAGCCGGCTGCCTTGGCGTCTGAACCGCCTCAAAATATCCCTTCCGATGCCGAAGGTCCGCAACGCGAAAATGTCGACACCGAAGTTGAAGCGGCGCCCGCGGAAGACCCTTATGCCGGCTGAAGCAGTCTCCATCCTAGCATACGCACTGTCGTTATGAAGCAGAGACGCTGCCCCCAATCACAAGGATTGGCCGCTCGTCGTAGCGAGGGTTAAACTTTTTAATGCTGGTTGTGCTTATAAGCCACGCACTGGGGGATAAACTACGGCGCGCGGCAACGCTGAATGAAACAGGGTCAACTGACCGCAACGACCAGGAACCGCTAAGGCCAGAGCACGCAAACCTTACCCAATCAGGACCCAAAGGGTTAACGCACTAACGATAGAACCTGCTGGATTTGCCTACTGGAAGGGCTGGTGCCGCCTACAGGACTCGAACCTGTGACCCCCGCATTACGAATGCGATGCTCTACCAACTGAGCTAAGGCGGCGCGCGTGGGCGCGAAGCGTTGCGCCACTAACAGTGCTCCGGCCATGCTGCAAGCTGCGATCAAAGCGACAAGGTTAACGGTTTGGCAAAACTATGCCGTCACATTGCACCCACAGTGGATGGTGTTGGGATCGATTTCTGCATGGATAGCCAGAGCGAAGATTTGAGCCGGTACGACATTCCGGCCAACGATACCGCTCCGAGCCGGAGCAGCGTCGCCGATGCCATTGGTGCCGACGAGCGCCGGATGCACGTCCGCGCCTATAATCATTGGTGCGCGTTGCTCGATGGCCGCGACTTCCCTTCGATCCAGGACCTGCAGGCCACCGATATCGAGGATTTTTCGAGCCACAGCGTGTTGCTCAACTTCGCCGGCGCGATGAACGATCCGGCGACGCCCTTCGTCGGTGAGGCCATTCGAGCGGAAATCGGCGTCGACAAGATCGCCCGAATCTCCGACGTCCCGGGCCGTTCCTTGCTGTCGCGCCTGACCGACCATCATTTCCAGATCATCGCCACGCGAGCGCCGGTGGGCTTCGAAGCCGATTTCATCAATCAACGCGGCCACGAGATCAGCTATCGCGGGATTCTGATGCCGTTCAGCTCGGACGGGCGGGACATTGATTACGTCTATGGCGTGATCAATTGGAAGGATAATGGGCTGGCGGCCGAAGTCCGCAAGCCGCTGCGGGCCGTGCTTCCGCCGATCGTCGCCGAGCGCGAGGACGAGCAGGAAATTCTCGACATGCTCGCTGCCGAGGAGCGCCTGTACGAGGAACGGATCGGCCAGCGAGACAAGACACTGGCCTCCATGGCTCTCTCGCAAGCCGACGCCCTGGAAGCCTCGCACCCTGCCCCCCGAAATGCTGACTGGGACGATGGAGCAATCGCCGGCGCAAGCGACGATGACGAAGAGGCCGCGATTGAACTCGATGAAGATGCCGGCCTCGCGGATCGCCTATGTGCCGCGCGCGCCACTGCTGACGTATGCAAGGCGGCTGACGGCCGCAGCCGCGCAGCCCTTTATCGTGCGCTGGCCATGGCCTATGACTTTGCGGTCGCCGCTCGCCGCGTGCCCGATGATTATGCCGAGATCCTCGACGATGCCGGCGTAAAGGCACAGGCCCGCGCGCCAATGACGCCGATCGTCAAGCTCGTCTTCGGTGCCGATTACGACAAGACCCGCCTTACCGAATTCGCCTCGGCGCTAAGCAATGCGACCCGCGAGGACGTCGCATTCGGCGGCTTCGAAGCATTCGTCGAGGCGTGCGACGGCGGGCTAAAGGGCCTGGTCGCCGCCGAACGCAAGGCGCGCCGCCCCGAGCGCGTGGAGATCGACCGGGCGACGCTTGGCAAACAGGCCTTGCGCAGCGCCCCGCCGATTGCCCTTGCCGACCTTCCCACCAATGAAGAATTCGCACTGGTCCTGACCCGTCGCAACGCCGATGGACGCCACGAAGTGGTGCAATTGGTCAGCGATGCGGCGATGCTCGATCGTGCACTGCGCCGCGCCGCCGGCTGAAGATTTGCATTAATCCGTAGGGGTCCGAACTTCAAAAAACGCCTCTGCGCCTTGCCTAAGCCAGTTCACGCGACTACCCGCCAAGCGCGAAATTCACGCGGAGCAGAACCTGACATGACGGCCCCATTGCGCGCGGCATCGGCAATCGTCGACCAGATGAAACAAGCTTTACTCGACCATGCGCTGCCTGGCGAACTCGATGGATTCGGTGGCGCCGAGCAAGACGAAGCAGCCGCTTTCGTTGCGTCCGTTGCGGGCAAGCGCAAGCGCGGCGAGCTGGCGATAAGGCTCGAGTCCACCGGCGGCGAGGCCGGTCGGCGCCGCATGCGGCTTGCGCTCATCAACGATGACATGCCCTTTCTGGTCGATAGTGTGGCCGCGGCCATTGGTGCCAAGTGCCTCACCATCCACCGCTTGCTTCATCCAATCGTCCACGTCACCCGTGATGACGGCGGCGACCTGTTGGACGCCAACGGCGGTACGGCGGAATCAATCATCTATATAGAGCTCGACCGCGCCGATGCGCGCGGGCGCCAGGATTTGCTTGCCGAGCTGACCGACGTCCTGTCCGATGTTCGCGCTGCGGTCGTCGACTGGCGCGACATGACCGCGCGGATGGAGGCAGACGCCACGGCCATCGCAACCAGCGACAGCGAGGGCGCGGCGCTTCTCCATTGGCTGGCGCAGAATAATTTCACCTTGCTCGGGCATGCCGTGGTCGCGAATGACGCCACGGTCCGCGAGGGGCTTGGTATCCTGCGCCGCAGCCTCAACCTGTGGGACGACAGCGCAACGCTCGCCGCGATCGACGAACTGGTGTCGAAGCGCCGCTCGCTCCTTTTGCTAAAGGCCGACCGCATTTCGCCGGTACACCGCCGAGTGCCGCTCGACGTCGTGATGGTTGCCTGTCCCGATGGCACGTTGTCGATCCACACCGGGCTGTGGACGAGCGCCGCGCTTCGCGCCCCGGCCGAAGAGGTCCCGATCCTGCGCCAGCGGCTGACCGCGCTCGACAGGGAATTGGGTTTCGCCCCCTCGAGCCATGCCGGCAAGGCGCTGGCCCACGCAATCTCGACGCTGCCGCACGATCTGCTCATCTCGCTTGACCCGGCCGAGGTGCGCGAGGCGGCGACTACCGCCATGTCGCTCGCTGACCGCCCGCGCCCGACGCTGCTTCTCCTGCCCGGAGCGCTCGGGCGTCACTTATATGCTTTCACCTGGTTGCCGCGCGATGAGTTGACCACTGCCCGGCGCAAGGCAATCGCGGCGATGCTTGAGGAAGCGGTCGGTTCGAAGGTCACCAATTGGGCGATCGACCTCGGCGATGGTGAGCTCGCAATGCTGCGATACACGCTCACTACTCAAGCCAATACGCCGCTTCCCGATGTCGATGCACTCGACGCGCGGCTGGTCGAAATGGTCCGCGGCTGGGCCCCGGCGGTCGAGGCGGCATTGGTCGAACGAGTCGGGTCGGGCCGCGCCACGCGTCTTGCGATGACTTTTCTCCCGGCCATGCCCGAGGCCTATCGCGCGCGCGTTGCTGCCGCCGATGGGGCAGAGGATATCCTTCGCCTTAGCCAGCTCGGCGAAGGTGACCAGCGCAGCGTCCGTCTGTGCAAGGCGCGCGGAGACAAGGGCGCCAACCTCCACTTGAAAGCCTATCGCCGCGCCGGGCTGATCCCGCTCAGCGACGCAGTCCCGGTGCTTGAGCATTTCGGTTTTCGCGTGATCGATGAAAACCCGACCACCCTCGACTCGGGCATGGGCCATATCCACAATTTTCACCTCGAGCTGCCCGACGCGGAAGACGCCGATGCGGTGTTCGAGCGTTCGGCGACGATCGAAGAGGCAATCGCGCAGGTCCTGTCGGGCCAGGCCGAAGACGATGATTTCAATCAGCTCGTCTTGCTTGCCGGGCTCGAACCGCGCGCCGTCGTCTGGCTGCGAGCCTGGTTCCGCTATTTGCGGCAGACCGGGGTCGCCTTTGGCCTTGCCACAGTGGTCGAAGCGCTGCGCCGCTCGCCAGATGCGACGGCGGCGCTGATTTCCCTGTTCACTGCAGCACATGACCCCGCCAAGGGTCATGCCCGGACGAGCGAGGTTGAACGCCAGAGCCGCGCCTTCGACGAAGCGCTCAGGCTGGTGCGCGGCATCGACGACGACCGCATCCTGCGCCTCATGCGCGCGGTCATTGGCGCGACCCTGCGCACCAATGCCTTCGCCCCCGCCGCGGCCGAAGCGCTCGCCTTCAAGATCGATTCCCGGCAAGTCCCGAGCCTCCCCGCCCCGATCCCGTTCCGCGAAATCTGGGTCTATTCCCCGCGCATAGAGGGCATCCACCTGCGCGGCGGACCGATTGCCCGCGGCGGCCTTCGCTGGTCCGACCGCCGCGATGATTTCCGCACCGAGATCCTCGGCCTGATGAAAGCCCAGATGGTCAAAAATGCGGTCATCGTTCCGACGGGCGCTAAGGGCGGTTTCTATCCCAAGCAATTGCCCAATGTCGCAACCAACCGCGAAGCTTGGCTCGCGGAGGGAACGGAGAGCTACCGCATCTTCATCCGCAGCCTCCTGTCGGTGACCGACAACATCGTCAATGACGTCGTCGTCCACCCCGAGGGCGTCGTCGTCCATGACGGTGACGATCCCTATTTTGTAGTCGCCGCCGACAAGGGCACCGCGACCTTTTCCGATGTCGCCAACGCAATCGCCCTCGACCGCAATTTCTGGCTTGGCGACGCCTTCGCCAGCGGCGGCTCGAATGGCTATGACCACAAAGCGATGGGGATCACTGCCAAGGGCGCATGGATCTCGGTCCAGCGCCACTTCCTCGAACGCGGCGTCGACGTCCAGAAGGACAGCATCACCGTCGCGGGTTGCGGCGACATGTCGGGCGACGTGTTCGGCAATGGCATGCTATTGTCGAAAGCGCTCAAGCTGGTCGCTGCCTTCGACCATCGCCACATCTTCATCGACCCGACGCCCGACCCGGCCTCAAGCTGGGCTGAGCGCAAGCGACTGTTCGACCTGCCGCGTTCGAGCTGGGAAGACTATGACCGCACCAAGCTGTCGAAAGGCGCGATGATCGTCCCGCGTAGCCAGAAGGAAATCCAGCTCTCGGAAGAAGCGCGCAATGCGCTCGGCATCGCGGTCGAGACGATCGACCCGGCAAGCCTGATCTCGGCAATCCTGAAGGCCCCGGTCGACCTTTTGTGGTTCGGCGGCATTGGCACTTACATCAAGGCGTCGAACCAGACCCACGCGCAGGTCGGCGATCCGGCCAATGATTCGCTCCGCGTCGACGCGCGAGACGTCCGCGCCACGGCTATTGGCGAGGGCGCCAACCTCGCCATCAACCAGGCCGGGCGGATCGAATATGCCGCGCGCGGCGGCCGCATCAACACGGACTTCATCGACAATAGTGCCGGCGTCGACTGCTCGGACAATGAGGTCAACATCAAGATCCCCCTTAACCGCGAGGTTCGCGAGGGGCGGCTGAGCGAGGAGGATCGCAACGTCCTGCTTGCAAGCATGACCGAGGATGTCAGCGAACTGGTGCTTGAGGACAACCGCCTCCAGAGCCTGGCGCTTTCGATCGCCGAGGCGCGCGGTGCCAAGGGCCTCCCAGGCTTCGTGCGCACGCTCGAAATGCTCGAAGCGACCGGCCGGCTCGACCGCACGGTCGAGGGCCTTGAGACAAGCGACGTACTGCTGCGCCGCGGCGTCGACGGGCGCGGGCTGACCCGGCCCGAGCTTGCCGTCGTGTTGTCGATGTCGAAATTGACGCTGCAGGCCGCAGCCGAGGAATTGAAGCTCGCCGACGATCCGACGATGGAAGCCGAACTGATGGCGGCCTTTCCGGTGGCCATGCAGAAAAGCCAGCCGGGAGCGATCCGCACCCATCGTCTGCGCCACCAGATCGTCGCCACCAAGATCGCCAATCGGCTGGTCAATCGCCTCGGGCCAAGCGTCGCCTTCGACATGACCGAGGAAGAAGTGGTCGCGCTGCCGCAGGTGATCACCGCCTTCCTCGTCCTCGAACGCTTGTTCGAACTCGGCAAATTGTGGACCATGATCGAACAGGCCGAGCTTTCCGAAGCGACCCGCATCCAGGTCTTCGCAATCGCCGCGCGCAGCGTGCGCTCTCACCTCGGTGACGTCATCCGCGCCGCCGCGGGCGACACGCGCGTCCATGCCGTGGCGGAGATGCTTGCACCCGGCCTGGCGAAGGTCTCGGCCAAGGCCGATGTACTCATCCTCGCCGAAGTCCGCGACGAATCGGCCGCGCGCCGGAAACAGCTCGAAGCGCTTGGCGTGGGCGAGGACATCGTGAATGCGCTGGTCCGCTTGTTCGAACTTGACGGGGTGTTCGGCATCGCCGCCATGGGGGCCCGCAAGGGGATCGACGAACTCGCCGTCACCCGCGCCTACACCCGCCTTGGCGAAGTGCTCGGGATCGACTGGGCGCAGCAGCAGGTCGCGAGCTTCGCACCCAACGATCAGTGGGAACGGTTGCTCGCCGCCGGCTTGCTTCGCGACTTCGAACAATTGCGAATCGAATTTCTCAACCGCACGCGATCCGACGATCCCGACCGCAGCGTAGAGCGCTGGGTAAGCGAGAATCCGAAGCGCATCGCCCAGTTTCGCCAATTGATCGAGCGGGCGAAGCTGGCCGGCGCCGTCACCGCGCCGATGCTCGCGCAGATCGCGCTGCAGGCGCGAATCCTCGTCGCGCGATAATGCGTGCCGTCATCCTCACTCCCGCCCCCGATTTCTGGGAGGCCTGGGACTGGGCCTATGAGGTCGAAGCCGCAGCACTTAAAGCCGCGGGGATCGAGGTCGAACCACGCTCGTGGACCGAGCTTGGGGACCTCGGTGGCGTCGACGCCGTGCTTCCGCTGGTCGCCTGGGGCTACCATCTACGCTTTGCCGAGTGGCGAGCGTTGCTTGATCGCATGGCGGCGCCCGGCGCTCCGCTCATGGTGAACCCACCGGCTTTGTTGCGCTGGAACAGCGACAAATCCTATCTCGCCGAACTCGGCGCGGCTGGAGTGGCCACCGTCCCCTCGCAAACCGTCGAAGGCCTCGACGAGGCCTCCCTCGCCCAGGCACGCGCTGCGTTTGGCGACCAAGTCGTAGTCAAGCCGCTCATCTCGGCTGCCGCGGATGACACGTTCCGGCTAAGCGGCGACGATTCGATCCCGCCGAGCGTCTTTGGCAAGCGCATGCTCGTCCAGCCATTCATG
>JALYRC010000044.1 GCA_030855555.1 Pseudomonadota bacterium
TGGACATTGCCTTCATTCACGTCGTTGATGAATTGCGAATAAGCGATCGATCCCGTCGGGGCGGCGCGATCGCCGCCGAACATTTGCGACAGCATGACCAGCCCGAACAGCACCGCCATCCAGATCATCAGCGACTTGGCCCACGGGTTGGCCGGCTTATTCTCGTTCATGCTGTTCCCATCCTTGACGGCGGATCAATACGCCTTCGAAGATTAAGATAGGATGGCTAAGGCCGCGCAACAATCCCGGCCATCCCATGTGCTGCCAGGCAGTCGAGGATGGGCCCCGTCTAGCGCCGCGGCGGTGCCCGCCGGAAGCGCCAGATCGGACCGCCTTCGGCGACAACCCCGCGCAGGGTTGCGGACGCGCCGCCTTCAATCTGCGCGAGCAGGCGATCAAGCTCGCCACCACGAAGCGCGGCACCATCGCCCTCGCTTGCCAGGGTGGCAATTATTCGCGCGACGACCCGCCGGCGCAGTTCAGTGGGGGTATCGCCGGGATCAAAGCAGAGCTCCTCGCCCTCGCTCTGGACTCGTCCATATTCCCTTGCGACGGCATATTCGATCGCCTTGTCGGCGGCGCCAAGGTATCTGGCGCTGGCAGCAAGTGCCGCAGGATCGATCCACTCGCTGGCGGCCAATAACCGCCGGATCCGCACGCGTTCGTGCTGCTCGTCCCCATTGGAGGGATCGCTTACGGCAGTGACGCCCGCAGCCGCAACGATCGAGGCCAGTTTGGCTCGCCGCCAGCCGAGCAGGGGCCGAACAAGCTTAAGCTTCATATTCCCCCGCAGCGGCGACGACGGCCTCATCGCCGCCAGCCCCCGCACTCCTGCGCCACGCAACAGGCGCATCATCAACGTCTCGGCCTGGTCGTCGGCATGGTGGCCAGTCGCGACCGCGCTTAGTCCTTGCGCTTCGGCCCACCGCCCGAGTGCCGCATAGCGGGCATCGCGGGCCTGCTCCTGAAGCGCGCTAGTCGGCGTGCGTAGCCAATCGATGGTTAGTATCTCGTGCGCCACGCCGATGTCCGCGCACAGCCTCGCCACCATTTCGGCCTCGCCGCGGCTACCCTCGCGCAGTCCATGATCGACGCTTGCCGCGCTGACCTGCCCGGGGCGCGCTGCCGCAGCAAGCAGAAGCAAGGCAAGGCTATCGGGGCCACCCGAGACCGCGACCCCAAGACGTTCGCCGGGATCGAGCAGGACGTTGAGATCAGCGGCGAAGCGAGCGACCGCTTCCGCCGCCGGAATCACCGGCTCAGCCGCACTTGGCCGCGGACTTGGCCTTGGCGAGGTCGCCGCGCAGTGCAGGGCGCAGCGTATCGCCATAAACGTCCTCAAGCTCGGCATAGGCCTTGCAGGCCTGGCCCGCCTGGCCGAGCTTCATTAGCGACTGGCCAAGGTAGAACAGGCTGTCCTGCGCGCGCTCCCCCTTGGGATTGCTTCGATAATTCGTCAACAGGCGCTCGGCGGCAGCGCGCGGCTGGCCCTTGTCGAGCAAGGCCCGGCCGGCAAGATTATTCGCCCAACTCACCCGGCGATGGCCCGGATGGGCCTTGATCATTGCGTCGAGCGTGCGGATCGCAGGGTCATATTGCTTGGCGGACCACTGCTGAAAGCCTTTGTCATAAGCCGCTTCGGCGATCGCGTCGCTGCTGAGGACGGGATCGCCGGCGGGATCGGGTCTCGATCCTTCGACGACGGGCCTTGATGCGGGTGGCACGGAAGCATCGTCGCCGGGGTCCGTGGATGCGTCGCTAGCGCGCGCACCGGCTGCTGCGGCAGCGGCACCGGTTTCCAGCGTGCGCAGGCGGCGTTCCTGATCGGCGCGGAGGCGCGCGAGCTCGGCCTCCATCACTGCAATGCGATTGCCATTTTCCTCGCTTGAGCGTGTCACTTCGGTGAGTTGGCGCTCGACCTCGCCAATGCGGCCCATCAGTGCCGTAACGCTCGCCTGGCTTGCGGCCGGATCATCGACGAAGCCCGCCGTGTCGACTGGTTGACCCTTGGGAAAGATCCGGCCCTGAACCTGGCGAACCTGCTTTTCGAGCCGATCGATTCGTTGTTCCGGGGTCGCCTCGCGGCGCTGGGCGGCGGCAGGAACCACAGAGACCGTGGTCAACATCAGCAGGGAAAGGATGGATTTGAAGCGCATCGAGGACGTCTTTCTGATCGTTCGTTTCGGCGCCACGCTGCCCTCAGCGGGCTGTCGCGACCCTGAATATCATTGGGCGTTGGTTGTGGCTTGAACCGGGGGAGCAGACGCGGCGGTCGCCGGACCACGCAACAGATCGGGACCAAGCAGGCTCACATTGGAAACCCGGACCCCCGGTGGGCCGACGGTCGGCGCATCACCTGTGCCGACCGAAATGCGCAGCGCTTCGGCCTTGCCGGTCGTGAGCACCGGAGCCTTGGCCGTCGCCGGAACCTCGAAGCTCTGCCCAGCCGCGAGTTCGCCTTGCTTGAGGATGGTCTTGCCGTCGCGAACCTGGATCCATGCTGCTTCGTCCGCCGTAATCACTACCGGGCCCTGGACTGCGGGGGCCGGGGTGGGGGCCGCGAGAGGGGTGTCTTGAGCGGCAACCTCTGGAGCTGAGCCATCGCCGCGAAGCTCGCGATTGCTTAGCCAGGTAAATAGCGAAATGACCACCACCAGCGCCACTAGCGCACCAAGAACAATCCCTTTCGGCATCGATCGATTGCCGTCGACCGGCTCCATCGGCTCGGTCGTCGCAGTAGTGAAATGCGCCGGCAATTCGCTGCCCATCTCGGCGCGTAACTGGTCGGCGATCTCGGCCCGGTCCAGCCCGATGGCAGTCGCGTAGCTCTTGGCAAAGCCAATCGAATAGGTTGCCGCGGGCATCTTGTTCCACTCGCTGTCTTCGAGCGCCTGAAGGTGGCGGGTCGGGATGCGCGTCGAGGAGGCGACATCCTCGACCGTCAAGCCCTTGGCTTCGCGCGCCGCGCGAAGCTGCTCGCCGACGGTGGCCGTTCCTACGCCGGGTTCGTCATTGACCATATCTACTCCCGCTTCGCATCCTGCCCCAACGTTCTGGTCTTGTCGGTCTCGGCCCACTACCTGTCAACCGCACAGCCCTCGCTTCAAGCCAGTTTTACGCCCTTGCGCCGCGCCCATTCGGTCAGGACCTTGCGCATGTCGCGCGTCGGCTTGGCAAGCAGCGCTGTCATCTTTGCTTCGATCGCCGTCCTGTCGAGCGACCGGACCATCGCCTTCATCGGACCAATCGCTGCCGGCGTGATCGAGAATTGATGAATCCCGATCCCGATCAACGCCATCGCCTCGAGCGGCCGACCGCCCATTTCGCCGCACAGCCGCACCGGCACGCCGGCGGCATCGGCGGCGACGACGATGCGGCGCAGGAAGCGCAGGATCGACGGGCTTAGCCAGTCGTAGCGCTCTGCAAGCCGTGGGTCCCCACGGTCGGCGGCGAACAGGAATTGGGTCAGATCATTGGTCCCGATCGAGAGAAAATCGATCCTTGGAAGCAAGACGTCGAGCATCTCGGCCAGCGCCGGCACTTCCAGCATCGCGCCAAATTCGACCCGCGACGGGGTCGGCCGGCGATTGGCCCTGGTCCATTCAAGCTGCTCTTCAAACAGCGCGCGCGCTTCCTCATATTCCCACGGCTCGCTGATCATCGGGAACATGACGCGCAGCACGCGCCCTTCTGCCGCCTCGATCAGTGCCCGAGCCTGGGCCTTCATGAGCGCCGAGCGCGACAGCGACAGTCTCAGGGCCCGCCACCCCATCGCGGGATTTTCGGCTTCGTCTTTCTCGTCCGACAGATAGGGCAGTGCCTTGTCGCCGCCGATGTCGACCGTGCGGAACACCACCGGCCGGTCGCCCGCCGCGTCAAGCACCGACCGGTACAGGCGCTGCTGGCTCTCGCGCCCCGGCAGGGTCGCAGAGATGAGGAACTGGAATTCGGTGCGGAACAGCCCGATTCCCTCGGCTCCGCTCGCCTCCAGCCCGACCGCATCCTCGGCGAGCCCGGCATTGACCATTAGCGTAATTGCCTGGCCGTCGAGCGTGTTCGACGGAAGGGTGCGAAGCGCTGCGAATTCGGCGCGCCGGCGCAGGCTGGCCGCCATGCGATGCTCGAAACTGACGATCGTGGCACGGGCCGGGCGAACCGTCACCGCGCCCATGTCACCGTCGACCAGGATGACATCGCCTTCGCTCGCGATATGTCGGATGTCTGCAACGCGCCCGACCACCGGCACTCCAATGGCGCGGGCGACGATCGTCATGTGCGCGGTCAGCGAGCCTTCCTCGAGTACCACGCCCTTCAACCGGCGCTTGTCATATTCAAGCAATTCGGCCGGGCCCATGTTGCGGGCGATAAGGATCGCATCCTTGTTAAGCCCGGTCTGCGCGGCGGTGCCCATCCGCCCCGACACGATCCGCATCAACCGGTTGGCGAGGTCCTCCAGGTCATGCATCCGCTCCTTGAGCAAGGGATCGTCGATCTCGCGCATCCGGGCGCGGGTGCGCTGCTGGACGCGCTCGATCGCCGCCTCCGCGGTCAGTCCGCTGTCGATCGCTTCGTTGATCCGTCGCGACCAGCCCTCGTCATAGGCGAACATCTTGTACGTCTCGAGGATTTCATGGTGCTCGCCGGCCGTCCCGAACTCGGCCTCGCGGGTCATGTTGTCGATCTGTTCGCGCATCCGTCGGAAGGCGGAATAGACACGCGCTCGCTCGGCTTCCGTATCGTCGGCGACGGTGTGCTCGACGATCACCCGCGGCTGGTGAAATACCGCAATGCCCTTGGCCATGCCGGCAACCAGTTTCAGTCCGGCAAGGCGCTGAGTACCGCCGTCGCGCTGCCGCCCGCGCGATCCATCGGCGAGCCGCGCATTGCCAATCATTTCGGACAATACCATCGCAACGGTCTGAAGCGCTTCAATCTCGACATCGTCGTAGCGCCGCGGATCGGCATGCTGGACGCAAAGCACCCCGATAGCGCTTTCGCGGCGAACGATCGGCACCCCGGCGAAGCTGTGGAAGCGCTCCTCGCCGGTTTCGGGGCGATAAACGAATTGAGGGTGGCTCGCGGCCTCGTCAAGGTTGAGCACGCGCCCGTCCTCGGCGATCGTCCCGACCAGTCCCTCGCCGAGCGCCAGCCGGGTCACGTGGACTGCTTCCTTGCGCAGGCCATGCGTAGCGAACAGTTCGAGCGACTGGTCGCGCATCAGATATATCGAGCACACTTCGCTCGCCATCGCCGCGGCGATCAGGTCGACCACGCGGTCGAGTTTGGTCTGCGCCGAGCCACGCCGCGCCATCACATCGTGAAGCCCGGTCAATATTTCACGAGCGGAAGCGGCGGCGGTCAGGGGCATGATGGGTGGCTAGCAGGGATGATGTCGGGTTCAAAGCATCGCGGCATCGAATCCACTTCGGATCGTCGTGCAAGACACCGTCAAGGCGCATCAACTAGTTCGGCGTCCGAGGAGCGAATAGCAATGACAGCATCGATGAGACTGTTTCTCGAGCGCGAAGCCGAACTCGAACGGCAGATGGACCACATGCTCAAACTGATCGACCTGGCGTTTGGCGAGACGAGCGCGCTTGAGCTTGAGCAGCAGCTTCAGAAGCTGGTCGGGCTTTGGCGCGCTTGCTTGGTCCTGCGCGATCATATCGTTTACAGCCCGGCAAGCGACGGCGACGACCGCTCCCGTGCGCTCATGGCCGCCGCATGCCGCGAGCGGATGGACGTCCTCGCCGAGGAGGTGGAGGACTATGCGCGTTCCTGGTCGTCGTCCGCCCTGATCACAACGGCAAAGCCGCGCTTCCGCGCCACCGCGGCGGTCATGGTTGCAGCGATCGCGGCGCGCCTCGACGGCGAGCGCCGCTTATTGGGCGAGCGCGATTACGGCATCCCTGAGCGAATGGTCGCGTAGCGAAAAGTCAGCCGCGCGATCCAAGCGCGGCGCTCGCTTCGTCGACCAGCTCGGCGATGATCTCGGCGACGGGCTCCTCGCGCTTGACCATTCCGACCGATTGCCCGGCCATGACCGATCCGCCCTCGACATCACCATCGATCACCGCGCGGCGCAGTGCCCCCGCCCAATAATGTTCGATCTGAAGCTGGGCCTCCATCATCTCGATCTCGCCTGAATCCAAGCGTTGCGCGACCTCGACCTGTTTCGCGGCGAATGCCACCATTTCGCGATTCTTCAAGGCCCGAACCGGGATGACCGGCAGGCGCGGGTCGATCTGCACCGAGGGGATGGCGTCGCGCGACGAAGCGCGGATGAAGGCCTTCTTGAAGTTTGGATGGGCGATGCTTTCGGTCGCGCAGACGAAGCGCGTGCCAAGCTGGACGCCAACCGCGCCCATCTCCAGATAGGCCGCTATAGCCTCGCCGCGCCCGATCCCGCCGGCGACGAAAACCGGAATGTCCGCCGCGACGTGAGGCAATATTTCCTGCGCCAGCACCGACGTCGAGACCGGCCCGATATGCCCGCCCGCCTCCATCCCCTCGATCACCAGTGCATCGGCGCCCGACCGTATCATCTTCTTCGCCAGCGCCAGCGCCGGTGCGAAGGCAATGAGCTTCGCCCCGCCGGCCTTGATGCGGTCGATTGCTCCGCCCGGTGGAAGCCCGCCGGCAAGCACGACGTGGCTCACTTGATGCCGACTGCACACGTCGATCAGTTCGTTCAGCTGCGGGTGCATGGTGATCAAATTGACCCCGAACGGGTTGCTAGTGCGAGCCTTGGTCTCGCCAATCTCCCCATCAAGCTGCGCCGGATTCATTGCCCCGCACGCAATCACGCCAAATCCCCCGGCATTGCTGATTGCCGAGACGAGATTGCGCTCGCTGACCCAACTCATCGCCCCGCCAAGAATGGCATATTGCGTGCCAAGGAAGTCGGTCCCGCGGTGCATCAATTGCTTCAGCCGCAGCCCGCCCGCGTCGCCGTGGACGCCGCGCTGTTCGGAAATCATACCTTCGCCGTTCATGCGGCTTCTCCGTGCGGCGCGTCGAGGCCGTAAGCGGTGTGGAGGACGCGGACAGCAAGTTCGGTATATTCAACCGGGATAAGCACGCTGACCTTAATCTCGCTGGTGGTGATGGCGAGAACATTGATTCGGCGGTCGGCCAATGTCTGGAACATCGTTGCGGCGACGCCGGCATTCGATCGCATGCCGACCCCGACCGCGCTGATCTTGACCACGTTGGTCTGGGTCAAAAGCTCGTCAAACCCAATCGCGTCGCGGACCTTTTCGAGTTCGGCGACGCTGTGGGCGAGGCTTGCGGTAGGCACGGTGAAGGTCAGCATGCTTGGTTCGCCGGCGCGCGGCACGCTCTGCACGATCATGTCGACGTTGATCCCGGCTTCGGCGAGCGGGCCGAAAATCGCCGCCACCGTTCCGGCTTGGTCAGGCAGGCCGGTCAGCGTGACCATCGCTTCATTCTTGTCATGGGCGACGCCCGTGATGACATTGCGTTCCATGGGATTTTCCTCAAGTTGATCATCGCCGACGATCATCGTGCCGGGACCGTCTTCGAACGACGACAATACTTTCAGCGGCATATTGTAGCGCATCGCAAGGCCGACCGACCGGGTCTGGAGCACCTTCGCCCCGACGCTCGCCAGCTCGAGCATCTCCTCATAGGTGATGGTGTCGAGCTTACGCGCGCTTGGAACGATGCGGGGGTCGGTGGTATAGACGCCATCGACGTCGGTATAGATATCGCAGCGGTCGGCCTTCATCGCCGCCGCAAGCGCAACCGCCGACGTGTCCGACCCGCCGCGGCCAAGCGTTGCCACCGCGCCGTCGCTGGTCACACCCTGGAAGCCGGGGATAACCGCGATCCCGCCATGGTCGAAGACCCGTTCCAGCACGCCGACATCGATCCCTTCGATCAACGCGCTTGTGTGCCCCGAGGCTCGGATCGGCAGTTGCCAGCCCATGTAGCTCTTGGCGTTGAGACCCATGCCTTGAAGCGTAATGGCGAGCAGGCCGCTGGTGACCTGCTCTCCCGACGCGACCACTACGTCATATTCGCGCGCGTCGTATAGCGCGGCAGCTTCGCGGCACAGCTGGACCAGGCGGTCGGTCTCCCCGGCCATTGCCGACACCACCACTGCCACCTGATTGCCAGCGTCGGCCTCGCGCTTGACCCGCGCGGCGACGGCGCGAATGCGCTCGATCCCGGCCATTGACGTTCCGCCGAATTTCATCACGATACGGGGCATGGACCGCCTGTAGGAAGAGAACGGTACCGGGGCAACGCCGTTGTCCAGGCTTAGCCCCAACGGAGAGCGATGATGTCTACCATAGTTTCGAGCGAGGCGGCCCACTTCGGCGCGATGGCCGGTGACTGGTGGGACCCCGAGGGCGCCTCGGGGATGCTGCACAAGCTCAACCCCGTGCGCTTGTCCTACGTTCGTGACATGGTCGACCAGCATTTCGGCCTGGACGAATGCACCCTTCGGCCGCTGGAGGGCAGGAGCGCGCTCGACGTCGGCTGTGG
>JALYRC010000083.1 GCA_030855555.1 Pseudomonadota bacterium
GGGTGAAGCGGCAAAAGCCATCCCCGCTTGACGCTGCCGCGCGGCTTCCCCAAGGCCCGCCGATGAACGAAACGCCTTCCTCGACGGCTCCTGCGCCCCCCGCCAGCGGTGCTCACGCGAAATCGAAAGACAAGGGCGGCTGGCGCTCGCTTTTATTGTTCGTGCTTGCGGCATGGCTGCTGCGAAGCGTGATCGTCGCGCCGTTCAGCATTCCGTCGGGATCGATGCTTCCTACCATGGCGATTGGCGACCATTTGTTCGTCCACAAATGGCCGTACGGCATTTCGAAATATAGCTTCCCGTTCCAGTTTCCGCGCTTCGAAGGCCGGCTATTCGCGCAACTTCCAAAGCGCGGCGACATCGTCGTTTTCCGCCCGCCCGGGCAGGAAGATGTCGATTTCGTCAAGCGCGTCATCGGGCTGCCCGGCGACAGGATTTCGGTGAGCGGCGGCAAGGTCACTCTGAACGGCAAGCCATTGGCGCGCGAATCCTTGGGGATGATGGCGATTGCGGTCAGCCAGAACAGCCCGTGCCGCGTCGTCGCGGCGGCAACGCCGATGACCCGTCCCACTCCGGACGGCGGGCAGGACTGTCTTTATCCCGCTTTTCGCGAGACGCTCCCCGGCGGACGCTCCTATCTGACACTTGACCAGGTCGATACTTCGCCCGGTGACGAATTTACGGAGACTAAAGTCCCGGCCGGCCACGTGTTCATGATGGGCGATAATCGCGACGACAGCCTCGACAGCCGCTTCTCGCCCTACGTCGGCGGCGTTGGGCTTGTCCCGATCGAGAATCTGGTCGGACGCGCAAGCCGCATCTATTGGTCGACCGATGGTAGCGCCGAATTGATCAAGCCCTGGACCTGGTTCTCGGCGCTACGAGGCAGTCGAATCGGCGGCAGTTACGATCTGTGAGCGCAATCGCCGATATCCTTGACCACCGCCCGGCCGATCCCAAAATGTTCGAGCGCGCGCTGACCCACGGCAGCTTTGGCGGCGAGACTTATGAGCGGCTCGAATTTCTTGGCGACCGGGTGCTTGGACTGATCATCGCGGCCTGGCTCTACGAACGCTATCCAAGCGAACCGGAAGGCAAGATGAGCCGCCGCTACAATGCGCTGGTGACGCGCGAGGCCTGCGCCGAAGTCGGACGCGCGATCGACCTGCCGCGGCATATCCGGCTCGGCAAGCAGGCGCGCGAGGACCATGCCAATCTCAGCGATAATGTCGTTGGCGATGTCGTGGAGGCCCTGATCGGGGCGCTCTACCTCGACGCCGGACTTGAATGTGCGCAGGCATTTGTCCGAAAGCATTGGGCGCCCTTCCTTGACGACCAGAAGCGCGCGCCGATGCACCCCAAGTCGGGGCTTCAGGAAGTCGCGGCCGCGCGGAACCTGGGTGTACCGGCCTATGAAATCGTCAGCCGCTTCGGCCCGCACCATGCGCCGCGCTTCCGCGTCAAGGTCAGCCTTGGCCGCCACGGGGAGGCCGAAGCGGAGGGCGATTCCAAGCAGGAAGCCGAGAAACAAGCTGCCATTCTATTATTGGAGAAATTGAAGTGACCCAACGCTGCGGCCTAGTTGCAGTGCTCGGCGCGCCCAACGCCGGCAAGTCGACCCTCGTTAATGCGCTCGTCGGGCAGAAGGTCGCGATCGTCAGCCCAAAGGCGCAGACCACGCGCGCACGCCTCATGGGCATTGCGATCGACGGCGACACCCAGATGCTGCTGGTCGATACGCCGGGCATCTTCACGCCTCACCGCCGGCTCGACCGCGCGATGGTTAAGGCGGCGTGGGAAGGCGCTGAGGACGCTGATCGCCTCGTGCTTGTAATCGATGCCGCGGCCAAGGTCGGCCCGCGGGTCGAACAAGTCCTCGAAGGCCTCGAACAGCGCAGCGAGAAATTGATCCTCGTCCTCAACAAGGTCGACATTGCCAAGAAAGAGGATTTGCTGCTGTTCGCGACCAAATTGAGCGAGCGCCTGCATCCCGACGAAATTTTCATGGTCTCTGCGACGACCGGCGACGGGCTTGCCGATTTGAAAGCTTCTTTGTCGGCGGCCATGCCCGTCAGTCCGTGGCACTTCCCGGAGGACCAGCTCACCGACGCGACCGACCGCATGGTCGCGACCGAGCTGACGCGCGAACAATTATACCTCCAGCTCCACGCCGAAGTGCCGTATTCGGCCGCGGTCGAGACGGAGAAATGGGAGGACCGCAAGGATGGCTCCACGGTCATCCACCAGCAGATATTGATCGAGCGCGACAGCCAAAAGGCGATCATCCTCGGCAAGGGCGGATCGCGGCTCAAGCAGATCGGCTCCTTGTCGCGCGAAGCGATCGCGCAGCACCTCGGGCGCAAGGTCCACCTGTTCCTCCACGTGAAGGTCAACCCCAAGTGGGACGAAGATCGCGGGCTCTACAAGGACATCGGGCTTGAGTGGACGGAGTAAGGCTGGCTCAGAAGGAGGCGGAGTCCAACATTTCTTCTACCCAGGCGGGCACCATCTCGGAAGCGCGACCGAAGCGGCGGTCTTCGAAGAACAGGCTGCCTTGGCTCAGGTCGAGATTGATCTCGAGGGTTGCCGCACGGCGATAGCGCGCCGTCTGGACAAAGCCCGCCGCGGGATAGACCGCGCCTGAGGTGCCAATAGAGACGAACAGGTCGGCGTTCATCAGCGCGGCGTCGATGCGGTCCATTTCATACGGCATTTCGCCGAACCAGACGATGTCGGGCCGAACCATTCCGACGGTCTCGCACGACGGACAAATCGCACGCTCGCCAATCGGCCCGTCCCATGCGAACCGCTGGTTGCAGCGCAGGCACGACCCCTTGAGCAATTCGCCATGCATGTGAAGCAAGCGCTTGGCCCCCGCCCGCTCGTGGAGGTCGTCGACATTCTGAGTCACGATCAGCAACTCACCGCGCCACTCGGCATCGAGCCGCGCCAGCGCCATATGGGCTGCATTGGGCTCGACCTCCGCCAGGCGGGCGCGCCGGGCATCGTAAAATTCGTGAACCAGCGCCGGATTGCGAAGGAAGGCCTCGGGAGTTGCGACATCCTCGACCCGATGCCCCTCCCACAAGCCGTCCGCCGCGCGGAAGGTGTCCAGCCCGCTTTCGGCGCTGATCCCGGCGCCGGTCAGGATGACGATGTTAGAAACTTCGCGCATATGCTCATTCTACTGGAGCGAAAGGCCTCTGCAACGGCCCTGTGGGACGGAACCATCATTTCGGTGAAACGCTGAAACATTGACAAGAATGTCAGCGAGAAAGCCTTCGTGCCATGACTGGCGTTGCATATCATTACCCGATCGGGATCCTTCCCGGCGACATCGACCACATGGGTCATGTCAACAATAGCGTTTACCTGAAGTGGGTGCAGGAGGCGGTCGTCCGCTATTGGGAGAGTCTGGCGCCGCCCGACGCGATCGCTCGCCACTTGTGGGTCGCGCTTAGCCACGAGATCAAATATCGTCGGCCCGCTTTCCTTGACGATGTCGTCGTCGCCGATGTCATCGCCGATCGCATCGAGGGCGCGAAAGCCTTTTTCACTACGGTGATCAAACGCGGCGAGGAAACCGTTGCGGAAGTCACGAGCAGTTGGTGCTGCCTCGACGCAGTGTCGAAGCGCCCTGCCCGCTTGGCGCGCGACATTGCCGACCGCTTCCTTCCGAGCGATTGACGACGCTAAACCCCGATGCGCCGAGCATCCGCATCGGCATTGGCGGGTGGACCTATCCGCCGTGGCGGGGAAGCTTCTATCCCTCCGGCCTGCCTCAGCGCGCGGAACTCGAATATGCCGCCCGGGCCTTCGGTGCGATCGAGATCAATGCCAGCTTCTATGGCCGCCAAAGTCCAAAGAGCTGGGCGGCGTGGGGCGAGGCGGCACCGGACGGCTTCCAGTTCGCGGTCAAGGGCTCGCGCTATTGCGTTACGCGGCCGCGGCTGGCGGACGCCGCCGAAGGGGTTGAGAACTTCCTTGCCCAGGGCCTCACCGCACTTGGGTCCAAACTTGGCCCAATATTGTGGATGTTCGCCGCGCGGCGCACGTTCGACGCCGATGACATCGCCGCTTTCCTTGCGCTACTGCCGCGTGAACGGGATGGGTTGGCCCTGCGCCACGTCATCGAACCGCGCCACGAGAGTTTCCGCGACGAGCGCTTCTTCGAACTGGCGCGGCGTCATGACGTCGCCGTGGTTTACGGCGATGATGACGAATTCCCCTGCCTCGACGCGGACACCGCAAGCTTCGCTTATGCGCGCCTCCAGCGTATGCGCGAGGAGGTGGCGACGGGCTATGACGAGCCCGCGCTCGCCGCTTTCGAACGCCGGGCCAAGGGCTGGGCGAGCGCCGGCCGTGACAGCTATATGTTCATGATCAACGGCTCCAAAGTACGCGCTCCCGCCGCCGCCCTTGCGCTCCAGCAACGTCTCGGGATTGCGCCCGCCTGAGCCGTGCGCCATCACCGCGCGATGCGTACCGATCGTCAGCCCATCCGCCTCACCTTGTTCGCACCCAATGGCCGAATGGGCCGCGCGATTGCCGAGGCTGCCGGCGCGGACTCTTGCTTTGCAATCGATCCGGACCGAGGCGACGTCCTGATTGACTTTTCGGCGCCGGCCGCGCTCGGCAAGAGCCTTGATCAAGCAGTGGCCGCCGGAATTCCGATCCTCGTCGGCACCACCGGGCTTGACGATTTGGCCGAGCGCCGGATGGCAACGGCGGCATCGGAAATCGCGGTGCTTCGCGCTGCCAATACGTCGCTCGGCGTCGCATTGCTTGCCGAACTGGTTGAGCGCGCCGCGCATGTCCTTGGACCCGAACTGTGGGACATCGAAATCGTCGAGACACACCACAATCGCAAGGCGGACGCGCCCTCGGGCACCGCGCTTCATTTGGGCGATTCCGCTAAACGCGGGCGCGGCGCAAGCTCGGCCGAAGAGCGTGGACGCGACGGCACCGGTCTCAAGCGCGAGCCCGGCGCGATCGGCTTTTCCGCAATCCGTGGCGGGACCGCTGCTGGCGATCATGACGTGATGTTTCTGGGGCCGGGCGAGCGGCTTATCCTGTCGCACCGCGCCGAAAACCGGGCGATCTTTGCCGCTGGAGCGCTTGCCGCGGCGCGCTTCCTTATTGGCAAACCCGCGGGGCTCTACACCATGCGTGACGTTGTCGGATCGCTCTGATCCGCGATGAAGCGCGAGGCTGTCTTCGAATTCTACCGCCGGCTTGCCGAGGCCAATCCGGCGCCCGAGCCCGAGCTCGAATATGTAAATCCCTACACCTTGCTCGTCGCGGTCGCTCTGTCGGCGCAATCGACCGATGTCGGGGTCAATAAGGCGACGCGCAACCTGTTTGCCAAGGTGACGACGCCGCAAGCGATGCTCGACCTGGGCGAAGATGCGCTGCGCGAGCACATCAAGACGATCGGGCTCTTCAATACCAAGGCGAAGAATGTCATCACGGCCGCCCGATTGCTGGTCGACCTTCACGGGGGCGAAGTCCCGCAGGACCGCGAACTGCTTGAGACGCTGCCCGGGGTCGGTCGCAAGACCGCCAACGTGGTTCTTAACGCAGCATTCGGCGAGCCGCGCATTGCGGTCGATACGCACATCTTCCGGGTCGCCAACCGGACCGGACTCGCCAAGGGCAAGGGCGTTCTCGATGTCGAACTCAAGCTTGAGAAGATTACGCCGCAGCCGTTCCTGGTGAACGCCCACCAATGGCTGATCCTCCACGGACGCTATATCTGCAAGGCGCGCAAACCCGAATGCTGGCGTTGCCCGGTGATCGATCTGTGCGCCTACCGGCCCAAGACACCTCCGCCGGTGGCGGTAAGAAGCCGGGAGGCGACGCTTGTGAGCCAGGCTGGTGGCGAAGAGCAGGCATCCGAGTCGAACAAATAACTGCTTACCGGCCAGTGCGCAAATACCGCGCAGCTTCCCGGTGCAACATCATGCACTTAGGTTCAAGTCACACCCGATACAGTGATATGATAGCCTTCATTTTTGACAATAATGTTGCAGTTTGAACAAAAAGGCGTAGCTTCTTCTCTTGAGGAGAAGGTCCATGGTCATTCGTTCCGTGATTTGCGCCGCTTTGATCGCCGTTGGCACCGTCCCGGCCGCAGCCGCACCCGCAGAAATCGACTATCCGCGCCACTCGCTCGGCTTCGCAGCAATGATGGCGCGCGACTACGTCACCGCCGAGGCCCAGTTACGCGCCTTGAATGGCGTCGAGGCCAACGATCCGGCACGCCTCATCAATCTCGGCCAATTGTTGATTCGCACGGGTCGCCAGGCCGAAGGGGCGGCCTTGCTCGATCAGGCGCGCAAGGGCGAAGACATTGATCTGGTGCTTGCCGATGGCCGGACGATGTCGTCGCGCGATGTCGCGCGGCGTGCCTTGGTCAGCATCACTGCAACTTACGCCGGACGCTAGGACCAGCGCCGCTCGAAGCGGTTGCCGAGGCCGGTGAGCAGTTCATATTGCGACAAGCCGGTTGCTTCGCTCGCCGTTGCCAATTTGTAGTCGAGGCTGACCCAGTCATTCTCCTCAAGTTCAGCGGCTGCGCTAACGTCGATCGCGACAAGATCCATCGATACGCGCCCGATCAGCGGTAGCGATGTTCCGTTGACCGACGCCCTGCCGGACGCTGCGAAACAGCGCAGATAGCCGTCCGCATAACCAATGTTGATGATCGCTGCCTCCGAGTCTCGGGTCGCAGTCCAGCTTGCGCCATAGCCGATGTTTTCGCCTGCGCGGATCGTGCGGCGCTGAACGACCTCGGCCTCGGGAAAGACGACTTGGGCTATGTGCCCCTCGGCTTCAGCCCGGGGGATGCCGCCGTATAGCGCAAGGCCCGGACGGACGAGGTCGAAGGCATAGTTACTGCCGAGGCAAACCCCGGCCGAATTGGCAAGGCTGTAGCGGGCCGCCGGGACGCTTGCCGCGACCGCCGCGAAGCGGTCGCGCTGGACGGCGTTCATGGCATGGTCCTCATCGGCGCACGCCAAATGGCTCATCAGCGTTTGTATCTTCATCCCGTCCAATATGCCGATCTCGTCGGTGCGCAGACCGAGCCGGTTCATCCCGGTATCGACCATCACGTCGCACGCGCGTCCCGAGGCCGCTTGATTCCAGAGCGCAATTTGCGCTGCACTGTTGAGCACCGGCCGCGCCTTGCTCGCCAGGGCCGTTTCAAGATCGGCGCCCGCAACTCCGTGAAGCACGCTCAGGCTAGCGCCCGCAGGGATCGGTCCCAGCTTCTCCGCCTCGGCCCAGGTCGAAACGTAAAAGTCGCGACATCCGGCTGCCGCGAGGTGAGCCATCACTTCGCGCGCGCCGAGCCCGTAGCCATCCGCCTTGACCGCCGCGCCAGTCGCCACCCCTGCCCGGCCCTGCAGCCAAAGCCAGTTGGAAACCAGTGCTGCAGTATCGAGGCGGAGGCGGAGTGCATGGTGGATCATCGCCCCTGCGATAGCGGCTCATTCGAGTGCCGCCAATCATTAGGCTCAGCGGGCGGCAGTGACGATTGGTGTCGGCCCGGCGGCCGATGCGATCAGGCGTTGGCGGTGGCTGGAAAGGCGCCCTCGCGTTTCGGCGCGGCAGCGTCGGACGGCATTGCTTCCGGCAAGGTCGACTTTCGACGCCGTGCCACATGCCTCGATCACAGCTTCGGCTAGCCGTCGATCAAGCAGGCGCTGTCCCGACGCGGTGGCGAGATCCAGATCGGAGGTGCGGACGATTGACCGGTGGTTGGTCTGCGCGGGCTCGGCGAACACCGGCGTGCCTATCATTGCGCCAAGCAGCAGGCCGTGGCGGAGTAGGTTGGTCATCGTCGTTTCCTTCAGCAGAAGTTCTCGGAACGATGGTCAAGCTAAGCATTATCTCGGTTTCTAAAAGCAACGTTATCGTGCTATCATTCTGCGCAATTGCAGAATGGGCGGGGGCTTGTGGCAACTTTATTCGACTGGGACGACCTGCGCTACATGCTAGCAGTCGCAGAGGCGGGCAGCACTCTCGCAGCCGGCCGAGCGATGCGTGTTAGCCAGACCACGGTCGCGCGCCGGATTGCGGCGCTTGAACAGGCGGTCGGCTTCCCGCTCTTCGACCGGCGCCAAGCGGGCTACGTCATGACCCCTGCCGGGGCGGCGCTACTCGACCAGGCGCGGGGCGTTGAGACAGCCGCGACCTCGTTCGCCGATGCCGCCTCGTCGCTTGGGCGGGATGTCACTGGCACCGTCCGTCTGACGACCGAGGAGATCTTTGCGAACACCTTGCTCGCGCCGATGTTGCGCGAGCTTCACCGGCTTCATCCCGACATTAAGATCGAGCTCGATACCGCCCGCGAATTGCGTGACCTCGGCGCTGGCGAGGCTGACATTGCATTGCGCAGTACCAAAACGACCCCGCCAGCAGGAGTGGTCGGCCGCCGATTATGCATCGACGATTGGACCCTATACTGCAGCCGCGATTATGCCGCGCAGCACGGCGTCCCCAAGACCGTCGAGCAATTGAAGGGCCATGCGCTGATCGGCGGCGGAGGGGGGAATTTGTGGCGCGCTTATGAGGCGTGGATCCAGGAACTCGGGCTCGAGGACCAGGTCGCAATCCACCACGGCACGTCGACCGGCCTGCTTTCCGCAGTTCGGTCGAGCTTCGGCATTGCCGTCTTGCCCTGCGTCGTCGCCGACGACGATCCCGACCTCATTCGGTGCCTGCCCCCTCGTTCGGAGCATCAGCGATCGCTTTGGCTCCTCACACACGATCGGGTTCGCCACGCGCCGCGCGTGCGGATCGTGATCGACTTCCTCTACGATCGATTGAAGACGCGCGTTAACGCCCTGACGATTACGGCCTGATCACTCGACCGTAACGCTTTTCGCCAGATTGCGCGGCTGGTCCACGTCGGTCCCCTTGAGGACGGCGACATGATAGGCCAGCAATTGCACCGCCACGGCATAGACCAAAGGCGCGATCAGCGGGTGAACGCTTGGCATTTCGATCGTCGCGATACACCCCTCGCCTGCTGCGGCCAGGCCCTCGGCATCGCTGATCAACACGATCTTACCACCCCGCGCGCGCACCTCCTGCATGTTGCTGACGGTCTTTTCGAACAGTGGCCCCGATGGCGCGAGTACGATCACCGGCACTAGTTCGTCGATCAGCGCGATCGGCCCGTGCTTCATCTCGCCCGCGGCATAGCCCTCGGCGTGGATGTAGCTGATTTCCTTGAGCTTGAGTGCCCCTTCGAGCGCCATCGGATAATCGGGTCCGCGACCGAGATAGAGCACGTCCCGCGCGGGGGCGATCAAAGGCGCGATCGCTTCGATTTCCTCGTCATGGCCAAGCGCGGCGCTAAGGGCTTCGGGCGCCTCCTGGAGGTGCGCGACGATCGTACGTTCCTCCTCGCGTGTAAGCTTGCCCTTGGCGCGGGCCAGATTGGCGGCGAGCGCGGCGAGCACCGCTAGTTGGCAGGTAAACGCCTTGGTCGAGGCGACCCCGATCTCGGGTCCGGCATGGGTTGGCAACAGCAGGTCGGCCTCGCGCGCCATCGAACTGGTCGGCACGTTGACCACGACCGCAATGACTTGTCCCTCGGCCCGCGCATGGCGCAGCGCGGCAAGCGTATCGGCGGTTTCGCCGGATTGCGAAATGAACAAGGCCAGCCCGCCGGGCTCCAGCACCGGCTGGCGATAGCGGAATTCTGACGCGACATCGATGTCGACGGGGACACGGGCGAATTGCTCGAACCAATATTTGGCGACCATTCCGGCATAATAGCTTGTGCCGCAGGCGACGATCGTGACGCGGTGGATGCTGGCCAGGTCGAAGCCAAGCAAGGGCAAGGCGACCTCGCCCTCGAACGGCCGGACGTAGCTTTGCAGCGTCTGCGCGACGACGATCGGCTGTTCGTAAATCTCCTTGCGCATGAAGTGCGCGTGATTGCCCTTGTCGATCTTCGCCGAGGACGCGCCCGACGTAACGATCTCGCGCTCGACCGGCTGGTTCTCGCGGTTGAAAATCTGGACTGCCTCGCGCTCGACGACGACCCAATCGCCTTCGTCGAGATAGGCAATCTTCTGAGTCAGTGGCGCCAGCGCAAGCGCATCCGAACCGAGAAAATTTTCGCCGTCGCCATAGCCGACGGTCAGCGGCGCGCCCATCCGCGCACCAATCACCAGCCCGGGGTAATCCGCGAACAGGAAAGCGATTGCGAACGCCCCGTGGAGCCGTGGCAGCACCGACGCCACCGCATCGGTTGGGCTGGCGCCGCGTTCAACTTCGCGAGCGACGAGATGCGCAACCACTTCGCTGTCGGTTTCCGACTTGAATTCGCGCCCGTCGGCGATCAATTCGTCGCGCAGCGCCTTGAAGTTCTCGATAATGCCGTTGTGGACCAGCGCCACCTTGCCGGCGATATGCGGATGGGCATTATCGACGGTCGGCGCACCGTGAGTCGCCCAGCGGGTATGCGCGATACCGACTTCGCCACCAAGTGGCGATGCCGCCAGTTCGCGCCCCAGATTGTCGAGTTTTCCCTCGGCGCGACGGCGGTCAAATCCGGCGCCGGCAAGGGTGCAGATACCGGCGCTGTCATAGCCGCGATATTCCAGTCGCCGCAGCCCTTCGAAAAGCCGCCCTGCGGCAGCTTCGCGCCCAACAATCGCAACAATCCCGCACATTTACTTGAGGCCCTTTTTCGCTGCCGCTTTATCGCGGAATCGTTTTGCCCATCCCGCCAGCCCGCGCTGTTCGGCGCGCGTTACGGCGAGGCTGTCCGGCTCTACCAATTTGGTGATGACCGACCCAGCACCGACAATCGCGCCTGCGCCAATGGAGACCGGCGCGACCAGCGCGCTATTCGAGCCGATGAATGCGCCTTCGCCAATCTCGGTGCGGTGCTTGGCGAAACCGTCATAATTGCAAGTGATCGTTCCAGCCCCAATGTTCGCCCTGGCGCCAACGCTGGCGTCGCCGACATAGCTCAAATGATTGACCTTGGCGCCTTCGCCAAGCGTCGCTTGCTTCATCTCAACGAAATTGCCGACCTTGGCGCCGCGCTCCAGCACCGCACCGGGACGAAGCCGCGCGAACGGGCCAACCGAGCAGCCGCTGGCGATGCTTGCCCCGGCGATATGGCAGAAAGCGTGAATCACCGCGCCGTCGGCGATCTTCACCTCAGGACCGAATACGACGTGCGGCTCGATCGTGCAGTCGCGACCGAGTTGCGTATCGGCGGAGAACCAGACGCTTTCGGGGTCGATTAGCGTTGCGCCCTCATTGAGGGCGCGCTCGCGCCGCCGACGTTGCCAGTCGAGTTCCAGATGCGCCAGTTCGGCGCGGCTGTTGACCCCGGCGGTCTCAAACTCCTCGCCCTCGATCACGACCGGACGCCGGCCGTCGCGCATGGCGACCATGACCACGTCGGGCAGATAATATTCATGGCCGGCATTGTCGTTGCCAATACATTCGAGCCAGCCGAACAAAGCCTCGCCATCGACTGCCATCATGCCCGAGTTGCACAGCCTGACGGCGCGCTCGGCCTCATTGGCGTCCTTATATTCGACCATCTTGGAAATGCGGTCGCCCTCGCCGAGGATCACGCGGCCGTAGGTTTTGCCATCCACTGGGGAACTGGCCATCACAACCACGCCTGGAGCATCGGGCGCGGCCAGCCGGTCGAGCATCTTGCGCAGGGTCGCTTCGGTCACGAACGGCGTATCGCCATAAAGGATCAGCACCGCCCCGTCGAAGCCCGCCAACCCATCGCGCGTCTGGGCCACGGCATGAGCAGTGCCGTTCTGCTCGGCCTGCACGGCGATCGAGACATCGCGCCCGATCAGCGCCGCTTCAATCTGTTCTCGCCCCTTGCCGACGACGACGACCTGCCGCGCCGCCCCCATGCCTTCTACCGTGTCGAGCAGGTGCAGCAGCATCGGCTTGTCGGCGATTGGGTGGAGCACCTTGTGGCGATCCGACCGCATGCGTGTTCCCTGGCCCGCGGCAAGGATCACGACCGAGAAATTATCCTGGTTCATGCGACTTGCCTTGGCACGCGTTGCGGCGAACTTCCATAGCGGGAAGGGCCCCGGATCAACCGGAGCCCAACCTCTAAAAAATTCCCTTTAGCTTGCGGGAGTGGAAGGCTTGGTCGGCCGCTTGCGCGCCGCCGAACTCGAACGGCGTTTCGTCGCAGTGCTGCCGGCCTTCCGAGCCGTCGGAGCTTTGCTTGCGCCCCCCGTTCCGCTGGCCGTGGACGCCTTGGTTGCTCTCGCGGCGGTCTTGCGCGGTTTGGCGGTCGCCTTTCGAGCTGGAGTCGATTTGGCCTTGGCTCCAGAGGAGGTCGAAGAACCTGCATTATCGTCGGTCCACTTGCCCGACATTACGCGCTGCGCCGCTTCGGCGACGGCTTCCGCGATCAGCGATCCAAGCTTTGACACACTGCTCATCACGTTGGTTGTTGCCGCAGTGGCGCTGTCGGCAGCGTCCATGCCAGCGTCCTGGATTGCGCGGCGCGCCTTGGGGCTCGCGGCGATTGCAGCGGCGGCCGCCGTTAGGCCGGCGGCAAGCATTTCCCGGCTCATTGCAGCCTTGGCTATCTTGTCGAAATTCACCTTCGACGGTGATTCGCTCTTGTTTTTCGCTTTGCCTTGCCCGGCACTGCTCTTCGTTGTTTTGGCCATGATCAGCCTCCCTGTTGATTTTGTCAGGTAAAAGACGGTTCAGGGCCGAAACGGTTCCGCCTTCGCCTGGTCCGGGCAAAGTAAAAGGGGATTGCCACACCATATGGCAACCCCCTTCGACATGGTCAGCGATCGGGCGCTCAAGCCCGGGAGACCAGGGCAAGCTGGTTAGGCCGCCGTCTCCCAAGCGAACATGTCCGACCTCTTTGCTGAACCATGAGACATCGGATCACCTCCTTTCGCTGCGTTATTGCCACGATCAGACTGACATTATCCGCGCCAAGATCAAGTCTTGTAATGTTGCTCAGTTTCGGCAATCTTCGATAGTTCGTGCTGCTTCGGGAGACGATGGCGCGACAAGCTGCGAAGCGCTCCCCCCGCCACTGACAATGAACCGTCCGCGACTGAACGCAAT
>JALYRC010000085.1 GCA_030855555.1 Pseudomonadota bacterium
AGCGGCGTGACGTTGACGATGATTCCGCACCGCGCATAGGTCGACTTGCCTAGGCAGATCACCAGCACATCCTCGGGCACCCGGAAATATTCCACCGTCCGCGCAAGCGCGAAGCTGTTGGGCGGGATGACGCAGCAATCGGTCTTGCGATCGACGAAGCTGTTGGCGGCAAAGTCCTTTGGATCGACGATCGCCGAATCGACGTTGGTGAAGATCTTGAATTCGTCGGCGACGCGGGCGTCATAGCCATAGCTGCTCAGCCCATAGGAAATGCACCCGTCGCGCCGCTGCGCCTCGACGAATGGCTCGATCATATTGTGGGCGGTGGCTTGCTCGCGAATCCAGCGGTCGGAAAGAATGCTCATGGGCCATTGGTTAGCGGGCCCTCCTTGATCCGTCATCCCGCGAAGGCGGGGATCCCGCTGACTTTTCTGTGGACGAAAAAAGGAAGCGGGATCCCCGCTTTCGCGCGAATGGCGAGGAAAAGGCACAAAAGCATCCACAGGCGCACAAACTTGGCGCTGGAGCCATGGGGCCCGGCGATCTACACAATTGGCATGGCCGAAATCATCCGAATCAATGAATCCGCGCAAGCGCCTGCAGCACCGTCGCTGCCCCAGAACATCGAAGCGGAGGCGGCGCTGCTTGGCGCGCTGATGATCGACAATCGCCTGGTCGAGGATGTCCAGCTGCGCCTCAAGCCGCATCACTTCTTCGAGCCGCTCCACGGGCGGATCTACGAAGCGATCCTGCGCATGACCGACAAGAATATGGTCGCCAATCCCGTCACGCTAAAACCGCTCTTCGAAGCCGACGAAGGCATTCGCGAGGTCGGCGGGCCGGCCTATCTCGCCCAGCTCACCGGCTCGGGCGCTGCGGTCATTGGAGCGCGCGATTCCGCCGCGCAGATTTACGACCTCGCCTTGCTCCGGGCCCTCGTCGGGGTTGGCCGCGACATGGTCGAAAGCGCGATGGATACGTCGGAGGAGGTTGCCCCGCTCGCGCAGATCGAAGCTGCCGAAACCGAGCTTTACCGCGTCGCCGAACAAGGCGGCAATGAAGGCAAAGTCAAGAGTTTCGGCGAGGCGACCCGGCTTGCGCTCGAACAAGCCGAGAAAGCGCTTAACTCGGGCGGGCATCTGTCCGGCATGACCACCGGCCTTGACGGGATCAACGCCAAGATTGGCGGCTTGCACAAGAGCGATCTATCGATCCTCGCCGGGCGCCCGGGCATGGGCAAGACCTCGCTTGCCACCAACATCGCCTTTGCTTGCGCGCAGCGCTTCGTCCGCGACCTCGAGGACGGCATCGAACCGGCCAAGTCCGCCGGGGCGCCGGTCGCCTTCTTCAGCCTCGAAATGTCGGCCGATCAGCTCGCGACCCGCATCCTCGCCGAGCAATCGAACATCAGCTCCGAAAATCTACGCATGGGCAAGATCAGCCAGCAGGAGTTCCGCCATTTGGCGCGCGCCGCGGGCGAGCTTTCGACCTTGCCCTTGTACATCGACGATACGCCCGGCCTGACCATCGCCGCACTTCGCGCCCGCGCCCGCAGGCTCAAGCGGCAAAAGGGCATTGGCATGATCGTGGTCGATTATCTGCAATTGCTGTCGGGCTCGGGAAGGCCCGGATCGAACGACAATCGCGTCCAGGAAATTTCCGAGATCAGCCGCGGGCTGAAGCAGCTCGCCAAGGAACTCGATTTGCCGGTGATGGCGCTATCGCAATTGAGCCGCGCCGTCGAACAGCGCGAGGACAAGAAGCCGATGCTGTCCGACCTTCGCGAATCGGGCTCGATCGAGCAGGACGCCGACATCGTCATGTTCGTTTATCGTGAGGATTATTACGTCGCCGCGCGTGAACCCAAGATCCCCAAGGACGGCGACGACGCCAAGATTTACGAAGCGCATGAGACCTGGCAGCGCGACATGGAGCGCGTCCACGGCATGGCTGATCTGATCGTCGCCAAGCAGCGCCATGGCGCGACCGGCAAGGTCCGCATGCGCTTCGACGCCCGCGTCACCAAGTTCAGCGATCCCATCGACGAGGGCCATATGCCCGAACTCAGGGGCTAGGCCGGGCCGTCTGCTCTCCGGCTTGATGCGACCGCTTTCATGGCCGCGCTCAGCAGAGTTAAGCTGATCGGCAAATTCCCCATTTCCACCCCGGCGCACATGCTTCGCTCATATTACAACTTTCCACGAGAACGCTGTGTGATTGTTAAGGAGTTTGGGACGACAGCTAAGTGGGGCCAGCGCCACCGGCGCTGGCGGAGGAGAAAATCGATTCCCATTCAATACCATGTCGAACGCGCCAGCGATGAGCGGGCCGTCGCCGCCGGTACAAGAGCAATCGGGCCGGCTGCCCTTCACGTCGAGCTTGCCGAGATGCATGAGCAAGCCGCGGCAAGCGACGTCAACCAGCGCCTCGCGCCCTTCCATTACTCGCGCGCATGGAGAAAGTTCGCCCGCTAACCGCGACGTCGCTTTCGACCCATTGAATAGGACCAGAGGGTGCTCCACGGTTGGAGCATGAGCAACAGCATCGTTCGGCGACTGAAAGAATGGGCGCGTGACGTGAAGCGCGACGTAATTGCGCTTTGGCTGGCGGCGCGCGATCCCCGCGTTCCCTGGTGTGCGAAAGCGCTTTCTGCAGCCGTCGCGGCCTATGCGCTTTCGCCGATCGATCTAATTCCCGATTTCATCCCGGTCCTCGGCCTTCTCGACGACCTGCTGATCGTGCCGCTTGGCATCATGGCCGCCGTCCGCCTTATCCCGGATACGGTAATGGCGGACCTTCGGCGCAAAGCGGTCACGCAAAGCAAGCCCATCTCCTCCGCTGGGCTTGTCGCGGTCGTGACAATCTGGCTGGCTCTAGCCGTCGCACTTGCTGCTTGGCTGTTCTTGCCTCGCCGCTGACGTGCGCTATCCCGCGACTTGTTCAGCTTCGCTTCTCAGCCGCTCTGCAAGCTTGCGGCCACGCACGGCGCGTCGCTTCAACAGTTTGCGAGTATTGGGATTGCTCACCCGGACGGCTCGCATCTCCCACAGACGCGCGTTTGTTTCCAGCAAGCGCGCGTTTGTTTCGTTCTGGTCGATTAGAGAATGCTCCAATCTCGCCTCCCCGCACCAGTAGACACGCTGCCGCACCCACTGGTTACTTGCGGGGTACCTGGATTCCCTCGGCGTTCCAGTCTTTCTCGGTCTGGCAGACCCTTCGGACAATATAGGATCCGGTGCGTTCGACGTCGTAGCAATAAGCGAGGGAACGGGTCGCAGCCGCTTTCCCTTTCGAAGGCTGGGCGTTGGTCGCAGCGGCAGTGGCCGCTCCGCTGCTCACCGCAAGTGCTGCGGCGATAATAAGTAGCTTCATCATCTTTCTCCCCACTTCATTCCCCTGTTGGCAAAAGTTTGATTGGATCGGCTTGTAATAGAAAGACTTCAGTCCGATGCGTATGATAAGAAAATCGTTATGACGGATTGCGGCCTATTTGCCGCTGCGCATGGGAGGAAAAATGAAGATACAGGAACTCAAGCTGCTGGTTGCAGTGGCCGACGAGCTCCACTTCGGCCGCGCGGCCGATCGCATGGGTATGGCCCAACCACAGCTGAGCGCCTCCATTCGCCGGATCGAACAGGAAGCCGGCGTTGCGATCTTCACGCGCCGTCCGCGCGTGGGCGTAACGCCGGCCGGGGCGGAAATGGTCGACATGGCCCGCCGGCTCTTGGCGGAATTGCAGTCCGGCACTGCCCGAGCACGAGCGATCGCGGCGGGCCAGATTGGGAAAGCATCTCTTGGCTTCTCCGCGCCGGCCATGCTCACCAACCTGCCGGCGCTGCTTCAGCAATTCGTGGCTGGAAGGGCCAATGTGGAACTCAAGATGGTCGAAGGCACGACCGGTTCGCTTCGGCAGCAGCTGGAGCAGGGCCGGCTGGATGTCGTCGTGGCGAGGGAGCCTATCTCGGGCGAAGGCCTGGAAAGCATCAAATTCGCGCCCGACTATATGAACGTCTTGTTCCCGGCAGGACACCCCGCCGCTTCCCGGGAGACGGTTGATCCCGCAACTCTGGCCGGAGAGGCGCTCATCCTGTTCCCCCGCGCTTCAGCCCCGCAATATTATAACCGTATTGCGCTTTGGTGCCGCGAGAATGGGCTCGAACTGAAAGTGGCCAGGGAGACCGAAAGCTTGATGGCGGTTTTCGGCATGGTCAGTGCTGGCCTTGGCATATCGTTCGGAACCGAAACGCTGAGCCGGATACCCTTCCCGGGAACCGTCTCCCGAAAGCTGGGCCGCCATCCGCTCGACGTCAGTTTCTGGATGAGCTGGGATCCAGCGCGGATGACGCCGGTCTCGGAACAACTGATCCATCATATCCGCCATCAAAAGGTGTGACGTGATCGGGTGAGGCTCTTTGCCGACTTTTTCATCCGCTTTCCACCCATTGCGGACATTCGGCGAATGTCTGCTTGCGACC
>JALYRC010000090.1 GCA_030855555.1 Pseudomonadota bacterium
CATCGCAGGACGCATTGCCCATGGCCTCGGCCACCCATCTCATCACCGACGAAGAAGCCAATGCCCACCCCCCGCTCGAAGCGATGGTGGTGCGTTTTGCCGGGGACAGCGGCGACGGCATGCAGCTAACCGGTGGGCAATTCACGCTCTCCACCGCGCTGGCCGGAAACGACCTTGCGACCTTCCCCGATTTCCCGGCCGAAATCCGCGCCCCGCAGGGCACGACGTTCGGGGTCTCGGCGTTCCAGATCAACTTCGGCTCGACCGCGATCGATACTGCGGGTGACCAGCCCGACGTGCTCGTGGCGATGAACCCCGCGGCGCTCAAGACAAATGCCAACGACTTGCGCGATGGCGGCCTGATCATTGCCGACGAGGGCGAATTCACCGCTCGCAACCTGACCAAGGCGGGTTACACGCAAAGCCCGCTCGACGACGGCAGCCTCGCGCGGTGGCAGCTCGTCCGCTTCAACATTTCGCAGCTCACGCTCGACGCGGTCAAGCCATTCGGGCTTGGCAATAAGGAAGCCTTGCGCTGCAAGAACATGTGGACGCTCGGGCTTGCCTTGTGGATGTTCGACCGCGAGCGCGCGCCGATTATCGACTGGCTCAAGACAAAGTTCGCCAAGAAGCCGGAGCTTGCCGAGGCCAATATCGCCGCGCTTAACGCCGGCCACGCTTATGGCGAGACGGTCGAAATTGGCGCCCAGGTTCGCCAGCACCGCATCGCCGCAGCACCCGTCGAGCCGGGTTTGTACCGCACCGTCACTGGCGCGGAATCAATTTCGGTTGGGCTCGTCGCGGGGGCCCAGCTTGCTGGTCTGCCGATGTTCTTCGGCGGATATCCGATCACCCCTGCATCGGCCATCCTTCACCATCTTGTCCGCCTCAAGGAATTTGGCATTACCACTTTCCAGGCGGAGGATGAGATTGCCGCGATTTGCGCCGCTATCGGCGCCAGCTATGCCGGGCAGCTCGGCGTGACTTCGTCATCGGGGCCCGGCATCGCGCTCAAGACGGAAGCAATCGGGCTTGCGGTGATGACCGAATTGCCGCTCGTCATCGTCAATAGCCAGCGCGGCGGGCCATCGACAGGGCTTCCAACCAAGACTGAGCAAAGCGACCTTTATCAGGCGGTCTATGGCCGCAACGGCGACGCTCCGCTGCCGGTCATCGCCGCACGGTCGCCCGCCGACGCTTTCGATTGTGCAATCGAGGCCTGCCGGCTCGCCACCCGCTACATGACCCCGGTCATGCTGCTCACCGACGGCTATATCGCCAATGCCGCCGAGCCGTGGAAGGTGCCGGACATGACGGGCTATGCCCCATTCCCGGTGAGTTTCGCGCCCGAACAACCCGAAGGGCAGGGCGTGATGCCTTATGCCCGCAATGCCGATCTCGCGCGCCCGTGGATCAAGCCGGGCACCCCGGGGCTCGAGCATCGTATCGGCGGGATCGAGAAGGCGCCCGGGTCGGGCAACATCGATTATTCGCCCGAAGCGCATGCCGAAATGACTCGCATCCGCGTCGCCAAGGTCGAAGGGATCGACATTCCCGATCAGGAAGTCGCTTTGGGCGATGCCAGCGGGACGCTTGTCGTGGTCGGCTGGGGCTCGACTTATGGCCCGATTCATCAGGCAGTGCGGCGCGCGCGGCTCAAGGGGCAGGACGTATCGCACATTCATATCCGCCACATTGCGCCGATGCCGCAAAATATGTCTGTCCTACTGCGTGGCTTTAAGCATATCCTGGTTCCCGAGATGAATACCGGGCAGCTCAAGACCGTGCTTCGCGATAAATATCTCGTCGACGCGCGCCCGCTCAACAAGGTGTCGGGCCAGCCCTTCCAGATCGCGGAAATCGCTGCGGCGATCGACAGGATGCTGGCGGGGGAGGGGTAGAAATGTCCGCCATCAGTGCGAACATTGGGAACATTCGCGCCGTGGAAATGGTGAGATGAAACCGATCAGCGCCTTTCCGCTCATTGCGATGCTCGTCATCGTCGTCATCCTAATCGCCTTGTTCGGTGGATATTTTCAATGAACGAAGTCACCAAGATCACCACCGCCAAGGATTGGGCAAGCGACCAGGAAGTGCGCTGGTGCCCGGGCTGCGGCGATTATGCTGTGTTGAAAGCGGTGCAGCGTACCATGCCCGAGCTTGGCACGGCGCGCGAAAAGACCGTCTTCGTGAGCGGTATCGGCTGCTCGAGCCGTTTTCCTTATTATATGGCGAGCTACGGTTTTCACACCATTCACGGCCGCGCGTGCGCCGTGGCGACGGGGGTCAAGCTCGCTAATCCCGAGCTCGACGTGTGGATCATCACCGGCGACGGCGATGCGCTGTCGATCGGCGGCAATCACACGATGCACCTCCTGCGCCGCAACCTCGATTGCCAGCTCCTGCTGTTCAACAATGAAATTTACGGGCTCACCAAGGGCCAATATTCGCCGACCAGCCGGATCGGCACCCGCTCGCCCTCGACCCCGTTTGGGTCGGTCGATCGCCCCGCAAATCCGTGCGCCTTTGCGCTTGGGTCAGGCGCCCGCTTCGTCGCGCGCGGGATCGATATCAGCAAATATCTACCGGACGTTTTGAAGGCGGCGCACGCCCACCGCGGCGCGAGCTTCGTCGAAATCTTCCAGAATTGCCTCGTCTACAATGACGAAGTGTTTGCCGATTTCACCGACCGCAGCGTTGCCGCCGAAAAGCAATTATGGCTCCAGCCGGGTCAGAAGATGCTGTTCGCGGGCGGCGCCAAGGGCATTGCGCTTGATCCCGATGCACTGACGCTCAAGGTGGTTCCGGGCGATGATCCTTCGGTGATCGTTCATGATCCGCGCAATCGCTCGGTTGCCCACATGCTGGTCGAAATGCCCGCCAGCGGTTTCCCGGTCGCGCTCGGCGTGATCTATGAAGACCCCGCGCCGACGTTCGACAGCGCGGTGATCGAGCAGAATGCCGCTGCCGCGGCGGGCAGGGCGCCGGATCTTCAGGCACTCGTCGCCAAGGGCCAGACATGGCAGGTCGAGAAAGAGCCGCGCGCGGAATGACGATCCGTAGCCAATGGACAATCTGACCCACAGCCTCGCCGGCGCCTTGCTTGGCCAGGTCGGATTGAAGCGGCTCAGCGGCCGGGCGATGCCCACGTTGATCATCGCCGCCAATCTGCCCGACATCGACGCCGCCGCGACTGTGCTGGGAATGACAAGCCTTGCCGTGCGGCGGGGTATCACCCACGGCCCGATCGCGCTGTTGCTCTTGCCGATGCTCCTGACCACCGCAGTCATTGCATGGGACCGCTGGCGCCCACGTCCCGACGGTCCGCCGATCAGGCCCGCGGCACTTCTCCTGCTGGCCTACATCGGCACACTTACCCATCCAGCGCTCGACTGGCTCAACAGCTACGGCATTCGGCTTCTCGAGCCATTCTCGAGCCGATGGTTCGCCGGCGACACTTTGTTCATCATCGACCTGTGGCTGTGGATCGCGCTCATTGCCGGCGTCTGGGTATCGCTGCGCCGCGAGCGCGCGGGCAGGCGCGATGCCAAGCGTCCCGCAATCGCTGCCTTGGCCGCGATCTGCGCTTACATCTTCGCCAACGGACTGATCACTGACCATGCCGAGCGCTCCGCAGGCAAGCGACTTGCCGCATTGCGGATCACGCCAACGTTGGTTGTCGCCAATCCGGTGCCGGTGCAGTTCTGGCGCCGCGACCTGCTGTGGCGCGATGCGGCGCGTCATGGCCGCGGTGGCTTCGTCCTTGGGCAACCCGTTTATGGGCTCGGGCGCGGAGAGCCTCTTCGCCTCGACGACCAGCGCCTCGCCGCTGCTGCTGCCCGCCCCGACGTCGCTGCCTTTCTGTTCTGGTCCAGAATGCCGATTGTCGTCGACGATGAAACCGGGCGCGCCTGGCTAACCGACCAGCGCTTTGCCTCGGGCATCGCGCGCGGCCGCTTCGCAATTCCACTCGACCGCTGATGGCCAGCCGCGGCAATCATCTGCTCCGCGCCGATCGCGGCTTCGCTACCGGCGCAGGCCTGTTCGGGCGACTGCTCGCGCCATCCTTCGCGCGCATGGTCGATCAACTCGATCGACGGCTGCTGACCGGCGGCATCGAAGCAAGCCTGCCAGACGGATCGCGCCGACGGGTCGGATTCCATGCGCCCGGGCCAACGGCAATAGTGGATATAAAAAGCTGGAAGGCATTGGTCAGGCTGGCCACCTCGGGTTCGGTTGGCTGGTACAAGGCCTGGGCAGTGGGCGAGTGGACCTCGCCGGACCCCGTACCCTTGTTCGAACTGTTCAGCGCCAATGCGGCGAGCTTGCGCGACACGGCGCGCGCCAAGGGCCCGGCTCGCTGGATCAACGCTCTTGCACATCGCTTGCGTGACAATGCGCCGCGCCAGGCGCGCGACAATATCGCCGCCCATTACGACCTTGGAAATGACTTTTACGCCGCCTGGCTAGACGAAGGGATGACCTATTCGTCGGCCAAGTTCGGGCAGCAAAGTCCGTCCGAACACAAGCTGGAGCATGGCCAGGCGAACAAGATAAAAGCGCTCCTAGACCGCCTCGACCTCGCGCCCGGCGACCGTTTGCTGGAGATCGGCTGCGGCTGGGGGAGTCTGGCGATCGAGGCCGCCAAGCGCGGCGTATCGGTTGTTGGTCTGACGCTATCGACCGAGCAGAAGGCCTGGGCAGAGGCAAGGATCGCCGAAGCGGGACTTAGCGACCTCATCTCCATCCGCCTGACTGACTATCGCGAAACTGATGAGAGGTTCGACGCCATCGCATCGGTCGAAATGGTCGAGGCAGTCGGTCAGCGCTACTGGCCCGCTTACTTCGATTGCCTTGCGCGCAACCTCAAACCCGGGGGCAAGGCGGCCTTGCAGTATATCACTATCGATCACCGATTGTTCGACCGCTACGCCGCCAACGCCGATTTCATTCAGGCTTATATTTTCCCCGGCGGGATGCTCATCGACGAGCCCCGGTTCCAAGCGCTGGCGCGCGAACGCGGGCTGTCATGGGAGAATCGCGAGGGCTTCGGCCTCGATTACGCCGAGACGCTGCGCATCTGGCGGTCGCGCTATGACGCTGCGGTTGCGGGCGGAAAGCTCGCTGGCTTTGACGAAGCGTTCCACAATCTGTGGCGCTATTATCTGATGTATTGCGAAGGCGGCTTCCGCGGCCGCGCGATCGACGTCGCGCAAGTGACGCTTAGCCGATCGTGAAGCGGCTTCCGGTTTCGCTGTCACCGAGCAATTGGGCGATAATTGCCGCAGCGACCACGTCGGGCGTCTTGAGCGTCGACGGCTCTTCCCCGGGAAAGGCGTTCTGGCGCATCCGGGTCCGGGTTGCGCCCGGATCGATCAGCTGGACCCGCAGCTTGCCGGCATGGGCGGTCTCGTCAGCGTAGGACAAAAGGAGGTTCTCGAACGCCGCCTTGGACGCGCCATAGCCGCCCCAGAAAGCCCGCGGCGTGCCAGCTACCGAGGACGTAATGCCAACCAGGTCGGCTTTGTCCGACCGGCGCACCATCGGATCGAATGCAGCGATTAGCGCCTGACTGGCAAAGACGTTGGTTGCAAAGATCTTGCCTAGTTCCTTCTGGTCGAGATGCTCGACCGGCGACAACGACCCAAGCATCGCACCGTTAAGCACCATGATGTCCAGCGTCTTCCAGCGCTCGGCGACTGCATCAGCAAGCTTCGGGATTGCCACACTGTCAGTGAGGTCGAGCGGGGCAATCGTCGCACTGCCACCGGCGGCGTGAATTGCTTCTTCGACGGCTTCAAGGCCCGAGGTGGTGCGAGCAGTGAGGATGACGTGTGCACCGGCTTTGCCAAGCGCTTCAGCGGTCGCCGCGCCGATCCCGCGGCTCGCGCCAGTGACAAGCGCAAGCTTGCCGGTGAAGGGCAGTTCGTCAGTCATTGAATTGGTCCTTAGCCGGCGACGAGGCGCGGACGCCGGTCTTCCGCCGTATCAGCTTCGTTGGTCCGCCCATTTGTGCCTGGACCGCAATCGGTCAAGGTTGTTGGATAATCGCCCGTGAAGCAGGCATCGCATCGCTGCGGTGTGGCGCCGTTCCGCTGGTCGCCAAGCGCGCGATAGAGGCCGTCGATGGTAATGAAGGCGAGGCTATCGGCGTTCATGAACGAGCGCATGGCCTCTACGTCCATGTTGGCGGCGAGGAGCTTGGAGCGCTCCGGCGTATCGACGCCGTAAAAACAGCTGTGCCGGGTCGGCGGCGACGCGATGCGCATGTGCACTTCCGCGGCCCCCGCATCGCGCATCATCTGGATGATCTTCACGCTGGTCGTGCCGCGGACGATCGAATCGTCGATCAGGACGATTCTCTTGCCGCGGATGAGCGCGCTATTCGCATTATGTTTAAGCTTCACGCCGAGGTGACGAATGCCGTCGTTAGGCTGAATGAAAGTCCGCCCGACGTAATGCGAGCGGATGATTCCCAGTTCGAACGGGATTCCCGATTCCTGGCTGAAGCCGATCGCCGCGGGAACGCCGCTGTCCGGGACGGGGACGACATAGTCCGCAACTACCGGCGCCTCGCTCCACAATTCTGCGCCGATCTGCTTGCGCGATTCATAGACGGAGCGCCCATCGATTACCGAGTCCGGGCGCGAGAAATAGACATGCTCGAAGATGCACGGGCGCGGCGGCACGGGCGCAAAGGGCCGAAGGCTGCGGACGCCGCTGTCGCTTACCAGCACCATTTCGCCAGGCTCTATGTCGCGCTCGTAGGTTGCACCGATGACATCAAGTGCCACGCTCTCGCTGGCGAAGATCACGGCGTCGCCAAGCTTACCCATGACCAGCGGGCGAATGCCGAGCGGATCGCGACAGGCGACGAGCCCATCGGGGGTGAGGATGAGGAGGGAATAGGCTCCCTCCACTTGCCCCAGCGCGTCGGTCAGCCGATCGATCGGCGTCGAATAGGATGAGGTCGCGACCAAGTGGATGATGACTTCGGTATCGCTGGTCGACTGGAAGATGGAGCCGCGGCGGATCAGCGAGGTGCGCAGCGTCACCGCGTTCGACAGATTGCCGTTATGAGCGACGGCAAATCCGCCATCTGCAAGTTCGGCGAACAAAGGCTGGACGTTTCGAATCGCGGTCTCGCCGCTGGTCGAGTAGCGGACATGGCCGATCGACACGCGTCCCGACAGCTTGCGGATGATTTCGTCGCGGTCGAAATTACCCGCGACATGACCCATTGCGCGGTGCGTGTGGAAATGGTTGGCGTCGAAGCTGGTAATGCCAGCCGCTTCCTGGCCGCGGTGCTGAAGGGCGTGAAGCCCCAGCGCAACGAAGCTCGAGGCGCCCTCGGCATTCCAGATACCGAAGATGCCGCACTCCTCGCGCAGCTTGTCGTCGTCGAACGGGTTGGTCGTCAGCATGTGCGTGGCGAATCCATCTCGAGGGGCTGAGGGAATGCGTATAAGCACCTGTCATCCATTTGTCGCCTTTCGCATGAACTTCGATTGAAGCATGATTGGACAATGAGCCGCTTGCCCCTTGTCTTCGCCCTGATCCTTGCTTCCTGTGCCGAGGAGCAGCCCACCATGCCTGGCCTGGTGGCCGGCACCTATGAAGGCGGCAATCGTGACGCCTTGTGTATCGCCGGAGCCGCGGGCGGGCAACGTGCCGGCTTTATCGTATATAGCCCCGACCGTGCCAATTGTTCGGTGAGTGGAAGGGTCGAGCAAGGCGGATCCGGCTGGAACCTGATCCCCGCCGGCGACGAAGGATGCAAGATTCCGCTTACCGCCACGGCAGAGCAAGTCTCGCTGGGGGAGCCCACGCCAGGCTGCGCTTATTATTGCGGTCCCGGCGCTGCCTATGGAGGCAAAGCATTCAAGCGCTCGCAAGCCGCGGTCCCGGTGGCCGATCTCGCGGGCGACCCGCTGTGTTGACCTTTACGGAAACGTAAGATAACCGTCCTCCATGCTTGCAACGCTTCCCCACCTGACCATTGGCCAGCTGTGCGAAGAATTCGGCGTCACCGCGCGTGCGCTAAGGTTTTATGAGGATGAAGCGCTGATCGCACCCGAGCGGCGGGGTACGCAGCGGCTTTATTCGGAGCGCGACCGCTCGCGCCTGGCCTGGATATTGCGCGGAAAGCGTGTCGGCTTGAGCCTCGCCGACATCAAGGAATTGCTTGATCTTTACGACGTCGGCGACGGTCGCCGTACCCAGCGCCTCAAGACCATCGAGCGCTGTCAGGCGAAAGTCACCGCCCTGAAACAGCAACGTGTCGATATCGACGCGACAATTGACGAACTGACTTCATTCATCGCGCTCGTTGAAGCGCGGACCGACCAGGAAGGCTAAGCATGCCCGTTTATACCGCGCCCGTTCGCGATACGAAGTTCGTCCTCGACCATGTCGTGGAACTCGGCCGATATGATAATTTGCCAGGCTTCGCCAATGCGTCAAGCGACATCGTCGAGGCGATCCTGGCTGAAGGCGGGCGCTTCGCGGCTGAAGTTCTCGCCCCGTTGAACCGTATCGGCGACGAGCAAGGCTGCACGCGCAACGACGACGGCTCGGTCACCACCCCGGACGGGTTCAAGGAGGCGTATAAGCAATATTGCGACGGCGGCTGGACCACTTTGTCGATGCCTGAGGAGTTTGGCGGACAGGGACTGCCGCACGTCCTGGCAAGCGCAATCAGCGAATATGTCCTGTCGTCCAACCAGTCTTTCGAGATGTATCACGGCCTGACCGCCGGGGCGATCGCGTCACTGCTGGTCAAAGGCTCGGACGAGCAAAAGGCGACCTACGTGCCGAACATGGTCGCGGGAACCTGGACCGGGACGATGAACCTGACGGAGCCACATTGCGGCACCGACTTGGGGCTCCTCAAGACCAAGGCCGAGCCTCAGCCGGATGGCAGCTACAAGATTTCGGGGACCAAGATTTTCATCTCCTCCGGCGAGCATGACATGGCCGAGAACATCATTCACCTGGTCCTCGCCAAGATCGTCGGCGCGCCTGACAATGTGAAAGGCATTTCGCTGTTTGTGGTGCCCAAGGTGATGGTCAATGAAGACGGATCTCTGGGCGAGCGCAACGCGGTCAGCTGCGGTTCGATCGAGCATAAGATGGGCATCCACGGCAATTCGACCTGCGTCATGAATTATGACGGTGCCACCGGCTGGCTGGTCGGCGAGCCGGAGAAGGGACTTGCGGCAATGTTCATCATGATGAACGCCGCGCGCCTCGGCGTCGGGATGCAGGGCCTGGCGCAGGGCGAAGTGGCTTATCAAAATGCCGTCGCTTACGCCAAGGACCGCCGCCAGGGCCGGGCGCTCAAGCCTGAAGATCGGGATCCTAATGCCAAGGCCGACAACCTGTTCGTGCATCCCGACGTCCGGCGCATGCTGATGGAAGCGCGCGCCTTCAATGAAAGCGCGCGCGCCCTGCTCCTATGGGGATCACTCCAGGTCGATCTCAGCCGCCAGGCGCAGACCGAGGAAGAGCGCACCGCGGCCGACGATCTCATCTCGGTGCTGACCCCGGTCATCAAGGGTTATCTCACGGATCGCGGGTTCGAGACCGCCGTCAACGCGCAGCAGGTTTTCGGCGGGCACGGCTATATTCGCGAATGGGGCATGGAGCAGTTCGTCCGCGACGCTCGAATAGCGCAGATATATGAAGGCACGAACGGGGTCCAGGCCATGGACCTTGTCGGGCGCAAGCTCGCCAAGGATGGCGGACGCGGCGTCCGCGCCTTGTTCGCGGCAGTTTCGGATGACATCGCTACGGCCAAAGCGGACGGGGACGCCGCGGGGCTTGCCGATCCACTTGAGAAAGCGCTTGGTGATTTGCAGGTCTCGACAATGTGGCTCGCCCAGAATGGCATGACCGACCCCAATAATGCCGGAGCTGGCGCCTATGCCTATATGCAGCTGATGGGGCTCGTCAGCCTGGGCTGGATGTGGCTCAAAATGGCAAGCGTGGCGGAGAAATTGCTTGCTGAGGGCAGCGACGAAAAGACCTTCCTCGAAGCAAAGCTCGCCACCGCGCGCTTCTTCGCAAAGCGCGAGCTTGTCGGATCCAGCGCCCTGCGCGGGAAGATTGAGGCGGGCGCTGACAGCGTCATGGCCCTGCCGATCGAAGCGTTCTGATTCGGTTTTAGTTGAAGCGAGGGGCCCCCGTCGCTTCGAATTGCGGCTTAGCTGGCGGCGCGATCGCCTGAGGCGGCGGTGTGCCAGGGGCTGAGCACTGGAGCAAAGGACCTTTTTTCCTGGCGCGGAGCCAGCCGGGTAAGGTCGAACTCTTCGGTGAACAATAGGCCGAATTTGTTCGCCTGTGCCCAGCGCACGATCCCGGTTACCGGCCCTACACCTACGATGTCGATGGTCAGCGCTGTCCCGGGCGCGAGCGGCTTTTCGCATTCGACGAGCGCTCCCATTGCTGACATGTTGCGCAGGCGTATCTCTGTAGGCTGGCCATCGATCGAGGCGACTGCGCGGCGCATGATGCGATGGCGAGGCTCGCGGACGCGGCTATATCCGTCAGCCTCGACGGTCACCGAATTAGCCAGCACCCGTGCCTCCTCGGCGGACGCAGGCTTGCCGAAAATGTAGCCCTGGACCTGGCTGACGCCGAGTTCGCGGATCAGCTGCAGATCGTCGTGCGTCTCGACCCCTTCCGCGGTGGTGTCCATGTCCAGGCTCTCGGCAAGTGTGACGATGGCGCGAATAATCGCGCTGTTGCGATTGGCGGTCGAGGCAGCGCCACGCACGAAGCTCTGATCGATCTTGATCTTGTCGAACGGCGCCTTCTTCAGATAGCCGAGCGATGAGTAGCCGGTGCCGAAATCGTCGAGCGCAAGCCGCACTCCAAGTGCCTTGAGTCGTGCAAAGGTAACGTCGGTGGCGTCGCTGTCGGCCAGGAACACGCCCTCGGTAATCTCCAGCTCGACGCGTTCGGCGCGGATCTTTGTCTCGGCAATGGCGGCGGCGACGACTTCGATGATCGAGGGATCGTTGAACTGGATGGGCGAAACGTTGACCGCGATGCGCACCGCGTCGGGCCAGTTTGCCGCTTCCCCAAGCGCCGTCGCGAGGACAAATCGGCCAATCTTGCCAATCATGCCACATTCTTCGGCGAGCGGGATGAACTTGTCGGGTCCGATCGGGCCGCGCACGGGGTGAGTCCAGCGCGCGAGCGCCTCGAAGCCGGAGATTTCCTCTCCTGCGACACGGACGATCGGTTGGTAGGCGACCCAGATTTCCCCGCGGTCGAGGGCCTGGCGAAGATCGGCTTCGAGCAATTGGCGGTCCGAAGCTTCGCTATGCATTGCGGCAATGTAGAAGCAATGCTTGCCGCGTCCGTCGCCCTTGGCCGCGTAAAGCGCAAGATCGGCGTTGCGTACCATCGAATCGGCACAGGCGCGGCCCGGGTCGCCAATTGCGATACCGACCGAGGCACCGATCGTGACCCGATTGCCTTCGATGAGATAGGGGCGCGAGACCTGCTCGATCAGCGTGCGGGCAAGACTTTCGAGCAATCCGGTTTCGACGGTGCCCGGAAGCACCGCCATGAATTCGTCGCCGCCAAGCCTTCCGACCTGGCCGTGATCGCCCATGACCAGGGTCAGGCGCTGGGCCACTAGACGAAGCAAGGCATCGCCGATCGGGTGACCAAGCGTGTCGTTGACGTTCTTGAACCGGTCGAGGTCGATCAGGAACAGGGTGCAGCCCTTCTGACGCCGCTTGGCGTTGCGCAGCGCCTCGTCAAGCGTCTGGCGCATCAATGCGCGGTTGGGCAGCCCGGTTAGTGAATCGAACCGGGCGAGCCGGCTGATCTCCTGTTCGGAACGCCGTTGTTCGGTGAGGTCGGTTCCGATCCCCCGGAACCCGAGGAACCGCCCGCGCTCGTCGAAAATGGGATTGCCCGAGAGTGACCAGTGAACGTCGCCGTCGCTGGCAGGGCGGATAATGACGTCGCTGAACGGGAATCGCGCCGACAGATGGAAGCCCAGCGTTCGTTCTTCGCGGATAACGTCCGTCGTGACCTCATTGTCGACTGACAGCAGGTCAGTGAACTGACGTCCGAGCAATCCTTCAGGCGTAGTCTTGAAGTCGTCGGCGAGCTGCTGCGAAACGTAGGACAATGTGCCTTGATGATTGGTTTCCCAGAACCAACCACGCCCGCTGGCTTCGAATTCGCTGACGAAGTGAAGCGCCTTACGCGCTTGCTGATCAAGTGCCAGCCGTTCGCGCGACGATGCAATCATCGTCCGCGCGGTTGCGACACTATAGACGACGAGCAGAAGGGTAAGCGCGGCGATCCCAACGGCCAACGCAGGCGAGGTGCTGAACAGGGCCGCGCCAGTCGTCGCGACCAAGGCGCAAACAACGGCGAGCGGCGGCGAAGAAATCGACGCCACTGCCCCGGCCGTGACGCCCACGCCGATAAATAGCGGCAGCATGGCGTTGCTGCTCATCCCCGGCAGCCCGGCGGCGGCATGACCGAAGAGACTCCACGTTGCAACAGTGGTCCCGACAAGGGCGCAGATTGCGATCGTTATCTTGTTCGAAGCAACTTCGATGCGATCGCGTATCTGAAGCAAGACATAAGCGGCCGCGTCGCAGCACAGCACGACGAGTATCGGGAGGATGATACTTGCGGTCAGCGAGACGGCTAAACCGCCGCTAATATGAAAGAGTACCGCCAACACGCCCAGCAAGTGTGCCGCGACAAGGAGCAGGGGAACGTGATGGAGCCCGGCCACCCGCTGCTGAGCGATAACCGCATCGTCTTCATTTTCCGGCTGGCGAACGTCGAAGTAAAGCGCTTCGGCAAAACCGATGCGGACCTTATTTTCACGTTTTGCAACTTCAGGAGCGAAACGACTCAGACGCATGTAAAGACACCTCGTTAACTGCCTCCCTTACGGACCAAACAGTTAACAACGGGGTCAAGCGTCACGGTGGACGGAGCTTTAACCTTCTTCGGGAAGAAAGTCAGCGACCGACAGATAACGCTCCCCAGTGTCGTAGTTGAACCCGAGGATCCGCGGACGAACGCCGAGCTCGGGAAGCTTCTGCGCAATCGCGGACAGCGTTGCGCCCGACGAGATGCCGACCAGCATCCCTTCCTCGCGGGCAGCGCGGCGGGCCATTTCTTTGGCATCGTCGGGGGCCACCTGGATCACCCCGTCAAGGACGCTCATGTCGAGGTTGGCGGGGACGAAACCGGCGCCGATCCCCTGGATTGGATGCGGTGCGGGATCGCCGCCAGAGATTACGGCCGACAAGGTCGGTTCGACCGCGAATACCTTGAGGCTCGGCCATGCTTCCTTCAGCACTCGGCCAACCCCCGTAATGTGTCCGCCGGTACCGACACCAGTGATAAGAGCATCGAATGGGGCATCGCGGCAATCGGCGAGAATTTCCTCCGCGGTGGTGCGAACATGGACCTCGATATTGGCGGGATTGTCGAACTGTTGCGGAAGCCAGGCGCCGGGAGTCGCGGCGACAATTTCCTGCGCGCGGGCAATTGCCCCCTTCATCCCGTTGGCGCGCGGCGTGAGGTCGAAGCTGGCGCCGTAGGCAAGCATCACCCGGCGGCGCTCGAGGCTCATGCTGTCGGGCATGACGACGATCAATTTGTAGCCCTTCACCGCCGCGACCATTGCAAGCCCGATGCCGGTATTGCCGCTGGTCGGCTCGACGATCGTCCCGCCCGGCTTGAGCTGGCCTGAAGCCTCGGCTGCCTCGATCATCGCGAGGGCAATGCGGTCCTTGATCGACGCACCGGGGTTCGAACGCTCGGACTTCACCCACACCTCCGCCTGGTCCCCAAACAAGCGGTTGATTCGGATCAGCGGCGTATTGCCGATGGTGTCGAGGATCGAATTGGCCTTCATCGCGGGAGACTCCTTGGCGGGTGCGGGTCGAACATCGGGGCGCGGGCGGCGTTGTTCAAGCGCTCATGCCCCGCCGGCCACGGCGGTGGCGTCTGGAGGAGGCGGATCGTCGGCCAGTGCGAAAGTGCGGGCGCGGCGCAGTTCGGGAAACCACAAGGCCCACAACAGGGTCACGCCGATCGCGGCGATTCCGCCGGCGACGGTGGCCGCGACCGGGCCGACAAGCGCCGCGGTAAACCCGCTGCGCGCCTCGCCAAGCTCGTTTGAGGCGGAGATCGCCAGGGTCGACGCGGCGGCGACGCGGCCGCGCATGTCGTCGGGGGTGTGCAATTGGATCAGCGACTGGCGAATATAGACGGAGAACATGTCGGCTGCGCCGAGCAGGGCAAGCATCGCCAGCGACAGCCAATAGGATGTCGACAGGCCGAACACCGCCGTGGCGGCGCCGAATACGACGACCGCGGCGAGCATCTTGGTCCCGACATTGGTGCGCAGCGGGCGGATCGAGAAGAAAATGGCGGTCAGGGTAGCGCCGACCGCCGGTGCGGCGCGAAGCGGTCCGAGCCCGTCTGCGCCGACCTGCAATATATCGCGCGCGAACACCGGCAGCATGGCGACGACGCCGCCGAGGAGCACCGCGAACAGATCGAGGGTGATCGCGCCAAGCACGAGCTTGTTGCGGCGGACGTAAGCGAGCCCCTCGACCATCTGGCGCCACGGGCTGCCGGCCTTAAGCGCGGTGCGGGGCACGGGGCCAATGGCGAACAGACAAGCCGCGGCGACGACGAACAAAGCGGCGCTGACGCCATAAGGCAGATGCGGCGTCACGTCATAGAGGATGCCGCCGAGCGCCGGCCCGGCGATCGCCCCGCTCTGCCAGGCGGTCGAGCTTAAGGCGATGGCCTTGGGCAAGATGTCGCGGGGCACGAGGTTGGGAGCCAGCGCGCCAAGCGCCGGGCCGGCGAAGGCGCGGGCGACGCCAAGCAACGCCGCCACTGCGAACAGGATTGGCAGGCTGATGAACCCGCCCCAGGTGGCCCAGCCAAGGATCAAAGCGCAGACCAATTCAAGCAGGATCGCGGCGCGCGCGATCAGGCGCCGGTCGATGCGGTCGGCGGCCCAGCCGCTGATCGGCGTGAGCAGGAACAAGGGCACGAACTGGGCCAGCCCGATGAGGCCGAGCTGGAAGGCGGCGTCCCGGATGTCCATCGTTTGGCGGGCAATGTCATAGACTTGCCAGCCGATGACGATGACCATCGCCATTTGCGCGACGGTTGCGGCGAGTCGTGCGACAAAATAGGCGCGAAATGCCGGGATTCGGAGCGGTTCGGGAAGCAGGCTCATGCGTCGCTCCAGAGAGCGCGAGACATGCTTAAAGTCATAAAGTCACTAAAGTCTCCGGGAGCCCTACCATTTCTGGAAGGAGTGTCGGTTGCGGCGGGGAATGGGCAAGGGAGGAAAATCCGGCGCGTCATCGGCATGGTGTCAGTGTAACGCAGGTGAGGGGCTGTAGGACAGCGAAAAGGGTTTGCGCTTCACCTTGCTTAGCACACCCGATTGAGAGGCTACGCGTACAACTGCCTAATGTCCGCAATGGGTGATGAGTGGGTCACATATGCGCCGCTACCGAACTTCTGCTTACGACCCTTGGCGGACATTGCGACTGTCGGGCAGTTTCTCGATGATACTCGCGTTCGAATTCAGTCGTCGGCAATGGGTTCTGCTCATAGCCCCTGAGATTGAGCAGCGTCCCACCGCGGCCGAGAGCCGACACCGTCACGGCCACGAGCGCCTGGCCGCCAGCAGCGCCAGCTTGTTTGCGGCGCGGGCCTGATCGACCAAGCGGCGGCCGACTCTGGTTTTCTTGTCGCAATCAATGCTGCGCTTCGTGAATTCATGACGAACCGAAGCCCGACACTCTCTCAATAAATGTCTCACAATGTTATGGTATAGATTAAGTTTTCGTTAGTATAATAGTTAATAATGAATAATAATTGTAAGTACAGTGGATACAATTGGTTCCAATATCGTTGTCTTACGTCATCAATAAGGTTTTGGGGGTCGTCGGACCGAGAGCGTAATTACTCTCGTCCTAAGCACGAGGTCCTCAGATGTTAGTATCTTTGATTAATTTAATCATTAACCAGCATAGTAATGATGACTCGTTAGCTCCCCTCTGTCCGACCTTCAAGCGGTCAAAAACGCACGTCCTTGGCAAATCTGCCAGGGTTGTTGCAGTCGCCTTAGCTCTGTCCA
>JALYRC010000100.1 GCA_030855555.1 Pseudomonadota bacterium
TGCTGCGATTTGCCGCAGAAGCTGCAGTAAAGCGTGCTCTTGCTGTCGCCGCCGCCGGAAAGCTTGGTCATAAAGTCCCTTGTCACCCTTGAGCATCACTCGATCACCGAAGCAGTCGAGCCGGTCATGCTAAGACCTTTATATATCACAATCAAACTGTGCGATGCGTTAACATCCCCGCGAGGCCCGATCATTCTCAATCGAATATGGAGCGCTTGACGATGCGCCGCAAGGGTAAGTGGTCATTCGTCCCGAGGTTCCGCGAGCTTCACCCCGCAAACATAAACAGGCCGAGCGTGGCGAAATTGGCGATCTACGGCAGTCTGGCGGAGCGGATGAGTATGCGAAGTTCGGGCTCGTCGACCATTTCGGCAGCCTCCTCGCGAGTGAACCAGCGGCGCTCGCGCTCGGCCTGCTCCTTCCAGTTCGAGCGTTCCTTGGTGACGTTCAGCGCGAACACGTCGACCTTGGCCAGCTCATATCTCTTGGCACTCCGCCATTTGCGATACGGGAACCGTCCGAGCGGCTTGCGCGATATGGTACCGCTTACGCCGGCCTCCTCCTCCGCTTCGCGCGCCGCAGCCCGGTGGGGCGCAATTCCGACCATCAAATTGCCCTTGGGCAGCACCCAGCGTCCGGTATCGCGTGAAGTCACGAGCAGGATCATGACATCCTTCGGCGCCGGACCGTCGATACGATAGGGTAAGGCGGCGACTTGGCGGATGAGCGTCCCTTTGACTGGGGACACGCAAAAGCCCCGTTGCAGCGTGCAACGGGGCTAAAGCGCGCTCGGCCTGCGGGCAAGCGAAGATGACACTAATGTTACGCTGGCGTGACATCCGCGGCACCGGTCGAATCGCCGGATGCGGCGTCGGGGCGGCGGTCGAATACCTGGTCGATGATACCGAATTCCTTGGCCTCGTCGGCCTCAAGGAACTTGTCGCGGTCCATTGCCTTTTCGATCTCCTCGATCGGCTTGCCGGTATATTTGGCATAAAGTTCATTGAGCCGCTGGCGCATGCGCAATATCTCGCGCGCCTGGATCTCGATATCCGCGGCCATGCCCTGCGCCCCGCCCGATGGCTGATGGACCATGATTCGGCTGTTGGTCAGCGCGATGCGCATCCCCGGTTCACCCGCGGCAAGCAGGAAACTGCCCATCGACGCGGCTTGGCCAATGCACACAGTGCCGATCTTGGGCCGGATATATTGCATCGTGTCATGGATCGCGAGGCCGGCCGTCACCACGCCGCCTGGCGAGTTGATGTACATGAAGATGTCCTTCTTCGGATTTTCGGATTCGAGGAAGAGCAACTGCGCCGTAATTACTGCGGCCATATGGTCCTCGACCGCGCCGGTGACGAAAATGATCCGCTCGCGAAGCAATCGCGAATAAATATCGAAGCTGCGCTCGCCGCGGTTCGATTGTTCGATGACGATTGGAACGAGGCCAGCGACGATGTCTTGATGGTCCATAAAAATGCGCGATCCTTCGTGGTTTGCCGGTGCCCTACATCGGACGGAAGCCCGCAAGGTTCAAGCGGCGTGCGAAACGGGGCAAAAAAAGGGGGCAGCGAATCTCCCCCCAGCGACGATGCAAAAACGTCGCTCTGCGACGTCCAGCGAGGGTCTTGTTACACCGTGCCCGGCGCCGGATGCGCCATATAGGCAAGGCGCCGCATTTCACGGCGACCGCGTGTTACTGTGTCCAGGATCAGGCCGGCGAAAAAGCACAAGGTTGCGATGATCGCCAGGCCGGTGATCAGGATCGCCGTCGGGATGCGGGGTACGAGACCTGTGTCTAGATAGGTCAGCAGCAAGGGTATCGCGAGCACGACCCCCACCACCAGCAAAAGCGCGCCGACCGAGCCGAAGAACAGCACGGGCCGCTCGATGCGATACAGGGTCGCGATCGTCTTCAGGATCCGCCACCCGTCGCGGTAGGTGGACAGCTTTGATTCCGATCCTTCCGGCCGCGCGCCATAAGCGGTGGTAACTTCGCCCACCGGCATTTTGAGCTCGAGCGCGTGGACGCTCATCTCGGTCTCGATCTCGAACCCCGCTGACAAAACCGGGAAGCTCTTCACGAACCGCCGCGAAAAGACCCGATAGCCCGAGAATATGTCGCTGAAACTGCGCCCGAACAGGCCCGCCAGAAGGCCAGTGAAAAGCTTGTTGCCTATCACATGACCGCCCCGATAAGCGTCGGTCTGCTCGTGCTGGCGCGTACCCACGACCATGTCGAGCTGCTGGTCGAGGAGCATCGCCACCATCGCGGGCGCGGCCTTTGGGTCATAGGTCAGATCGCCGTCAGCCATGACGTAGATGTCGGCATCGACGTCGGCAAACATGCGGCGGACGACATTGCCCTTGCCCTGCTGAAGCTCGCTGCGAACGATGGCGCCGGCACCCTGCGCGCGTTCTGCCGTGCGATCCCGGCTATTATTGTCGTAAACATAGACGACAGCGCCGGGAAGCGCTGCCCGAAAGCCCGCGACCGTCTCGGCAATCGCGGCTTCTTCATTGTAGCATGGCAGCACTATCGCCACGCGAGGCTTGGACTGTCCCGTCATAAGCTAACCCCCGTCCGCCTCGAGCTGTCGAAGGCCTACCCTTCCCTCCTAGAGAGAAGAGCATGCCTTCGACAAGCCTGCGTTGCGCATCCCCGGCGGCCAGCGAAAAAGGACTATTTGGCCTTTTTCGCCGGGGCCTTCTTCGCGGCAGGCTTGGCATCAGCTGGCTTCGCGCCTGCGCCATCCTTTATCGGCTTGGCTGGCTTGGGCTTGGCTGGCTTGTCTTCCGCCGCAGTTGTGGCCTTGGCCGGTTCGGAAAGCTTCGGCTCCGCGGCGGACTTCTCGGCCGCAGGCTTCTTGGCCTTCTTTACGGGTGCTGCCTTGCTTGGAGCCGCTTTGGCGTCGCCGTGGTCGTGACCGCAATCCGGACCATGGACATGGCCCTCTTCGCTTTCGAGGTCGGCTTCCAGTTCGGCGCGCTCAACCGTCCGATCGGTGATCGTGGCCTTGGAGAAGAGGAAGTCTACGACCTTGTCCTCGTACAGCGGAGCACGCAGCTGCGCTGCCGCCATCGGGTCCTGCTGAACATATTGAACGAAGCGTTCACGATCCTTGGGCGGATACTGTTGCGCCGCCTGGCCGATCAGCCGGTTCATTTCCTGCTCCGAAATATCTACGCCGTTCGCAGCGCCGATTTCCGACAGCAGCAAGCCGAGCCGAACGCGCCGCACGGCAATGTTGCGATAGTCGGCAGCTTCGCTTTCGATTTCCTTCAAAGCCGCTTCGGGATCAGCTTCTTGGCTGGCCTCATGGCGCAGCTGGCCCATGATATTCTCATATTCGGCATCGACCATTGACGGCGGCACTTCGAAGTCATGGCTTTCCGCAAGCTGGTCGAGCAAGCGGCGCTTCATGTGGGTGCGCGTCAGGTTGTTCAGTTCCTGCTGCTGCTGGTCGCGGATCAGACCCTTCAATTGCTCAAGGTCCTTGAGGCCGAGCTGGGTAGCGAACTCATCGTCGATCCGGGTCTCGCCGGCTGTCTTTACCGCCTTCACCACGATGTCGAAGGTCGCTGCCTTTCCCTTGAGGTTGGCGGCCTGATAATCCTCCGGGAAGGTGACGTTAAGGACCTTTTCGTCGCCGACCTTGACGCCGACCATCTGCTCCTCGAAGCCGGGGATCAAACTGCCTGACCCGAGCACGACCGGCATGTCCTGGCCCGTGCCGCCATCGAAGGCGATGCCGTCAGCCTTGCCGACGAAGTCGATCACCACCTGGTCGCCGTTCGCGGCCTTGTGGCCCTTCTTGCCATCTTCGTAGCGCTTCTGCGACTGCGCCAGCTGGGCAATCTGCGCGTCGACCGCGGCATCGTCGGCCTCGACCGTAAGCCGCTCGAGCTTGAGGCCGTCGATCGCTGGCGTCGGGACCGTGGGCAGGGTCTCGAGAGTCACGCGGACTTCGGCATCCTTGCCGGCGGCATAACCTTCGTCGAGCTCGACCTGCGGCTGCATTGCCGGGCGAAGTTTTTTCTCGCTGAGCAGCGCCTGGACGCTTTCCTGGACCGTCGTGTTGAGGGCATCGGCGTGAAGGTTGTCGCCGTGCATCTTACGGATCAGGTTCGGCGGAACCTTGCCTGGACGAAAGCCCGGCATCTTGATCTTGGGCGCCATGCGCTTGATCTCGCCCTCGACGCGCGCGTCGATTTCCTTGGCGGATATGGTGAGCGTGTAGGCCCGCTTGAGGCCAGCATTTTCCGTCTCGACGGTCTTCATGACTTTTATAAATCCCAAACTAGAATCAAACGTCTGCGCTGATTTCCGTGCCCGGACACCTCCTGAGGATGCCTGTGCTTGGAAATGGTGCGGGCGAAGGGACTCGAACCCCCACATCTTGCGATACTGGTACCTAAAACCAGCGCGTCTACCAATTCCGCCACGCCCGCGCGGACGCTTTTTGAAGTGGGCGGGCTATAGCAAGGAATGCGCGCTGTGCAACCTCGTCCAGCCGCTTGATATGACGTGCAACTTGTCGCCTTCATCAGTTGTTGAACATCGAAAGGAGACGACCATGTCCGACAATCCCCGCCCCGACGAACTGCCGCCCGGACCATCCGAGCCCGGCCAGCCAACCGAGGCGCCGAGCGAGGCCCCCGCCTCTACGCCAGATATCGATGTTCCCTCGCCAAGCTCGCCGGCGACCGACCCTTCGCCGACCCCGATTTCACCGATCGGATAATGGCTAGCCGCCCACCCCCGCCGGGGCTGCCGGCAGACCAGCCCGGCGAAGTTCCTCCGCTGCCTGACGAGCCGCCGCGCCCGCCGGCACCTGACCCGGTCCTCGCCTGAAGTCAGCCGGCAAGGCGAGCGGAGTTTGTAATCGCCTCGAAGTCCGGCAGCGTCGCGTCGAAATAATGGGAGCGGGTCGCGTCCAGGAGTATCAGGTACAAGCGCCCGTTGACCGTCGCCCCAACCGCGCGCCCGCGGCGCCACACTTCGTCGCTGTCGAGATGCTCGAAATCGAACTGATATCCAGGCTGGCCAAGGAAGGTACGCGGGGCGAGACCAAGCGTCTTGAAGTCAACCGTCCCGCCGCGAACCCGGAACAGGCTTTCGAGCATCGCCGCCACTTCGGGCGCTGTCATGTTGGCGCGGTAGTACGGCACCTGGCGATCGTCGCGCCGATATTGCCGCACTAGCGACTTGTTATGCTTTAGCCCGGTGACGAAGCTGATGCCGTCGAGCAGCGGCCCGTTAAGCGTCCAATCCTCGACTTCGCGAATATCGACGAACAATTGGCCGCGCTGGCGATTCCACTCGCGCGAGGGAGTTACACGGAGGCTGTGGTTGCCGACCGCGGTTTCGCGCACGCGGATCAAGCTATAATTGCCAAGACCGATGCCGCCGCCTCCGAGCCCGCCCGCACATGCTGAAAGAGAAAGCGCGACCGCCGCAAGCAGGATTGACCTGGTTTTTCTCATCATCTCGTCCTTACCCAATCATCTGGCGAACAAAGGCGGCATCGGGAGCACTCGGCGCCATTGCGAGGTAGCGGCGAAGTGCAACGCGCCCTTCCTCGGTCCGGCCCGACTTCATCAATAATATTCCGTGCCAGCGCCACGCATCCGCCGGAGCATCGAGATAACGCACCGCTGCGGCATAGCCCTGCCCTGCCCGGATATCGTCGCCGGTGCGATTGCGCAGCCGGTATATCTCGGCCTCGTGATGCCGAAGCAGGCCATTCCACCCATCTCTTGCGAGCATGTTGATGATATATTGGCTTGCCCCTGGATCGTTCAACTTGACCTGATCATCGAGCAAGGTCGGGCGGATCTTCGCGGTCGCCGCCATGAAAGGTGCATGGCGTGCGTCATAGAGTGCGCCGGGTCGCATGACCTCGGCAGCGCTCACACGAAGGTCGGCCATCCGTGACTCGGGACTCGGGTGCGTTCCGAACAGGCTGATGTCGCGCCTCCGCCGCTTGCGACGGTATTTCGCCGACAATTTTTCCTCGGCAATGAGCTGCTCCCAGGTTTCGGCCATCGCGCGCGGATCATAGCCCTGCTCGGCAAGAAGCCGCACGCCCATCGCGTCGGCCTCCGCTTCAAGCCCGCGATTGTAGCGGAGCAGAGAGAGGATCGTTCCGAGTTGACCAAGCTGTGCAATATCGCCGGTGTTCACCCCTGCAGCCCCGCCGGCAATGCCAGCGCCCATTGCCAGCATTGCAAAGATGTCGGTCCTTGTGCGCATATCGCGCCATTGGCGGATTTGGTGCTTGCGAAGAAAATGCGCCGCTTCGTGGGCAATGACTCCCGACAGTTGCGCCTCATTGCGCATTCGCAGCAGCAGGCCAGTGAAGATCACTGCCATGCCGGTTGGGAACATGGCGGCATTGAAATCAGGAATGCGGACCAGATAGATGCGGAAGTCGCGCGCGGCCGGGCCTCCGACCTTCCCAATCAGCCCTTTCAAATAGCCGGAAAGCTCGGGATCCTGGACGACCAGATTGGAGCCGGCGATCTCTTCCTCGACCCGCTCCATCTGTTGCCACATGCCACGCTCGTCGGCGTCGGTCGGGCGGTAGCCGGGCCCGATCAGTGGCACCATCGCCTGGGGCAATACGCGCGCCGAAGCGACCCCGGTCGCGCTTGCAGCGGCGAGCGCACCGCCAGCAAGCAGCAGGTTGCGACGGTCGATCATGGTCATGCCCCCGCTCCGGCCCTTAGTGCACGGCGAACGTCGCGCCCGGGCTTCATCCGCCCGACCAGCCGCTCGACCATCTCGGCTGCGCCGGCTGGAGTCCGGATATCGCCGATCTTCGACTGGAGGACATTGAACCAGACCACCTCCCCCGTGCGCAAATTGACGAGGCTGGCATAAGCGAACTGCGAGCCACCACCGACATTGGGGGCGCAGAAACCGACCAGACAGCCGGCGACACCAAGGACCTGCAGCGCCACTCGCCCGGTCGAGGCGAAGCTGTCCTCGGCATGCATGAACAAGGCATAATCCATCCCGGTCCGTTGGCCGAGCGCAATCGCCTGTGCGCCGAGCGTCCAGTCGAGCCCCTTGCGGCGCTTGGTCGGGAGATCGTCGCCAAGATATTTATGGCGCGCGATCGAATTGCCGACGGCACCGTGAAGTCGTTCGAGTTCGGCGATCGTCTCGGCAGAAACCCCGGGCAGCGAGTCGCGACGGTCGAGCACGAGCACATTGCCGCCACGTCCGGCCTGTTGCGCCCTCAATGCTGCAAGCAAATTGGTCCGCGCCGCGGCGGTCCAGTCTGCGCGTGGTTCGGTCAGGCCGCCGGTGGTGACCGATCCGACGGTGACGTCGGGACGCATGACCAGCAGCTTATAATCGCCCGAAGGAACGGCGAATTGGGTGTCGGCAAATTGGCGGGTCTGGACGCATCCTCCGACGAGGAGCGCGGCCGACGCGGCCAGGGCAATGGACAAATGGCGCATCATGCTTCCTCATCAAATCACACGATCGTCAAACGGTGCCGTGCGATTCGAAAAAAGGCAAGCCTTTCAGTCGCCTAGCGCGGGCACGTCCCCAGCGCCGCGCTTGCCAGGCATCTCCCGTCGATCTTGCTGGCATCCACCGACAGTCCGAGCATTGCGGCCAGCGTAGGCATGATATCGGTCGTCGCAACCGGTTCGGGGCGCTCGTTTCGCTTGCCGCCGGGCCGCCAGAACAGGATCGGGACGCGCCGGTCATAATCCCATGGGCTGCCGTGAGTCGCGACATAGCCGCTCGATGGATTGGGGATCGGCGTGATGTCGCGCTTGAGCAGGACGACGAGGTCACCCGACCGTTGTGCGTCGAAGGAGGCGCGGGTGCGCTGGGCGAGCGTCCAGCGGTCGGGGCTGCCCGTCGGCACGGCCATTCGGGTCAGCTGGTCCCGGGTGAAGACGGCTTCCACCTGCGGCTCGGGGCGTTCGGGGGGATGCGCGGCCGCAAGTGCGCGGCGGCGATCCGCCGGGCTCAGCGCAATATCGAGATAGACATCGCCATGGGCGCCCTCCCCGATCAGTACTGGCCCGGCAAGCCCGAGGCTCGCGCCGATCGCCTTGCCGAGAGCCGCTGGCGTGAGGTCGGCCCGGACTCGTGCGGCCCCAGCGACACCCTTGAGGCGGCTCCGCTCCGGAATGTCGGCGACGCCATGGTCGGAGGTGAGCATGACAGCATAATCAATGCCGCTTCGGTCAAGCAGGCCGAGGAAATCCCCAAGGTCGCGGTCCAGCGAGTGGAGCTGAAGGCACATCTCCGCTCCGCCGTTCCCGTAACCATGTCCGACATAGTCGGTGGCGCTCAGACCGATGGCGATGATGTCGCTTGCCGTGCCCTTGCCAAGGTTGAGTTCGCCGATCAGCCGCGCGGCAAGCGCGAGGGTCATTCCATCGAAAGCCGGGGTGTATCGAAAGCCACGCGCGTCACCTGCGGCGCGCTCGAATCGCCCGCTTCCGACGGAGAACTTGCCGTCGCCGACTGGAATAGCGCGCGCCTTGGCAGCGCAGTCGGCCGGGAGCGTCAGCGGCAATCCGGGCGCCGCGATCAGCGCGGCGACGGTCTGATTGGCCGCACCGACGCTGACCGGGGGAGTGACGCCGGCAAGGTCGGTGGCATATTTCTTGCCATCCCAATACCAGCGCTGGTCGGGTCGCTGGCCGCTCATCATCACGGCGGCGCGATCCTTGCCGGCAACCGCAACCGAGCGGCTTGCCGGGTTTGCCGCCTTCATCAGTTCACCAAGCGTCGGGACCTTCAGATGGACTGGGGAAACAGTGTATTTGCTCGACGAGGAACCGGCGATGCGCTCGTCCTCGGCGCAATAGACGCCCTTGTCCGATCGCGCCTGGCGAAGATCGAACCAGCTGTTGGCGATGATCCCGCTGCGACTTGGCAATGCGCCGGTGAGGAGGGTCGAATGGCCGGGACAAGTCTCGGTCGCCGTCATCGGCTGATAGCCGTTGCGATAGGTCGTGCCCGTCGCGAGGCGCGCGAGGCCGCCGGTCAGGCGGGGACGATACTCGTCGAACAGGTCAGAGGAGAGTTGGTCGATCGAAATGGCGACCACGAGCTTGGGTGGACGTGCGGGTTGCGCGATTGCGGCGGTCGTCGACAGTGAAGTGAGCAGAAAAAGGGACAGAAAGCGCATTTTGGTTCCTCTTGGCCGACGCCCTTTCAGAGGGCCCAGGACGTTCTTACGGTCCTAAAGTCACTAAAGTCTCCGGGAGCGCTACCATTTCGGCAGCGCCCGGAGACTGCGTTTGCATGACGGCAAGTGTATGACGAATCGAACGCTGTAGGACAGCGAAATCCGCCGCCGCGCCCAACGTCAGCTCGCCAGCTTGGCCTTGAGGCGTTCGTTGATGATCTGCGGGTTGGCCTTGCCCTGCATCGCCTTCATCGTCTGACCAACAAAGAAGCCGAACAGCGCCTCCTTGCCGGCTTTATATTGCTCGACCTTGTCGGCATTGGCGGCGAGGATTTCGTCGATCTTGGCGTCGATGGCGCCGGTGTCAGACGTCTGCTTGAGGCCGCGCTCCTCGACGATTGCAGAGGCGCCCTGCCCCGTCTCGAGCATGATCTCGAACACCTGCTTGGCAAGGGTGCCGGACAGCGTCTTGTCGGCAACCAGGCGAAGCAGTTCGGCCGCGTCGGCTGGGCTGACCGGAGAATCGCTCAGGGTGCGGTCCATGCGGTTAAGCGCACCGAACAATTCCGACGCAACCCAATTGGCGGCCTGCGGTGGTGGCGCCCCAGCATCGAGCAAGGCGTCGAACCAGCGAGCAGTCTCGACCTCGGCGGTCAGGACATTGGCGCTATAGGCATTGATCCCGAGCGCCTCGTAGCGCTTGCGCTTGGCGTCGGGGAGCTCGGGCATGCTGTCGCGGCAGTCGGCGAGAAATTCGTCGCTCAATTCGAGCGGGAGTAGATCGGGATCGGGGAAATAGCGGTAATCGTGCGCATCTTCCTTCGAGCGCAGCGTTCGGGTGACGTTCTTGTCGGGATCGTAGAGCCGCGTTTCCTGGGCCACGGCGCCGCCCTCCTCGATGAGGTCGACCTGGCGGCGCGCCTCGGATTCGATCACCGCCATGACGAAGCGGACCGAATTGACGTTCTTGGTTTCGGTCCGTGTGCCAAGCTCGCCGCCCGGCTTGCGCACGCTGACATTGACGTCCGCGCGCATCGAGCCTTCTTCCATATTGCCGTCGCACGACCCGACATAGCGCAGTATTGCCCTGAGCTTGCGGAGGTAAGCCCCTGCTTCGGCTGGGGAATTCATCTCGGGCTTGGAGACGATCTCCATCAGTGCGACGCCCGAGCGGTTGAGGTCGACGTAGGACATGGTCGGATGCTGGTCGTGCATCAATTTGCCGGCATCCTGCTCGACGTGAATCCGTTCGACCCCGATGGTCTTGGCGCTCGCTTCGTCCTTTTCGTCGGTCAGGACGGTGACCGACCCCTCGCCGACGATGGGATGATACAATTGCGAAATCTGATAGCCCTGGGGCAAATCGGCGTAGAAATAATTCTTGCGGTCGAAGCGCGACCATTTGTTGATCACGGCGTCGATCGCCATCCCGGTGCGCACCGCCTGGCGGATGCACTCGCCGTTCAGCACCGGAAGCATCCCCGGCATCGCCGCATCGACGAGGCTGACCTGCGTATTCGGCTCAGCGCCAAAGGTCGTCGCCGCGCCGGAGAACAGCTTGGCGTTGGAGGTGACCTGCGCGTGGACCTCGAGCCCAATCACGACCTCCCATTCGCCGGTAGCGCCGGTGATGCGATAGTCAGTCATTCTCATCACCTGTGACGAATTTTTGAATGTAGCGCTCTCGGCGAAATATCAGGTCGAACAAATCGAGGTAGGTCCTCGTCCAAGGGATGCGAATGAAGTGGGCAAGCAGTTCTCCCCAGAACCACTGCCGGTCGGCCCGACCGTTTCTCGATGCGCGATCGTAGCTCACCACCATTTCTCCGCCCGCGCCGTGAATCCGGCGCGTTCCTCGATTGCCAGCGCCGCATTGAGCACGCCCTGCTCGTCGCATTCGCGGCCGATCAGGTGCAGCCCGAGGGGCAAGCCCTGGCTGTCGAGGCCGCCGGGGATCGACATGGCGGGGAGCCCGGCGAGGCTCGCCGGGACCGCGAACACGTCGTTCAAATACATCGCCAGCGGGTCGCTCATCTTCTCGTTCAATCCGGACGCCGCCGAGGGGGCGGTCGGGGTGAGGATGAAATCG
>JALYRC010000084.1 GCA_030855555.1 Pseudomonadota bacterium
GTCGGCGGCGGCGCGCTCGGCATCGGCAGCGTCGGCGGCTGCGCGAACGGCGGCTTCTTCCTCGGACTTGCGATTCTCCTCGGCGCGGCGCTTCTCATCGGCGCTTTGATCGATCTTGGCGCGGTCCTCGCGGCGACGCGCTTCTTCAAGCGAATTCATGCGCGACTCATCGGCCTCGCGAAGCAATTTCTCCTGAAGCTCGCGGCGCGACAAGATATCGTCGGCCGGCGCGCGGCGCTGCGGTGCGGGAGCACGCGCTGCCGGCAGCGCCGTGGGTGTAACCGGGGTGGGCGCTGCAGGCGCGGTTGCCACCGGAGTCGGGGCCGCTGCCGGAGCCGCTGTCGGGGCTTCCACGGGAGCGGGGGCCTCGGCGACGGGCGCGGCCGGGGTTTCACCGGGCTTGGCGAGGATGCGCCGCTTCTTGACCTCGACCACGACGGTGTTCGAGCGGCCATGGCTGAAGCTCTGCTTCACCTTGCCGGTCTCGACCGTGCGCTTGAGGCCAAGCGGCGGGCGCGTGCCTAGCTTGGGCTTGTCGGTCTGGTCGGTCATGAATTTCCTTCGTCTTCATATGCGTCAAGCGAAACCGGCCCGTCGGCGCCCAATTCCCTCTCGGGGGCGCCGTCTAGCCCAGCATCGGGATCAATGAAAGCTTGCCACCGGGCGATGGCCTTGGCCACGCGCCGAGCAGCTCCAGCGTCAGTCAAGGCGATGTGTACCACATTTTCCCGCCCGAGCGCCATCGACAAGATGGTGCGCGGCAAGGGAAAAACGAGTCCGCGTGAAAAACCGCGCTCCTCAGACCCGCCAACCCGCCAGGACTGGTCGAGCTTGGCATTGCCGTCGTCGCCCGCGTCGGCGGCGTGGATCAATAGGTGGACCTTCCCCGACCGTGCCGCAATGTCGATTTTCTCGGAGCCGCAAATGAGGGTGCCGCCGCGCGCTTCGAGGCCGAGCCGGTCAAGTGCAGCCTGGCGAAGCGCGGCTTCAATGCGTTCCGGAAGGTCGGCGGGAATGGTCAGATCGCTGGTCTTGAAGGCTCGGGCGAGAGCGCCCTTGAGTTTGCCCTTGGCCTGCGCAGTTTCAAGTTGCTTGCGACCGACCCCAATCCACGCGCCGCGGCCGTCGGCGCGAGCGCGCACGTCAGGAGCCACTTGGCCGTCGGGGCCAAGCGCCAGGCGGATAAGCTCATCCGGCGAGGCGGTGCGCCGCGTTAGCACGCAAGTGCGCTCGGACGCGGACGCGGACGTGCCGTGCTCCCGCGCAGGCGTGAGCGTTGGATCGTTTTCGCGCAATGCTCCTGCCTTCGCAGGAGCACGCTTGTCTGGTTGACGCGCTAGCGTGTCATTCTGGGGTTTCCGCAACGGCGTCCTCCCCATCGGTCGCTTCGTCTTCGAACCAGTGCGCACGGGCGGCCATGATGATTTCATTGCCCTGCTCTTCGGAGAGGCCATAGTCGGCAAGCACGCCGCCCTTGTCCTCGCTGCGCTGGCTGGTCGTTTCGGCGCGGCGGCGCGGTTCGGCGCGCTTCTTCTGGATCAGTTCGTCGGTGGCAAGGTCGGCGAGATCGTCGAGCGTCTTGATCCCCGCCTTGCCGAGCGTCACCAGCATTGCCTCGTTGAGGTGCGGCAGCTCGGCCAGCGCATCCTCGACGCCAAGCGCGCGGCGCTCCTCGCGCGAAACGCCTTCGCGGCGCTCGAGCGCTTCGGTTGCCCGGTTCTGGAGCTCGCCGGCAATGTCGTCGTCAAGCCCTTCGATCGATGCGATTTCGTCAATCTCGACGTAAGCCACTTCCTCAAGGCTGGTGAAGCCTTCGGCAACGAGCAGTTGCGCGAGCGTCTCGTCGACGTCGAGGTCCTGCTGGAACAAGGTCGAGCGCTCGACGAATTCGCGCTGGCGCTTCTCGCTTGCATCGGCCTCGGTAAGGATGTCGATCTGGCTGTTGGTCAGCTGGCTGGCGAGTCGGACGTTCTGACCGCGGCGGCCGATCGCCAGGCTCAACTGGTCATCGGGGACGACGACTTCGATGCGGCTTTCTTCCTCGTCGATGACGACCCGGGCGACGGTCGCGGGCTGGAGCGCATTGACGACGAAGGTCGCAGTGTCCTCGCTCCACGGGATGATGTCGATCTTTTCGCCCTGCAGTTCCTGGACCACCGCCTGGACGCGGCTGCCCTTCATGCCGACGCAGGCGCCAACCGGGTCGATCGAACTGTCATAGCTGATGACGCCGATCTTGGCGCGTGAGCCGGGGTCGCGGGCGGCAGCCTTGATCTCGATGATGCCGTCGTAAATCTCGGGCACTTCCTGAGCGAACAGCTTTTTCATGAAGTCGGGATGGGCGCGCGACAGGAAAATCTGCGGGCCACGCGCTTCACGGCGGACCGACATGATCAGCGAACGGATGCGGTCGCCGACGCGGACCATTTCGCGCGGGATCTGCTGGTCGCGGCGGATCACGCCCTCGGCGCGACCGAGATCGACGACGACGTGGCCGAACTCGACCCGCTTGACGACGCCGGTGATGACTTCGCTGACGCGGTCCTTGAATTCCTCATGCTGGCGCTCGCGCTCCGCGTCGCGAACCTTCTGGAAGATGACCTGCTTGGCGGCCTGAGCGGCGATCCGGCCGAATTCGATTGGGGGCAAAGGATCGACGATGAAATCGCCGACGGCTGCGTCCTTCTGGAGCTTCTGCGCGCCCTTCAGATCGACCTGTTTGAAATAATCCTCAACCTCCTCGACCACTTCGACGACGCGCCACAAGCGCAAGTCGCCGGTCTCCTGATCGAGCTTGGCGCGAATATCGTTCTCGGCGCCGTAGCGGGCGCGGGCGGCGCGCTGGATGGCGTCCTCCATCGCTTCGATGACGATGCCCTTGTCGATCAGTTTCTCGCGCGCGACCGAATCGGCGATCGCGAGCAATTCGGCGCGGTTCGCGGTCGGATTGCCGGTCGTGGGCGTCGTGGCTTCGGTAGTGGCCATGGAAATCAACCTTCCTTACTTGCGATGTCGTCGGCCTCGTCCTCGGGAAGAGGATCAGCCTCAATCAGATCGGCGCCTTCGGTGCTGAGCGGCGCAGTAGCGTTAATGAGCTTGTCGGTCAGCATGAGCTTGGCCGAGGCAATGTTGGCGAACGCAACCAGCCGCTCGCCCTTGGGCGTGGTGATACGGACGGTGTCGCCGTCTATGCCTTCGATGATCCCGCTGACCTGCTTGGCGGTGTCGATCGGAGCGACGAACTTGATCCGCGCTTCATGCCCAGCCCAGTCGGCGTAGTCGCCGCGGCGCGTGAGCGGGCGGTCAATCCCGGGTGACGAGACTTCGAGCCGGTAGGCGCCCTCGATCGGGTCGCGGCCAGCTTCCTCGAGCGGATCGAAAATCTCTGAAATCGCGCGTGACAGATCGGCGCAATCGTCGATCGAGAGCTGGCGCGTATCAGGGCGTTCGGCCATCACCTGGAGGGTTGGATCGGACTTTCCGCCAATCATCGCGACGCGCACGAGGTCGAGCCCAAGCGCCTTAGCGGCGGGCTTGATCATGGCGGCGATGGCGACGGTATCGGTCAAAATTGCTCCGGTGCGAAATCACGACCTCTCGCTGCCGGACCGA
>JALYRC010000093.1 GCA_030855555.1 Pseudomonadota bacterium
ACGGGTCAGGATAAGCGTGGGCTTGCTGCCTTCATTCTTCTTGTCGCGTGCGATCCAGTTCATGAGAGACGGGCCGCTGACACCGACTTCGCCGAGTGAGGTCGGAAGTCCGATTTCGGCGAAATGGGCTGCGAGCTGGTCGGCGGGTGCCGGGTCGCAATATCCAAGCTGGGCCGAGAAGCGCAGTGCGAGGATCATTCCGAGCGCGACCGCTTCGCCGTGCAGCACAGCGCCGAGGCCGGCCTCGCTTTCGATGGCATGTGCGAAGCTGTGGCCGAAGTTGAGCAGGGCGCGCTGGCCGGTGCGGTCCTCGACATCGCCGGCGATGAGTCGGGCCTTGGCGGACAGGGCGGTGGAGATGGCGAAATCGCGGTGCGCCGGGTCGACGCCAGCGATCAGGGCAGCGCCGTTGGCGAGGCACCAGTCGAAGAAAGAGGCGTCGTCGATCAGGCCATATTTTATGATCTCCGCGTAGCCTGAGCGGAGTTGGCGCTGGTCGAGGGTGTCGAGAAAGGCCGGGTCGGCAACCACCAGCGCGGGCTGATGAAACGTGCCGATGACGTTCTTTTCGCCAAAGGCGTCGATCGCGGTCTTGCCGCCGACGGCGCTGTCGGCCTGGGCAAGCAAAGTGGTTGGGATGTGGACGACCGCGCAGCCGCGCTTGAACAGGCTTGCAGCAAGCCCGCTGAGATCGCCGACCGAGCCACCCCCGAGCGCGACGAGGGTCGTGGCGCGGGTGGCCCGCCGATCGGCAAGCTGAGCGAGGAGGTCGTGCAAGACATCCCATTGCTTGGCCGCTTCGCCTTCCGGGACAAGGATCGGCGGGCCGCAGCCAAGCAGCGCCGCGACGCGATCGCCATGAAGGGCAAAGATTTTCGGCTCGCTGACGAGGATGAGATCGCCCAAGGCGGTAATGCTGTCGCGCGCTTCCTCGACCGGACCAGCCAGCACGTCGTAGGACGTCGCACCCGCGACGACGGGGATGCGCTTCATTGGGTCAACCATTTGTCGAGCGCGGCGACAATTGCATCGACGACGTCGCCATGCGCGCCATTGCCGCTGCGGACGTGAATGTCGGCCTCGGCGTAGTGCGGGCGGCGCTCGCGATCGAGTCGGGCAAGGGTTTCGGCGCGGTTGCCGGTTTTGAGCAAAGGGCGATTATCGCGCCGGGCGGTGCGCTCGGCGAGCACGTCGATGGGGGCGTCGAGCCAGACGGTGATCGCTTGCGCCTTGAGCAATTTGCGAGTCGCTTCATTGACGAACGCACCGCCGCCGGTGGCGATGACGCGCCGCTCTCCCTCTACCAGCCGCGCGACGAGCCGTCGCTCGCCGTCGCGAAATTCGGCTTCCCCGTAGAGGTCGAACACTTCGGCGGTCGATGCGCCGCCAGCGGCATCCTCGATCGCACTGTCGCTGTCGACGAATGGCAGCCCAAGCCGTCGGGCGAGGCGGCGGCCGACCGTGGACTTGCCGACCCCCATCAGGCCGACGAGCACGATCGGTCGATCTCGCAACGGCCGTTCCTGGCCGCCGCCCTCCGCAAGGGTCGGAGCCGGATCAGAGGATTGAAGTCGGGTTGGCAGCTTTTCCACGGAACGGGGCTATACATAAGGGGCGTGGGTCGGGCAAAAGCGCCGCGAACCTATTTTTGAAGCCAGCGGAGTGCTCATGCGAGGCATAATCGTCCTGATCGTCTTGTTTGTCGTCCTTATCGGCGGAGCGATCCTGCTGTCGAACAGCGTCAGCGAGCAACCGACCAAGACGATCGAGGTCGAAGTGACGCCCAATGCGGAGGCGAAGTAAATTGCGGCGAGTTCGATCGGGCCGTGATCGGGTGACGGTCACACTTGCGGTGCTTCTTGCCGCGGGTGTTGCCGGAGCTGCGATCGCGCAGAGCCAGCCCGAAGCGGTCGTTCCGCCGGGCTCTGCCAGCCCCCCTGCGCCGACTCCGGCACCGACGCCGACTCCAACGCCCGCCCCGACGTCCATCCCTGGGAGCGAGACGGAGACGCCGCGCGCTGCGCCGCGCCGGGCGCCTTCGTCCGACCTCACGCGGCTCGAAGACATTATCACCAGCGAAGGGCTGGATGGGGCCAGCGAGCCGGTCGAACCCCCACCTCCGCCAGTCGAGTATCGCGACGATCGCCGCCGCGACGCGGCGGTGGCCGGCGTAATCTGGCCCGCCGCAATCGGCTATTCGGGCGACGCCTGGGGCAGCAGTTCGGGCAAGTTTCTGTCGGTCGTGCTCCGCCGCACCGATGGCCCGCTTGCCTCGCGCTGGGCGCAGATCGGCTTGCGCAACATGCTGCTTGCGCGGACGGAGGCGCCGGGCGGGGTCAACCCCGCCGACTGGGTCGCTGAACGCGCCTGGCTGCTGCTCAAGCTTGGCGAGGCCGATGCCGCGCGACTGCTGGTCGCCGCGGTCGATACCGACACGTTCACGCCCAAGTTAGTGCAGGTGGCGGCGCAGGTCGCGCTTGCTAATAGCGACCCGTCGGGGCTGTGCGCGATCGAGAACCAGCTGCCCGAGGTCGAGCCGAAGATGGCGCCACTGGTAAGCGCGATGTGCGCTTCTTTGGCAGGCGAACCCGAGGGCGCGTCGTCGGATATCGAGCGAGCGCGGCGGAGGGGGCGGGGCGACCCGATCGACGTTGCGCTTGCGGCCAAGGTCGTCGGCGCCGGTGCCAATACGGCCCGCGCCACGACCATCGAGTGGGAGCCGGTGACCATGCTGAGTGCGTGGCGCTATGGCCTGTCGACCGCGACCGCGATGATGCCGCCCGAGCGGCTGATCAAGGGCGCTGCTCCGCAGGTGCGTGGCTGGCTTGCGCGTGCGCCGATGTTCTCTGCGCCGCAGAAGATGGCCGCGGCGCGGACCGCAGCAGCGATGGGGGTGATGTCGTCCGACGCGATGGTCGATCTTTATTCGGCGGCCTATGATTATACCGACCCCGAGGAGTTGGCCGGGACCGACATGTTCCGGCTGCGCCAGGCGTTCGTCGGCAAGGATCGCGCCGCGCGCCTGTCGGCGCTGCGCGGCTTATGGGGGAACGACAAGGACCGCGAGAAGCAGATGGCGGGATGGGTGACCACCGCGCGCGCGGCGGTCCTGGTCCGGCCCGATGCGGAGCTGGCCGATGATGCAAGCAATCTTATCGCAGCGCTGTTTGCTGGTGGCTATGATCGCCACGCGGCGCGCTGGGCGGGGGTGGTCGATGATTTCGACGACGAAAAGGGCGATGTGGCGTGGGCAATGCTTGCGCTTGGCATGGCGACGCCCGGCGACCTCACCATAAACCGAGCGCGGATCGACGATTTCGCGAGGCGCGACACGTCAAAGGACAAACGCCGCACCGGCCTGCTGGTTGCGGGACTGGCGGGGCTTGGGCGGATCGATGCGCAGGTCGCGGGCCGGCTTAATCGGCGCCACGGCCTTGGACTGGAGCGCAAGACAGGTTGGACCGGCCTGATCGACGGCGCGGCAATGCGGCGGCAGGCGGGGACGTCAATGCTTCTTGCGGCAAGCGCGATGCAGGCCCCGACGGTTGGCGAGGTGCCTGCCCTATACATGTTCCACGCAATCACTGCGCTGCGCCGGACCGGGCAGGAGGGGCTTGCGCGAATGATTGCCGCGGAGGCGCTTGCGCGGGCGTGAAGGACGCGTGACCGAAGGCACTATGATCGCAAGCGATCGCGCGTTTGGGATGGCGTTATGATCGCAAGCGATCGCGCGCTGGTCGACCGCTTCCTCGACATGATGGCCGCCGAGATGGGGGCGGCGCGCAATACCATCGCCGCCTATCGCAGCGACCTTCAGGCCGCCGCCGACGATCTCGGGTCGCTCGAAGCGGCGGGGTCGAGCGAGCTTGCCCGGCTTGGCGAAAAATGGGGTGACCTCGCGCGATCGACGGTCGCGAGGCGCGCCGCGGCGCTTCGGCGCTTCTATGGCTTTCTGCACGACGAGGGGCTGAGGATCGACGATCCCTCGCCGGCGCTGCCGCGCCCGACGCTGCAGCGGCCATTGCCCAAGATCCTCGATCCGCATGAGGTGGAGGCGATTTTCGTCGCGGTCGAGGAACGCGCGGCGAGCGGCCGGCCGCTTGCACTGCGCGACCTCGCCCTCATCGAATTGCTATACGGATCGGGGCTTCGCGCGACCGAGCTGGTGTCGCTGCCACGCCGCGCGGTGCGCGTGGGGCAGCCATTCCTGATGATCCGCGGCAAGGGTGACAAGGAGCGGCTCGCGCCAATTTCGGGGAGGGCGGAGAAGGCCGTGTCCGACTGGCTTGCGGTCGCGCCCGAAAAGGGGCCGTGGCTGTTTCCCGGAGGGAAGTCGCACCTCAGCCGCGTGCGCCTGTATCAAATCGTGCGGGCGCTTGCCGGGCTGGCGGGGATCGCGCCGGAGCGGATCAGCCCGCATGTCCTGCGCCATGCCTTTGCGACGCATTTGCTTGCCGGCGGCGCCGACCTGCGCGTGCTCCAGTCGCTGCTTGGCCACGCCGATATTGCGACGACGCAAATCTACACCCATGTCGATAGCGCGCGGCTGGTCGAGCTGGTGAATGCAAGGCATCCGCTCGCGCGGGGGCGCTAGTTCGTAAGTCTGTACCGGCCCGCTGCGCACCCCTCCGTTGACGCGGCACGAGCCCGCCTCTACCCCGCGCGGCTTATGCAAACCTATCTAGAGTTCGAAAAACCGATCGCCGAGCTCGAGCGGCGGATCGCCGACCTTCGTGCCACGGCAAGCGCGGGCCCGATCAATATCGATGCCGATATCGAGCGGCTCGAGGCGAAGTCGGCGAAGTTGTTGCGCGAGACCTATGGCCGGCTTAGTCCGTGGCAGAAGACCCAGGTCGCGCGCCATCCCGAGCGCCCGCACTTCAAGGATTATGTCGCCGGGCTGACCGAGGACTTCATGCCACTGGCTGGCGACCGCGCCTTTGCCGACGACCAGGCGATCATCGGCGGGTTGGCGCGGATCGACGGGCGGCGCGTGATGCTGATCGGGCATGAGAAAGGCGATGATACGGCAAGCCGGCTGCGCCACAATTTCGGCATGGCCAAGCCCGAGGGGTATCGAAAGGCGATCCGGCTGATGGCGCTCGCCGACCGCTTCGGGGTACCGGTGATCAGCCTGGTCGATACGTCGGGGGCCTTTCCCGGCGTCCAGGCGGAGGAACGCGGCCAAGCCGAAGCGATTGCCCGCTCGACCGAGCAATGCCTGGCGCTGAAGGTGCCGATGATTGCAGCAGTGGTCGGCGAAGGCGGATCGGGCGGTGCGATTGCGCTTGCTGCCGCGAACCGGGTCTTGATGTTCGAACATGCGGTCTATTCGGTGATTTCGCCCGAGGGCTGCGCGTCGATCCTATGGCGCACCGCCGACAAGGCCGCCGATGCCGCCGAAGCCATGCGCGTCACCGCGCAGCAGCTGGCGGAGCTCAAGGTGATTGACCGCATCGTCCGCGAACCGCCAGGGGGAGCGCATCGCGATCCGGCGCAGGCGATCGAGGAATTGAAGGAAGTCCTGGTCGACGAGCTCGACCAATGCGCGACCATGAGCGGGGCGCAATTGATCGCGCAGCGGCGAAGCAAGTTCCTCTCGCTGGGCGGTTAGCCGTTACGGAACCACATCTATAGCGCGGGGTTGAAGGGAAACGTTCTTCGTTCCCTCACGAAAGAGAAGTCTCGATGGCCAAGCCCCGCCTGTTCCTGTCCGCGACCGCTGCCGTCGCAACGCTCGCCGTCACCGGCGGTGCGATTGCGCAGAGCCGCGCGCTGAGCCAGCGCGATGTCGCCGAGGCCCAGCAACAGCATCCCGCGCTGGTTGCCGAATATGGCGGCGCAGAAACGGGCGCGCGCGGAGCTTATGTCGAGAGCATCGGGCGTCGGGTCGCCAATTATTCGGGGGTTGCCAATCCGGGGCAGTCCTTCCGCTTCACGACCCTTAACGCTGCGGTCGAAAATGCGTTCGCGACGCCAGGCGGCTATGTCTACATCACGCGCCAGTTAATGGCGCTGATGAACGACGAGGCGGAGCTGGCCTTCGTACTTGGTCACGAAACCGGCCATATCGCGGGGCGCCATTCGGAGCAGCGCGAAGCAGCCACGCGGCGCAATTCGATCGGCGGGATCCTTGGGGCCATTCTTGGTAGCGTGGTCGGCGGCGGGTTTGGCAATTTGCTTGGCCAATATGCCCAGCAGCGCTCCCAGCTCGCAACGCTCCAATTCTCACGCGAGCAGGAATATCAAGCCGATACGCTTGGCATCCGCTATCTGACGGCGGCGGGCTATGATCCGCTGGCGAGCAGTACGATGCTTGCGGCGCTTGGCCGCTCGAGCGCGCTCGAGGCGCGCGTACAGGGCAATAGCAATCGCTCGACCCCGGAATGGGCGCAGACCCATCCGCTGAACGAAAATCGGACGCGTCAGGCGGCGCAGTCGGCGCAGCGCACGGGGCGCGCTGGCACTGGCATGCGCAACCGCGATGCATTCCTTGCCCAGCTCGACGGCGTGGTGGTCGACGATGACCCCGAACAGGGGATCATAGACGGACGCACCTTTACGCATCCCGACCTGCGGCTGCAGTTCAGCGTTCCGGCGGGATATCAGATGCAGAATGGCGCGCGGGCTGTGACCATCTCCGGCTCCGCGGGGCAGGCGCAATTCAGCACCGGGCGATTCAACGGCGACCTTGAAACTTACATTGGCCAAGTGATCAATGGACTGACCAGGGGCCAGGCGCAGATTGCCTTGTCGCCGCTCCAGCGCACGACGGTCAATGGCATCCCCGCGGCGTTCGTCAACGGGCGTGCGCAGACTTCCTCCGGCGTCGTCGATATCGGCGTCATGGCTTATCAGTTCGACCGCGACACGGCTTATCATTTCGTGACGCTGACGCGCGGCGGGCAAGGGATGCAGCCCTTTGCAATGATGTTCGATTCGCTGCGCCGGATCAGCCCGACAGAGGCGGCTGCGATCCGCCCGCGCGTAATTGACGTCGTGACCGTACGTAGCGGCGAAACCGTCGCAAGCCTTGCTTCACGCATGGCGTATCGCGATTATCGCGTCGAACGATTCCGCTCGCTCAACGCGCTTGGTCCCGGTGGCACGCTTGTGCCGGGGCAGAAGGTCAAGCTGGTCGTCTTTGGCACGCGCAGGCGGGCCTAGTCCCCGGGCCGCTGCGAGCGGCTACATCTTACTGCTAACCTGAGCCGCTATCCTGCCCCAAGCACCGTTAGTGCTCCCTCCAAGGCCTTGAATCGACGCGGCCAGCGCCACCGCGATGAGCGCCGCAATCAAACCATATTCTATCGCCGTCGCACCGCGCTTGTCCGAGCGCAGGCGGCGGAAAGTCGTCCGGATAGCACGCATGCCATCCCCCTTCCGGTCTTGGTCCACACTGCGATTGTAGGCCAGCGGGATTAAGAAAAGATGTCGCAGGCACGGTTAACGCCGATTGAGTCACGTTCCGGATTAGTCTGGCGTGCTCCATCCGAGGAAGTGAATGAGGTCGATGCGCTCCTCGGTTCGACCATCGACCGCGGCAGCGGCGAAGGCGGCCGCGGCGAGCTGTGCCCAGTGACGGCCCCGCGGGGCAGCGCGCTCGGCAAGCATGTTCGACGCACCCATCTTGCGTAGGTCGCGGATCAGTGCCGGCATGCCGTCATAGCGCAGCGTCACGCGGTCGACGTCCACCACGGGCATGACGAAGCGCGCGGCGCTAAGCAGCCCGGCAAGCGTGGCCGGCGCGATCCGAGGGTGGGTGCGTGCAGCGGCGGGGCCGGTAAGCTGGTCGGCGGCCAGCATTGCGCGGCGCAAGGCGGGCAGGCTGTCGCCGCCGGCGAGGACGCCGATGAAAACGCTGTCAGGCCGGAGGGCGCGGCGAATCGATAGCAGCGCGGCGCCGAGGTCGTTGACGGTATCGAGCGTGCCGATTGCGACGATGAGGTCGAAGCGCGCGATCCCGAGGTCGTGACGGTCTTCCTCGGCGCGGGCCCCGCCTGCAGCGGTGGCGAAGAGGGCCCCGGGATCGAGGCTCTCGACGGTGTCCGCGACGGCTTCGAGGCGGGCGATCCAGCCGGGGTCGGGAACGCCGATCAGGAGAGCGCGCTCGAAGCGGCGCTTGATGTCGCCAATCCGATCAAGGCATTCGGTGAAGGCGCGCTCGTGGAGGAAAAGTTCGACGCCGCTGCGCGCGGCGCGATCCCGGACAAGTGCGCGGCGGTAGCGGTCGAACAGGTCGGGGGGTGGGGCGGCCGTCACTCGGCGGCTTGTGCGATGGCTTTGGGCAGGCGACAAGGGGAAATGGCGACGTTCCTGCTGTCCCCGATCAAGACGCTCGCCGCGCAGGTGCTCGACTTCGCTTTGCCGCCCCGCTGCGCAGGCTGCGCCGAGATCATCGACGAGGTCGATGGCTTTTGCACGACCTGCTGGACGACCCTCGAATGGCTTGGCAGCGGAGGGTGTGAGCATTGCGGCATGCCGTTGGAAGCGACCGATGCAGCGCTGTGCGGGCGCTGCATCGCCGCGCCGCCGCCGATCGACCGGATGCGCGCGGCCGTTGCTTATGGCCCAATGGCGCGCGTGATCGCGCTCAAGTTGAAATATGGCCGCAAGATCGCGCTGGCGCGGACCATGGCGCGATATATGGCGCCGCTGCTGGCACGCACGGGAGATGCAATATTGGTCCCGGTCCCGCTTCACCGGCGACGGTTGTGGTGGCGCGGCTTCAACCAGTCTGGATTGATCGCCAAGCAATTGAGCATACGGTGGGGAATACCGGTTGATCAGTATCTTCTGCGGCGGGCAAGGCCCACTCCGCCGCTCAAGGGAATGAATGAAGCGCAGCGCCAGCGCGCGGTGAACGGCGCGTTCGTCGCGATGGAAGGCCGGCGGTTGAACGGGCAGACAGCCATCCTAATCGATGACGTGCTGACCACGGGCAGTACTGCTGCGGCATGCGCGAAGGTGTTGCGCAAGGCGGGGGCGGGGCGAGTCGAGTTGATTAGCTGGGCAAGGGTGGTTCGCCCAAGCCGCCTGATGCGTTAGAGGCGGCAGGATATCAGGAGAGACAAGTGGCGACGGTTGAAATCTACACCAAGGCGAGTTGCGGTTTTTGCGTTCGCGCCAAGCGGATGCTGGACATGAAGAAGATCCCCTATCGCGAGATTCCGGTCGATCGCGGCGGGGCTCCGCGCGAGGAGATGCTCCAGCGCGCCAATGGACGAAGCACAGTCCCGCAAATCTTTATCGACGGGCGCCACATCGGCGGCTGCGACGATCTGATGGGCCTTGAATATGACGGGAAACTCGACGCCTTGCTTGTGGCATGAGCAAGGTGCGGATCGCGCTCTATCAGGCGCAAAGCGGGATCGATCCGGCCGCCAATGCCGCTACGCTGGTCGAGGCTGTGGCGAAGGCGAGTGCCGGCGGTGCAGCCATGCTGTTCACGCCCGAAATGTCGAACATGATCGACCGCGACCGCGAGCGGGCAGCCGGCAAGGCGCGGCCTGAAGCGGACGATGTATTTCTCGCAGCGGTTCGCGCGGCGGCCGCTCAAGCGGGAATTTGGGTTCATCTGGGATCGGTCGCGCTTCGGGGAAGCAGCGAGAAGCTGGTTAATCGTGCCTTCGTGATCGACTCCGCCGGCGAAATTCGCGCGCGCTACGACAAGATTCATTTGTTCGACGTCGATTTGCCCACCGGTGAGAGCTGGCGCGAGTCGGCGATGTACTCGGCGGGTGGCGAAGCGGTGATCGTAAAGGGCACTCCCGTGGGCACGCTGGGCCTGACGATTTGCTATGATCTGCGCTTCCCCGCCCTGTTCGAACGACTGAGCGAGGCCGGCGCCGACGTGATTGCGGTGCCAGCGGCATTCACCGTGCCCACCGGCAGGGCACATTGGTCGGTGCTATTGCGGGCGCGGGCGATCGAAGCGGCGGTCTTCGTCGTTGCAGCAGCGCAGGCCGGGTGGCACGAAGACGGACGCGAAACCTATGGCCACAGCTTGGTCGCCGATCCGTGGGGCAATTTATTGGTCGAGATGAACGATGCGCCTGACCTCACGTTCGTCGAAGTCGACCTTGAACGCATAAATGACGTGCGTGCGCGTATTCCCGTGCTCAAGCACCGGCGGGCTATCGCGCGAATTGATTAAGCGCGGCGGGCACCATAAGGGACTGGGCGACTGGCTCCGTAGCTCAGGTGGATAGAGCGTCGGTTTCCTAAACCGCAGGTCGGGGGTTCGAGTCCCTCCGGGGCCACCAGTATAGCAAGGAGCCCGGCGATGATCGGACGTGTGTTTATCGACCATCCGCGAACGCTCGGCATGAGCTGGGCAAGCCATGGCGCGGGCGCAATCGCGATTGGCGCTCGGCTGATCGGCGCGGGCGCGGCGTGTATTGTCCATGCCGTCGTGCCCGCCTTGTTCACCGAGACTGCCGGGCGCACGGTGGTCGACATTTACCGGCATATGAACAAGCGCAAGGCCGGCGCGGCAAACCCCAATGCGTGGCCCGATTATGAAATCTGACCGGACCGATACCGACGTCGTGATTGTCGGCGGCGGCTTTTCGGGGACGATGACGGCAGCGCAACTAAGCGGGCACGGGCTTCACATTACTTTGGTCGAAGGCGGCGGGCGAGGCGGGCAGGGCACGGCTTATTCGACCAGCGAAGCAGTTCACCTGCTTAACGTGCCGGCGGCCAAAATGAGCGCCTGGCCCGACCGGCCCCATGATTTCGTCGCTGCGGGGAATGAGGCGGGCGCCTTTGCGCCGCGGCGCAATTATGGGGTGTATTTGCGCGGTATCTTCGATCGAGCGCTGGCCGGCGGGGTCGAGCTTGTCGAGGGCAGAGCAGTTTCAGCGGCGCGCGACGGGGGCTGGCGGATCACGCTTGACGACGGACGGCTTTTGAATGCGCGTGCGCTGGTGCTGGCGCAGGGCAATCAGCCCCCCGAGCCGATGCAGGTCGGCGCGGACATTGATGGCGCGCTGTTTGTCAATAATCCGTGGGGGCCAGAAGCGCGCGCCGCAATCGAGCGAGTTGCGACGGACGATGGCGCGGTGCTGGTGCTTGGCACGGGGTTGACGATGATCGACATGCTGCTGTCGCTTGAGGCGGCGGGGCACCGCGGGCGGGTCGTGGCGCTGTCCCGGCGGGGCCAGGTGCCGCGCAGCCACGCTCCGCATGAAGCTGCTCCGGTTGAATATGACCAACTGCCCAAGGGCAATGTGATGGCGCTGTGGCGGTGGCTGCGGCAGCGGGCCGCGGCGGTGGGCTGGCGCGGCGCGGTGGATTCGCTGCGCCCGCATGCCCAGGCGCTGTGGCGCGGGTGGAGCGTAGAGGAGCAGCGGCGCTTTCTGCGTCATGCGCGGCCCTATTGGGATGTCCATCGCCACCGTATCGCGCCGCAAGTGGCGGCACAGCTGGAGACAGCGACGTCTGCGGGACGGCTTGAAGTGGTGGCCGGGAGGCTTCGGTCGGTGATTGGCGATAGCGGCGCATTGGTGGCGTCTTATTCACGGCGAAACGCGCCCTCCGACGATCCAAGCCGAGAGCGCTTTGGTGCGGTTTTCAACTGTACCGGGCCGTTGGGAGCGATGGAGCGGACGAGGGATCCCTTGCTTCGGCAAATGATCGGCGACGGGATCGTAGCGATCGATCATTTGGGGATGGGGATTGCCGTCGACGGCGGAAGCCGTGCCGCTGAGCGCGTGTGGGCGCTTGGGCCGCTGACCAAGGGAGCATTTTGGGAAATCGTTGCCGTGCCCGATATCAGGGGGCAGGTGGCAAGCGTGGCCGACCAGATCGCCAGGGAGCTTGAAGCATGACCAGTCCGGACAAAGACCCTGCGGCAGTGCCCGAGGAAGTGGCCGAGGCAGTGCGGACGCTGATCCGCTGGGCCGGGGACGATCCCGCGCGTGAGGGGCTGCTCGATACGCCGGGGCGGGTCGCCCGGGCGTGGAAGGAATATGCGATCGGCTATCAGGAGGACCCGGCGCTGCACTTGGCGCGTACCTTCGACGAAGTGGGCGGGTATGATGAAATTGTCCTGCTGCGCGACATTCCGTTCCAGTCGCACTGCGAACATCATCTGGCGCCGATCATCGGCAAGGCGGCGATCGCTTATTTGCCCGGGAGCCGGGTGGTCGGAATTTCGAAGCTGGCGCGGGTGCTGCATGGCTTTGCCAAGCGGCTCCAGGTGCAGGAGCGGCTGACCGCGCAGGTCGCCGATTGCATCGCGACCCACCTGCAGCCGCTTGGCGTTGCAGTGGTGATCGAAGCGAGCCACGCCTGCATGTCGGCGCGCGGGGTCAATACGCCCGGTGTGGTGATGACCACCAGTCGGATGATGGGCTGCTTTCGCGACGATGAGCGCAGCCGCAAGGAAGTGCTTGCACTGATGGGCTATTAAGCCGAGCAGCCCGCGCCCAGAAGGTTGCATTTCACGATTATATTCGCCGGCGGTTTTTCAGCGGATAAGGCCGATCGGCAACAGTCGCCATTGGTTCCACGATCGTTGAAATCATTATAGTTTTTAGGAAATGAACTCGCTGCCTCAAAGCTCGTTATAGTTGTCAAGAGCTTTTTGGGAGTGGTTAACGTGTCGAAGACGATTTGGAACAGCGCTGCGATTGCCGCGATGATGCTCGTTCCGGTCAGCGCCAATGCGGCCGAGGTGGCGTCGCCGGTGGCGGTTTCAGCGAGCCAGGGCGCGGCAGGCGCCATCGATAATTTTTACCGTGCGCGGGGTAATAGGCCGCTGTGGTTTGAAGGCGGTCGCGAAAGCAATGCAGCGATCGAGCTGGTTGGGCACCTGCGCCGTGCAACGATTGACGGGCTGAGCAGTGGGCCGCTGATCGCGGATCGGGTCGAGCAAGCGATTGCGGGGGCGCGTAGCGGAGGTCCGCGTGCAATCGCCGATGCGGAGCGGACGATGTCGAGCGCGCTGGTTGTTTATGTCCAGACGATGCGCGCGCCTACGCCGGGAATGATTTACGGCGACCCGGGCGTACCTGCAAGCGCACCACAGGCGTCGATTATCCTGCGCGATGCCGCCAAGGCACAGTCGCTTGGCGCTTATCTAGCGTCGGTCAGCCAAGTGAACCCGACTTACGCAGCGCTGAAGAGCGCGGCTTTGGCGAGTGGCGAAATGTCGCCGGTCATTCGGGCGAATCTGGAGCGCGCCAGGGCCATTCCCGCGACGGGGCGCTTCGTGCTGGTCGATGCCGCGGCAGCCCGCCTGTGGATGTATGAGGACGGCCGGGCGATTGACTCGATGAAGGTGATCGTCGGCAAGCCCCAATTTGCAACACCGATGATCGCAAGCGTCATCCATTATGCGACCGTCAATCCTTACTGGCACGTCCCCGACCATCTGGTGCGCGACACCATCGCTGCTGGCGTCGTCAAGCAGGGCACCAATTATCTCAAAGCGCGCGGCTATGAGGTCGTGTCCGAATATAGCGACAATGCCACCGTCCTGTCGCCGTCGAGCGTCGACTGGAAAGCGGTTGCCGCGGGACAGGCAACGTCCAAAGTCCGCCAGCTTCCCGGGCCGATGAATTCGATGGGCAGTGTCAAATTCTCCTTCGCCAATGGCGAGGGGATCTTTTTGCATGACACGCCCGACAAGGCGCTCTTTGCCAAGGAAAAGCGCACGTTGAGCAACGGTTGCGTCCGACTTGAGGATGCACCGCGGCTGTCGCGTTGGCTGATGGGGCGTGACCCCGCCGCGACGTCCGCCCAGCCGGAGCAATATATTCGACTGCCCAAGTCGGTTCCGATTTACATCACTTATCTGACTGCCACTCCGGCAGAGGGATCGCTTGCCTATGTCGATGACGTCTATGGCCGCGATACCCAGCTAGTATCCAAGTCGGCGGCCTTGAAGTAAGCGAAGAATAGGTCAGACGAAGCCGAGGTTGGTCCCGAGCGGGCTGCCGGCATAGTTGCCGATATTGGGAACGACCAGCGGCAGGTTGGACGCCGAAACCCCGAACCAGCTTGCCAAAGTGGCGGCATATTGGTCGACCGACATCGTCGGAATCAGCCGTCCCTGACCGATATCGTCCGGCCCGCCGTTGGCGATCACTGGATTGATTCCATAATAGCGTTTGCCGTTGACAGCCCCGCCCAGCACGAAATGCATACTTCCCCAGCCATGGTCGCTGCCATCGGTATTTACGGTCAATGCACGCCCGAAATCCGAGGCGGTAAAGGTTGTGACCTGGTTCGAAATGCCGAGCTCGACCGTGGTATCGTGGAAGGCGCGCAAGCCGTCGGCAAGGTTTGTGAGAAGTGTCGGGTGAAGCGTCGCCAGGCTGTTGTGCGTGTCGTAACGGCCGGTCGATACGAAGAAAACCTGTCGCTTCGCACCAAGCGCGCTGCTGACTGACATGAGCTTGGCGACGATCTGAAGTTGCGCACCGAGGCTGCTTTGCGGGTCCGCGGCGGTCGGAAAAGCGGTCATCGTCGCGGGTGCCTGACCCAACGCCGCGGAAATTTGCGCATAAAGGTCGAGCGAGCGAGTGCCAATCGCGCCATGGAGCGCCTCAAACTGGTGCGGGCCGCCGCCCCTGATCAGGGACTGGAGCAAGGTCGCGGCCGCGCTGGAACCCTGAAGGGTGTTGCGCGCGTTGAGCGCGATCGGGCCCGCCGGAGTCACAGCATATTGAATGGCTGACCTTCCGCTGAGGAAGACCGCATTGCCGCTGGGATTGATACAGGTCAGTGTCGAAGTGCCATTGCCCGCCTGCATCAGGTCGCCGATGCGGCCGCCCCAACCCGAAACGGCACCTTCGGGCGACGAGGCCTGCCAATAGCTTTGCTGGTCATTGTGCGACAACAGCTTGGGAGGCAAAGGTACGCTGTTTGCCTGATATTGCGCCTTGGTCGTCGGCTGGACCAGCGTGCCGACATTGAGCATGACCGCCATCTTGCCGGCATCGTAGAGGGGCAACAACTTACCAAGTTCCGGAGCGAGCGCATATTGCGCCCCACCAGGAAGCGGGACCGTCGGCTGAAGTATCGTTCCAGACAAAGCGGATCGAGAATAAGCGAGCGCGCCGCGCTGCGCGGCATAGCTGGCATATTGGACATTGTCATAGGGTACGAGCGTGTTCGCGTAATCATTGCCACCGTAGAGAAAAACGCAGACCAGCGCCTTATAGTCGGATGCAGTGGCGGCGGCGGCTTCCCCCATCGCGGCGAGATTGAGCACGAACGGGCCCGCCGCGCCGGCCAGCGACAGAGCGGCGGTCCGCTGCATGAAGGCGCGCCGTGAAACGTCCATGGTCATGTCCTAGCGCAACACGAGATATTCAGGAGACGCCATCACCAAGAGGATGGCGGCATAGATGCGAGACGAGGCACCGTCGGTCGTCGTCGCGGCGATGGTGTCGAGGGCGGTCTTCATCTGGGCGATCGTAGTTGCGCTGATCTGATTCGCCGCAAGGACAAGGTTCAGCTCGTTCAGCAATTGCAGGCTGTCGGCGGCAATCGCACTCAGCGTCGAATAATTGGGCCGCGCCTCGCCCGCGCCGTTCGTGATCACGGTTTGCATGTAATTGACGTAAGCAATCACCGACGGTTCGTTGGTAATCTGAAATTCCGGTGCTACCATGCCGCTGGTGGCGATGGTGGTTCCCGCCGGCGTATAACCGGGCCGAAACCAGTTGAAGACGCTTGGCGCCCGGCCGGGGCTTTCCGCAAGGCGATTGGCACTGGAGGAGGTATTTCCGAAAGGCCATAGCTGAGTTGGGGAGGTTACCGCGAAAGCCTTGGCCCATTGTACAAGGCGAACAACGGGCTCGCGAAGCTTGCCGAAGGTGGTACTGTTGACCTGGCCATCGTCGCGCGCCTCGCCGTCCATCAGCACCGCGCGGACCACCGCCTTCATGTCGCCCCGCACCCCGCTGCCATTATTCGCGAAGATGGCGGCGACGCGGCCGACGTAAGCGGGCGAAGGATTGCTGGTCACGAGATGCTGAATGAGCTGCTTGCTTACGAACGGCGGCACGTTTTGATGATTGAACAATCCATCAAGCGCCAGTTTGCGCGCGGTTGCTGCGTCGCTTCCGGCCGGAATGTTAATCCCGAGAAAACTGCTTCCGCCGCTTTCGAACCGGGCCGGATTATTCGTCATCGGCAGGCGCATCCGGGCGGGAGTGCTGTTGTCGGTGCTCGCAAAAGTATAGCCAGTCCAGACGCGCGCCGCTTGCGCAACGTCGGCCTGGGAGTAGCTCGGCACCGGATTGCCCCCGGACATCACGACCGTGCCGTCCGGGTTCAACATGGACAACCCGATCGTGAACAGCTGCATCAATTCGCGAGCGTAATTTTCGTCGGGGATCGAACCCGTCGCGGGGTTCGCTTTGTTATTGCCGAGGAAGGTCAGGAACAGGCCCATCGCTACGCTGGTCGACACGCCTTCCATGAGGTCGCGATAATTGCCCAGTGCATTGTCCCACAGAATGTCGAGGTATGCGGCGAGCGCGAACTGACGCCACGCGCCGCCGAAGCCATCCACGCCGACCGCCCACTGGTCGAGAAGAGCGAGCCCGACCCGCTGACGAAGGACGTCGCCGCTACCCATCAACTGCGACCAGACCATCGCGTCGAAGCCTGCGGTCGAGTTCATGTTGGTCGCGACATCGTAGCCGTTGGTAACGAGAAAGTCCCAGAACCGCTGAGACCTGTTGACGATGAATTGAGACGTCAGCCACGCCTCGAAGCCGCTATCGGAGAGGTTCAGCAGATCGGCCTTGGAATGGCCGATCGCCGCCTGCGAGAGGAACCGGGAGGCCTGGGTGGCGCTGATTTTCTGTGGCGGGACGACCGTGGTCGGCGGAGGCGCAGGTGAGGAGGAAGAGGAATCGCCTCCCCCGCAAGCCGCCAGGGTCAATGCGCCCGCGGCAGCCGCGGCCAGCCCGGTCAGGGGCAAGGCAGTCGTGGGAACTTCGGGCATAAGCTCGTCGGGAGACGTCGATGGCTCGATTTCAGGCCGGATCGACACGAACTCTGTCATGACGCGATTCCCGTTACGGCGACGAATTTCGATCGAGCGTGACGCGAAGGTGTTTGGTCCCCCCAGACCACGCTATGTCGCTATCCTGTCATTGTTTTTCGCGATGCGCAATGGTCGGTGCTTGGCCCAAGGACGGCGTACGTGGGCAAGGGTTGATTCAGACTTTGCGGCGCTAACGCAGGCGCGCGACTAATCGAGCGGCAGGACGATCGAGTTAGCCAAAAAGGCTGCTAGTAGGTGTCCGAACGAACCAGACGGGAGAAAACACTTGACAGCGTGACGATCGTTCGCTAGTCGGTAGGAACGATGACGAATTGCGAGTCGCCCCGAAGCGGGCGGGAGGCTCGTGCCCAAGTAGAGGGCCGGTAAAGCAGACGCTTTGCCGGCCCTTCGTCGTCCGGGGATAAGGGGCAAGCGATGGCAGTGAGGAAGAAGGACATTGCGCGGCTTACGCTGCGTGGTGGTGCCGCGCCGAAAAGGGTGACGGGGCGGCCGAGCGACTGGACGCGCAAGATGGCCGACCAGTTTGTCGAAACGCTGGCCGACACGTGCAACGTGACCCTTGCGGCGGCAGCGATCGGACGCTCGATCGCCAATGTGTACAAGTGGCGCGGCAAGGATTCCGCTTTCCGGGCGTCGTGGGACCGGGCGCTTGCAATAGGCTATTCGCGGCTTGAGCTGATGCTGCTCGAACGCGCGCTTCACGGGGTCGAGAAAGTCGTCGTGGCGCGCGACGGGACGTCTTCGGTGATGCGCGAATATCCCGACCGGGTGGCGCTGACTTTGCTCCGGATGCACCGCGAGACTGCGGCGATGGCCGAGGAGAGCGTCGATGGGCGCGAACATGACGAAGCCTGCGAGCGGATCATCGCCAAGCTGAGCCGGCTGAAGGAACGGGATTCGACCGAAGATAGACAGTGCAAGGAGCCACGCGAGCTCGAAACCAAAGGTGCCGGTGCGCGGCTGGCGAACATCAGGAGCGCGCTGCTGCGATGCGCGGTGATCCACGGCGGGCTCAAAGTGCGCAGTCGGTGAACACCGACATTCCGCAGCGCCATGTCCGGCGGCTGATGGCGATGACTCCCGCCCAGCAACGCGCATGGATCAGGAAGTGCCGGCCGCAGGACCTGCTGGTGATGGATGCGGCGTTCGAGGCCTGGGCGGAAGCCGGGCAGATCGCGCCGTCGAGCGAGGGCTGGCGGGTGTGGCTGATGATGGCCGGGCGCGGCTATGGCAAGACCCGTGCCGGAGCCGAGTGGGTCCATCAGCTGGCGATGATGGGGGACAAACGCATTGCGCTGGTCGGAGCGACGATTGACGAAGCGCGCGGGATCATGGTCGAGGGCGTGAGCGGGCTGATCGGGATCGCGCGCCGCAAGCGAGTCAAGATCAAATGGGAGCCAGGATTGAAGCGGCTGACCTGGCCGCGCGGATCGGTCGCCGAGCTGTTTTCGGGCGACAGTCCCGAAGGACTGCGCGGCCCGGAGCATGATTTTGCCTGGTGCGACGAATTGGCGAAATGGCGCCACCCCAAAGCAGCGTGGGACAATATGCAGATGGGACTGCGTCGCGGTGTGCGAGCCCGCGCTTTGATTACAACCACGCCGCGCCCGATCCCGTTGCTCGATAGCTTGCGGCGCGATCCATGGACTGTCGAAACCGGGGGCAGGACTGGCGACAATATCAATCTGCCCATAAATTTCATCGAGGTGATGATGACCACCTACGGCTCGAGCCGCACCGGCCGGCAGGAATTGTTGGGCGAATATTTTGCGGAGGCCGAAGGGTCTTTGTTCCCGCGCGTGCTCATCGAGCGCTGCCGCACCGAGCCACCTGACGCGTTCGACAAGATCGTGGTCGGGGTTGATCCGCCGATCAAGGGCGCTGCAGGCCAAGGCGAAGTTCATCACGGCGATGCCTGCGGGATCGTCGTTGCGGGGCGAAGCGAGGGCAAGATTTATGTGCTTGCCGATTGCAGCATCGAGGGTGCGAGTCCGGAGCGCTGGGCGCGCGCGGTGGCCGAGGCTGCCGAGCAATGGAATGCCTGCGTCGTTGTCGCCGAAGCCAATCAGGGCGGAGCGATGGTCGAAAGCGTGCTCAAGGCCGCCGAAACGCGGCTGCCGGTGCGGCTTGTCCACGCCAGTCAGGGCAAGGCAGCGCGAGCAGAACCGGTGGCGACGCGATTTGAAGTCGGGCGGGCGTTTCTTTGCGGCACGTTCGTTGAGCTTGAGGCAGAGCTTGCCGGGATTTCGAGCGGGGCACCCTACCAGGGCCCGGGTCGGTCCCCGGACCGCGCCGATGCAATGGTGTGGGCAGTTACCGAGCTTAGCGAAACCCGAAGCGGCGTGCCGCGGATCCGGATGTTGTAATTATCAAACGTCGGGGCCGTCACGGAAGTAGATTCCGTGACGTCAGTCCGGCCGCCTGTGGCGCCGGCTGGCCGGCATTCGCGCTCTCTCGACGTAAGTTCGGGCTTCCTTTGCAAGCCCTCCCTTTCGCTCGGGCGCTCATGAACAGGAGAAATTTATGAACTGGTGGTTCGGGCGCAAGAGCGCGCCGGAGGGGCGGGGGTTTGTGCCTTCGTTCCTGCGGGGTGACGAGACGGCCGTCGGCTTTGCGCAAGGGTATGCGGCGCAGCTTGACGAAGTGTATCGCCGCAATCCGGTGGGACAGCGGGCGGTGCGGCTGGTTGCGGGGATGGTCGGCGGCCTGCCGGTTTATGCCGCTGATGGCCGCGACGATATTGTCGCGCTGGTGACCCGCGCCGGCTTGCTTGAAGAAGTGGCGGCGGGGCTGCTGCTTCACGGCAATGCCTATGTGCAGCTGATTGCCGATGGGCGTGACCGGCCGGCCGAGCTTCATGCATTGCGCCCAGAACGGGTTAGCGTTGCGACCGATGCGGCGGGGTGGCCGGCGGCCTATGTCTATCGCGCCGGGGCCGCGAAGGCGGCGCGAATATCCGGCCGCGACCCGCTTGGCCGGCGCCAGGTGACGCACGTTCGTGCGCTTAACCCGAGCGACGATCATTATGGAATGGGCTGCCTCGACGCGGCGATCGGCGCGGCGAGCGTGCATAATCGCGCCGCGAAGTGGAACAAGGCGCTGCTCGACAATGCCGCGCGGCCTTCCGGCGCGCTGATGTACGAGCCGGGCGACGGGGCGGGGCTTGGCAATGAACAATATGAGCGGCTGAAGACCGAACTTGCCGAGCAGTTTTCGGGAAGCTCCAATGCGGGGCGGCCGCTCCTGCTCGAGGGCGGGCTCAAATGGCAGGCGCTGAGCCTGACTCCGGCGGACATGGATTTCGTTCGCCTCAAGGAAGGCGCGGCAAGGGATATCGCGCTTGCGTTCGGTGTGCCACCGGTGCTGATCGGGCTGCCTGGCGATGCGACCTACGCCAATGCGCGCGAGGCCGGGCGGGCATTGTACCGCCAGACGGTTCTGCCGCTGGCAGGGCGGATCCTCAACGGACTGAGCGCAATGCTGAGCGACTGGGTCGGCGACATCAGGCTGGAGATCGACACCGACCAGATCACCGAACTGGCCGAGGACCGCGCTTATCTATGGGCCCAGGTCGGCGCGGCCGACTGCCTGACGCGCGACGAGAAACGCGGGATGCTGGGCTTTGCGCCCGAGGGGGAAATGCAATGACGAGCCCGGAAACAGGGAACGCCGCAATGTTGGCGCGGCTGATGTCGCAGGCCGAGGGGCGCGGGGTCGACCTGGTCACGCTGCGCGCATTGGTCGAGGATGCCAGCCAGGCGGGGGCGGCGCGGGCACTGGGAGCGCT
>JALYRC010000192.1 GCA_030855555.1 Pseudomonadota bacterium
GTTCACGATCGACACTGTCGGCAGCGTCCGCGCTCATGACGCGGCCACCGGCGCTGTCGTTTGGGCGACGCGCTTCGGCGATGCGAAGGGCAATGAGGACATTCTCTACGGCGGCGGAGTTGCGGTCGATGGTGGACGGGTCTACGCCACCAATGGCTTCGGCCACGTTGCGGCGCTCGATGCCGCGACTGGCGCGGCGGTGTGGACCGTGCGTCCCGGCGGACCATTGCGCGGTGCACCGACGGTCGCCAATGGCAGCGTCTATGTCATCAGCCAGGACAATCAGATCTTCGCGCTCAAGGCCACCGACGGCTCGACCGCCTGGTCGAACGCAGCGGCACTGGAAGTCGCAGGCGTGTTCGGCAATGGCGCACCGGCAGTCGATCGCGGAACCGTGGTTGCTGGCTTTTCATCGGGCGAACTTAACGCCTACCGTTACGAGAACGGCCGTATGGTGTGGCAGGATGCCTTGTCGCGAACTTCGATCTCGAACGCGGTGGCGGCGCTGAGCGACATCGACGCCGACCCGGTCATCTCCAACGGCCTCGTCTACGCTCTCGGCCAGGGCGGGCGCATGGTTGCGCTCGATCTGACTTCCGGGCAGCGGGTGTGGGAACTCAATATGGCCGGGATCGCAACGCCCTGGGTCGCGGGCGACTGGCTGTTCGCGGTCAATGATAAAGCGCAGCTGATCGCGGTGCAGCGACTGACGGGCAAGATTCGCTGGATCAACCAGCTCCCGCGTTGGCTCAAGGAAAAGAAGAAAGACGGGCAGATCAATTATTTCGGCCCAGTCCTCGCAGGCAACCGCCTGATCGTGGCCGGCAGCAATGGCACAATGATCAACGTCGACCCGACCAACGGCACCGTCCAGAGCCAGGTCAATGTCGGTAGCCCGGTCCGGTTCCAGCCGGTAGTTGCCGGAAACGCGCTTTATCTCATGACCGAGCAAGGGCGCCTGCTGGCCTTTCGCTAGGTCGTGGCGCCCATAAGCCCGTTAAATCGTCATTGCGTGAGCGGAGCGATCCACTGGCTGGTTCGCTGCGCGTAACGCCCTCGCGACATTCGGCTTTATGCGCTAGGGGGACGCCATGTCCTTACCTACCGTAGCTATCGTTGGCCGACCCAATGTCGGGAAATCCACCTTGTTCAATCGCCTCGTCGGTAAGCGCGTTGCGCTGGTCGACGATCGGCCCGGCGTGACGCGAGACCGCCGCGAAGGCGAGGGGCATCTGCTTGGACTCGAGTTTCGAGTCATGGACACCGCCGGCTTCGAGGAGGTCGATCCGGCATCGCTCCCCGGACGAATGCGCCAGCAGACCGAAGCCGCGGTGCGCGAGGCCGATGTTGCCTTGTTCGTGATCGACGGACGGGAGGGGCTAACCCCGCTCGACGAGGAAATCGCGCGCTGGCTGCGGCATGAGAACACACCGGTGATCGTCGCCGCCAACAAGTCGGAAGGCACTGCCGGCGAGGCCGGGCGGGTCGAAGCGTTCGCACTTGGCTTTGGCGAGCCGTTCGCTTTGTCCGCCGAGCATGGCGAAGGGCTGGTCGATCTGTTCGAGGCACTCCGCCCGCATATCGAGCCCGAGCTTGCCGAGGGCGAAGTCGCGCCGGTCCCGGAGCCGCGCGGGGACGATGAGGAATATGTCGGTCCGCTCAAGCTGGCGATCGTCGGACGGCCGAACGCCGGCAAGTCGACCCTGGTCAACAAGATGCTCGACGAAGATCGCATGATCACTGGTCCAGAGGCCGGGATCACGCGCGATTCGATCAGCATCGACTGGCAGTGGACGGACAAGGACGGCGTGACCCATCCGGTGCGGCTGATCGACACGGCCGGTTTGCGCAAGCGCGCCAAGGTCGACGACAAGCTGGAACGGCTTTCGGCGCACGACACCAAGCGCGCGATCGATTTCGCGGAAGTCGTCGTGCTGCTGCTAGACGCCACGCGCGGGCTGGAATCGCAGGATTTGCGTATCGCCGACCAGGTTCTCGAGGAAGGTCGCGCCTTGGTCATCGCGCTCAACAAGTGGGACGTTGCCGAACATGGTTCGTCGCTGTTCAATGGGGTGAAGGCGGCGCTGCTCGAAGGCCTCAGCCAGTTGAAGGACGTGCCGCTGCTTACGGTGTCGGGGCTGACTGGCAAGGGTATCGATCAATTGATCGGCGCTGCGCTCGAAGTGCGGGCGAACTGGTCGCGCCGGGTCGGGACCGGAGAGCTTAATCGCTGGTTCGGCAAGGCGGTCGAGACCAATCCGCCGCCCGCGCCCGGCGGCAAGAGGATCAAGCTGCGCTACATCACCCAGATCAAGACACGTCCGCCAAGCTTCGTTATTTTCGGCAGCCGGGTCGACCAGTTGCCAACCAGCTATCACCGCTATCTGCTCAATTCGATGCGCCGCGACCTGCAACTCGGGCCGGTACCGCTTCGCCTGACGATGCGCGCCACGAAAAATCCATACGACAACAAAGAGGAATAAACTCCCCCTTTACCCTTTGCCACCTAAGGAGAGTGGCGGACGAGCGTTGGCGTGGTCCCGACAGGAGTGATTAGTGGACAACGGCGAGAACATGATCGACTGGGCTCACTTCGAGAAGAGCCGCACCGAATTGGGACCCGGCTTTATCCGTATCCTCGGCTATTTCCGTGAAGACGGGATCAAGAGCATTGCCGCCATCGAGAGCGCGATGCGTGAGCAAAACACCGTCGGGCTCGTAATCCCCGCGCACACGCTGAAGGGCGAAGCGCGCCAGTTTGGGGCAGGCCTGCTGGCCGACTGCGCCGAACTGATCGAAAATACGGCGCGGATCAGCATCGAAACGCATAGCTTTCCTGGCGAATTGGTTGCCGACGTGGTCAAGTTGCGCAAGCTCTGGAGCCAGACAATCGAGATGTTCGACAAGGCGACCAACCCCTTGATCACGCGCACGGTCCCCGCCGGCGGCTTTGGCCGCAAGGCCGCCAACCACGGCTTCGGCCGGATCTAAGTCCGAACCGCCGCCGTCGATTGGCGCATCGGCTGGAGCGCGGCGCGCGACAGGCTGCGCCACAGCCATTCGAGGGGCCCATATTGGAATCGGTCGAGCCACGGCTTGGACCAAAGCAACATCGCGCCCCACATGCCGAGCACGAACAACCACAAAGCGGCTCGGCCGACTTCGCCAAACAGGCCGAGACCGTAGCCATAAAAAATGGTGGTCATGACAATCGAGGTCATCAGATAATTGGTAAAGGCCATCCGTCCCACCGCGGCGATCCGCGTCTTCAGCGCCGACATTGGTCCGCTTCTAACCCACAGGATGATGAGTGCCGCCCAGGCGATCGCCATCATCAGGTCGAACGGCATCGACAGCGCTATGAAGGCGGCGAACACGCGCACCGAATCGAAGGCCGAATTGACCTGCCACCATGCGAGCAGAGCAAGCGCCGGGAGGGCAATCAGCACGCAGCGGAGCGCCCACTTGCGGTAGCGCGCGTCCTGCCACTCGCCGGTGAAGAAGCCTGATTTGAACAGCGCCATGCCGACAAACATGAGTCCGAGCGTCTCGAGGCCAAAGCTGAAGAAGGACATGAACGGTTCGAGCGTCCGGCCGTTGAGCCGCGAATCGACGATCGTCGCATAGTCCGAGCGATAGAGCTTGAGGTCGGCCGGAATTTTCTTGCTGGTCGCGCCAACCTCATTCTCGATTGTGCGGCGCGATTCCAACAACTCGCGGGACGCCGTGGGCGGCGCCCCGGACGATCCGGCCATCGCGCCCGACATTGCGACCAGCCCGAACAAGGTCGCCGACAGCGCCAGAAAAGCGACAGCCCATCGAACCAGCGCTCGCGGCGACTTGTTGCGAAACCAGTAGAGCACCATCCCCGACAGCGCGTAGAGCGCGAGGATGTCACCGAACCAAATGAAATAGAAGTGGATCAACCCGAACAGCAATAGCGCTCCCATCCGCGCATAATGCGCCTTGGCCCCTCCGCGTCCGGCGGTGGTGGCGCGATCAATTACCAGCAGGGTCGAAGCACCGAACAAGATTGAGAACAGGCCGCGCATCTTGCCGTCAAAGATCAGGAAGTTGAACGCCCAGCTGGCCAAGTCCAGCCCATTGTCGCCGCCATAGGCCGAGGGGTTGGCATAGGCCGGGAAGGGCAATGCGAATGCAGCGATGTTCATCGTCAAAATGCCCATCACCGCGATGCCACGGACAATGTCGAGTGTCGCGATCCGGTCCGGCTCGGTGGTCGTCATGTCGTCTTCCCCCCATTTCCCCGAAGTCACCTTAGTGTCAGGTGCCGATGTGCTCCAGCGACTTTTGCGCCAAGCAGCTCAGTGCCAGGGACTTTCAGCACGGTAGGAGACTGCGCACAAAGCGCGCATCAGCCCTCGGCGGGCTTGGACTGGAGCATGATGTAATTCTGCAGGCCCATCCGCTCGATCATGTCGAACTGCTTGTCGAGCGTGTCGACATGCTCTTCTTCATTGGCGAGGATCCGCGCGAACAGATC
>JALYRC010000041.1 GCA_030855555.1 Pseudomonadota bacterium
CGACCCCGCCGACGCGGATGCCGTTGGCGCCGTCCATGGCGAGATTTTCCGCAATGTGCGTCCAGCGTCGACAATGGTCGTGGTTGCGGCACTGCTCCGCCCGGAATGGCGCATCGAAATTGAGGCCGAGGCGTTGATTGGGGATGAAACAGCCTAATCTTGCCCTGCCCGTTTTGCTCGCCCTTGCCCTTGCCGCCTGCCAGCAGCCTGCGGACGACAGCAACATCACGATCGACAATGGGGTCAACGCCGCCGAAGCGGCCAATGCCGACATCGAAACGCTTCCACCAAGTGAAACCTCCGCCCCGGCGTCAGTGCCGAACAGTATGGAGGGAACTCAGACGGCATCCGGCAATGAGCTTATTCCGGCACAATATCGCGGGCGTTGGGGGATGGTCGCGGCCGACTGCACCTCGACCCGCGGCGACGCCAAGGGACTGATCACGATCGGCGAAGCCACGGTCAAATTCTATGAATCCCTCGCCACGCTCAAGGAACAGCGGCCGGCGATCACGACCAGCTTCTCGGGCCGGTTCGGCTTCACGGGCGAGGGCCAGACGTGGGAGAGAGTGATGACCCTCACCCGCACCGGCGAGACGCTCAGGCGCGCCGATGAAGAGGGCAGTTTCAATTACACCCGCTGTGCCTGATTTCTTCTTTGCGATCGCGCCGAGGCAATGACGCGAGGGTGGCGCATGGCGCTTTGGCGGTGCTAGGAGCCGCGCCATGACCCAGTTCGACCTCACCGACGACCAGCGCCAGATCCAGGAGATGGCGAGCAAATTCACCGCCGACGCGATCACCCCCTTCGCTGCCGAATGGGACGAAAAGCATATCTTTCCGCGCGACACGATCCGCGCCGCGGCCGAGCTTGGCTTCGGGTCGATTTACGTATCGGAAGAAAGTGGCGGGATCGGGCTTGGGCGGCTTGAGTCCGCGCTAATCATGGAGGCGATGGCTTATGGCTGTCCCTCGACCAGCGCGTTCATCTCGATCCACAATATGGCGGCGTGGATGATCGACCGCTTCGGTTCGGACGAGGTCAAGGCGAAGTATCTGCCATCTATGATCACGATGGAGCGGATGGGGAGTTACTGCTTGACCGAACCCTCGTCGGGGTCGGACGCGGCGGCGCTCAAGACGCGCGCGGTCCGGGACGGCGACGACTATGTCGTGTCCGGATCCAAGGCATTCATCTCGGGCGCTGGCGAGAATGAGATTTACGTCACTATGGTCCGCACCGGCGAAGAGGGTCCAAAGGGGATCAGCGCGCTGGTGATCGAAAAGGACATGGCCGGCGTCAGCTTCGGCGCAAACGAGAAGAAGCTCGGCTGGCATTCGCAGCCTACGCGGCAGGTTAATTTCGACGAAGTCCGGGTCCCCATCGCCAACCGCGTCGGGGGCGAGGGCGAGGGCTTTCGAATCGCGATGATGGGGCTGGACGGCGGGCGGCTCAACATTGGCGCCTGCAGCCTTGGCGGTGCGCAGCGCTGTCTGGATGAGGCACTGGCTTATACCAAGGACCGCAAGCAATTCGGCAAGGCGATCGTCGACTTTCAGAACACCCAGTTCACGCTCGCCGACATGGAAACCGAGCTCCAGGCGGCGCGGATGCTGCTCTATGTCGCCGCGGCCAAGGTCACTGCCAATGCTCCGGACAAGACCAAGTTCGCCGCAATGGCCAAGCGGCTCGCGACCGACACGGGATCATCGGTTGTTGATCGTGCGCTTCAGCTTCACGGCGGCTATGGCTATTTGCAGGACTATCCGATCGAACGCTTCTGGCGCGACCTGCGCGTCCACTCGATCCTCGAAGGCACCAACCAGGTCATGCGAATGATCGTTGGGCGGGAGCTTACCAGGCAGTGACTGACGTCCTGATTTCGTGCGACGGCGCGGTGGGTCGAATCCGGCTTAACCGGCCCAAGGCGATCCACGCCCTGACCCAAGCAATGTGCGAAACGATGAGCCGGGCATTGCTCGATTGGCGCGATGATGACGCGATCGAAGCAGTGGTCATCGACCACGCCGAGGGCCGCGGCTTTTGTGCCGGGGGCGACGTCGTGATGCTCGCGCGGTCGGGCGCGGGTGACGGGCTCGATGCGGCCGCTTTCTTCGCCGCCGAGTATCGCCTCAACCATTTGCTGTTCACTTATCCCAAGCCGACTGTGGCGATCATCGACGGGATCACGATGGGCGGCGGGGTCGGCATTTCGCTGCCCTGCACCTATCGCGTCGCGACCGAAAATACGCGCTTCGCCATGCCGGAGACCGGGATCGGCCTGTTCCCCGACGTCGGTGGCGGCTGGTATTTGTCGCGGCTGGCGGGACGCGTGGGGCAGTTCATGGCGCTGACCGGCGCTCGCCTCGATGGCGCCGAATGCCACTATCTCGGGCTTGCCACGCATTACGTCGCTTCCTACGACCTGCCGGCCCTGATCGACCGCATCGTCACGGCACCCGGTCGGATCGCCGGCTCGATTGGCGGCGCGGAAAGCAAGCCGCCGGAAGCGCGCATTGCCGCCAATGAGGCTCCGATCGCGCGACTGTTTGCGCCGAACCGGCTCGAAGAGGTGATTGACGCACTCGAGTCCGATGGCGGCGAGTGGGCGCAAACCGAACTTGCAACGATCCGGACGAAGTCGCCGCTGTCGTGCAAGGTCTCGCTGCGCCTCCTCGCCGAGGGTGCTGGTCGAGCCAATTTCACGGATGAAATGGTCGCCGAATATGCACTTGCGACCCGCGTCGTGCGCACTCATGACTTTATCGAAGGCGTGCGTGCGCTGCTGATCGACAAGGACAATCGCCCCGACTGGCAGCCGGCCACGCCCGAAGCCGTCACGGACGCGATGATCGATGAATTGTTCGCGCCGCTCGAAGTGAGCGAGCGCTGGACCCCATTTCCGGAGACTGCCGAATGAGCGCTTACGAAACCATCCTCGTCGAGCAGCAGGGTGCGGTGACCCTGGTCACGTTGAACCGTCCGCAGGCACTCAACGCACTTAACACCCAAGTTCTTGGCGACCTGATTTCGGCTTTCGCTGCTTATGACGCCGACGACAGCCAGCGTTGCCTTGTGCTGACAGGCTCCGAGAAAGCGTTCGCGGCAGGTGCGGATATCAAGGAAATGCAGGCGCAGGGTTTTGCGTCAATGTATTCGTCCAACTTCTT
>JALYRC010000042.1 GCA_030855555.1 Pseudomonadota bacterium
TCTATCTCCGCGGCCAGAAACTCAATCCGGCGATCCGCGCGACGAGCAATTTTTCCGAGCTGTCGGAATGCGACGCCTGGCTGGTCGTGACCCCGGCCCAGCATATGCGCGCCGTCCTGTCGCGTGCCCCGTGCCCGTACATGCCGCTGATCCTGTGCTCAAAGGGGATTGAGGAAGCCGGCGGCCAGATGCTCCATCAGGTGGCGCGCGATGTGTGTCCGACCAGCCCGGTAGCCGTGCTGTCAGGCCCGACCTTCGCTCATGAAGTGGCGGCGGGGCTGCCGACCGCAGTGACGCTGGCGTGCGAGGAGCAGGCGCTCGGCGAGACCTTGCGCGAACGGCTCGTGCTGCCCGAGTTCCGCATCTATCTGTCGGACGATGTCGCCGGCGCGGAGATCGGCGGGGCGGTGAAGAACGTCCTGGCGATTGCGTGCGGGGTGGTCGAGGGACGCGGGCTTGGCCTTAATGCACGGGCAGCGCTGATCGCGCGCGGCTTTGCCGAAATGACTCGCTTCGGCCTGGCGATGGGCGCTCGGCGCGAGACACTTGCGGGCCTGTCTGGCTTGGGGGACCTGGTGCTGACCTGCTCGTCAGAGAGCAGCCGCAATTTCTCGCTCGGCAAGGCAATTGGCGAAGGCCGCAACCCGGCCACGCTGATGGCAGACCGGCGAACGGTCGCGGAAGGCGCACATACCGCGCCGGTGCTTCAGCGAATCGCGGCGGACAAAGGGATAGACATGCCGATCGTCGCTGCGGTCGACGCCTTGCTCAAGGGTGCACTGCCCATCGAGGAGGTGCTCGAGACGCTAATGGCGCGCCCGCACCGGCCCGAGGCGCATTGAAGTTCTCGAAATGGGCCTCAGAAATCTATCGCAACGCCCTTTTTCTCCCAATCGCCATAGCGCGTGGGATCCAGCCTTTCCTCTTCGCCCTCGGGCGGCGGCGAGATGACGCCCTGGGGGGCCGGGACGGGCGGCGATTTCGATAAATGGGCTGGCGGCTTGATGTGATCAGGACGTTTCATTTGTCGACAATATGCGCCTAAGGGGCGCGATGCAAAATAGTGACGCCCCAGCTTTCGAAGATCGGCGCACCTTGGAAGGCCTGCCGGCGCGGGAGGCAGCGCTAAAGATGCTCGATGCCATCCTCCGCCGTGGCCAGACGATGGACAATGCCGCCCAGCACGCGAAGAATTTGCCCCCCGCGGATGCCGCGCTGGCGAGCGCAATCGTCGGCGAGACGCTGCGCCGGCTGCCTGACATTGACGCACTGATCGATAGCGCGACCCGGCTTCCACTCGCCGATGACGCCAAGGCGCGCATGGTGCTGCGCCTGGCCCTTGCCCAGAAGATCGGGCTTAATACGCCCGACCATGCGCTCGTCGCCACAGCCTTGCCATTGGTTGATGGCGGGCCGCGCAAGCTCGTCCACGGCGTCCTCGGCACCCTGCTCCGTCAGGGCATAGAGCCGATCGACCTGCCATTATTGCCCAGCCCCGTATTCGAACGCTGGTCGCGCGCCTGGGGACCGCAAGTCGCCGCTGCGGCGCGCCGAGCGATCGTCAGCCGCCCGGCGCTCGACCTGAGCTTCGCGCGCGACGAAGATTATTCGCTGGGGGTTGCGCTTGCGCCCCGCCAGCGCCGCCTCGACGACAGCAGCGCGGTGGCCAAGCTGCCGGGCTTTCAGGAAGGGGGCTGGTGGATCCAGGATCTTGCCGCCTCCCTTCCGGCGCGCATGGTCCCGGCCAACGCCCGCCGGGTGCTCGATGCCTGCGCGGCGCCCGGGGGTAAGACGATGCAGCTCGCTTCGGCCGGACACGACGTCACTGCGCTCGACCGCAGCGAAAGTCGTCTGGCACGACTGGCCGAGAATCTGGCGCGTACCGGGCTTGAGGCGAAGACCATCGTCGGTGACGTGCGCAGCTGGGTGCCCGACGCGCCATTCGATGCCGTCCTGCTCGACGCCCCCTGCTCCGCGACGGGCACGTTCCGGCGTCACCCGGAAGTGCTTTATCGCGCTCGCCCGGAGATCATCGTCCAGATGGCCGCCTTCCAGGCCGAACTTTTGCTTCACACGGCCGATTGGGTGCGCCCCGGCGGCAGCCTTATCTACGCGGTCTGCTCGCTCGAGCCCGAGGAAGGCGAGCGCCAGATCGACGCATTCCTTGCCGAGCGTCCGGATTATCGGATTGAGCCGGCGAAGCAGATCGTCGACGGCGTGACGCCAGACCAGAAGGGCCGCCTCCGCATCCTGCCCGGCATGATCGAAGACAAGGGCGGGCTGGACGGCTTCTTCGCGGTGCACCTTGTCCGCGGCGGCGAATGAAGGCAGATCAGCGGCCATGAAAACCCCCCTTATTTCCCCTTCGATCCTGTCCGCGGATTTTGCTCGGTTGGGGGAGGAAGTTCGCGCCATCGACGCCGCCGGCGCCGACTGGATACACATAGACGTGATGGACGGCCACTTCGTCCCAAATCTGACGATCGGTCCGGCGGTGGTGAAAGCACTTCGCGCGCATTCGGCAAAGCCGTTCGACGTCCATCTGATGATTTCGCCGGTCGATGGCTTCCTTGACGCCTTTGCCGAGGCGGGCGCCGACATCATTACCGTGCATCCCGAAGCCGGGCCGCACCTTCACCGCTCGATCCAGCGGATCAAGGGCCTCGGCAAGAAGGCCGGCGTGTCGCTCAACCCGGCCACGCCTGCCAAGATGCTCGATTATGTCATCGACGAGATCGACCTGGTGCTGGTGATGAGCGTCAATCCCGGCTTTGGCGGGCAGAAGTTCATCGCCAGCCAGCTGAAGAAGGTCGAAGCGATCGCCAATATGGCGAGCAAGCGCGGGCTGGCGATCGACATTGAGGTGGACGGCGGAGTCGATAGCAGCAACGCCGCTTCGCTGGTCAGTGCAGGCGCGACGGCGTTGGTCGCGGGCACCGCCGCTTTCCGTGGTGGTCCCGATCATTATGCCTCCAATATAAAGGCGCTGCGGGGCGCAGAATGAGCGACGACATCGTTGGCAAGCTTGCCAAGCCATCCTTATTTGGCCGCTTGTTTGGTGCCGGGCGCCAACCGCTGCGGCTTGTTGCCGTCCCGCGCGACCATGTCCTTGGCGACCGCGCCCGCGGCGACGCCTTGCTTGCCGGGCGGCTCAAGGTCGGTAGCGAGACCATCAGCCTGGCGGATGTAGATTTTGCAACGCTTGGCAGCACGACCGCACTTGCCCGCGAAGTGCAGGGCTTCGGATGGTTGCGCGACCTCGCCGCGTCGGCGAGCCGCGAGAAAGGCGGACGGCTTGCCGAAGCAATTGCCGGGCGCTGGCTGATCGCCCATGGCACACGAATCGACGAAGCCTGGGCGCCCGATCTTTGGGGCCAGCGGATCCTCCATTGGACCGCTTACGCCCCTTATATCCTGTCGAGCCGTGATGCCGGCTATCGTTCGGCCTTGCTCAACACGTTGGCGCGCGGCGCGCGACATCTCGATAATCATGCCGACAAGGCCGCCCCGGGACTGCCGCGGATCACTGCTTGGGCCGGGGTCGTGGTTGGCGCGCTGACGCTTCAGGGCGGGATGGCGAAGCTGACGCGCGGGGAATCGGGATTGATGCGGGCGCTATCGGCGGCCCAATATGAGGATGGCGGGCTGATGAGCCGCAGTCCGCAGGAACAGATGCTGCTCGTCGATCGCCTCGGGCTGGTGCGGGCATCCTATTTTGCGGCCAAGCAAACGCTTCCTGACGCCCTTGAGAATGCCGCCGCCGCAGCGCTGGCCGCGCTCCATGGCGTCACCATGGGCGATGGCGCACTGTCGAGCTGGCAGGGCGGCAATCCGGGCAATGCACAGCGACTGGCGGCGCTGGTCGAAGGCTGCGGCATGCGCGCCCGTCCCCTCCGCGCCGCGCGCGGCTGGGGTTATCAAAGGATGAGCGCGCTTGGCACGGTCATCGTCCTCGACGCGGCACCGCCGCCACAGCCCCGCATGACAGCGGCTGGCTGCGCATCGACGCTGGCGATCGAAATCAGCGATGGCGCTCAGCGGCTGGTCGTGAATTGCGGCGGTCCCGGCACGCTTCCGACCGACTTGCCGCGTGAGCTGATCGACGCGTTACGTTCCACCGCGGCTCATTCGACGCTGGTGATCGACGATACGAATTCGACCGCCATCCTGCCAGACGGCAGCCTTGGGCGCGGCGTGACGGACGTGATTATCGATCGCGGCGAGGACAATGACAGCTCGCGCCTCGAAGCAAGCCATGACGGTTATGTGCGGGGCTTCGGGCTCGCCCACCAACGCCGGCTGTTCCTTGGCAATGACGGTAAAGAGGTGCGCGGAGAGGATATTCTCACCCCCAAGGGGCGGCGCAAGATTCGCGTAGCCGCTCCTTTCGCAATCCGTTTCCACCTCGCGCCGGGAATCGAGCCGACCGTAACAGCCGACGGGATGGGGGCGATCCTGCGCTCGCCCGGCGCACCGGCGTGGAATTTCCGCTGCCGCGGGGCGATGATCATGATCGAGGAAAGCCTGGTCGTCGACCAGCGCGGCCGGACGGTGGCATCGCTGCAACTGGTGGTCGTCGGCGAAGTTTCGGGAGCCGGCGGACAGATCGCCTGGCAGTTCCGCCGCTCAAGCTAAAAGGACATATGATGACGTCGATCGTGCCAATTCGCCGGGCCTTGCTGTCATTATCGGACAAGGATGGTCTGGAAGCGCTTGCTTCTGCACTCGTCCAGCACGGCGTCGAACTGGTCTCGACCGGAGGCACTGCCGCGGCGCTGCGCGCGCTTGGCCATGAGGTGCGAGACGTCGCCGAACTGACCGGCTTCCCCGAAATGATGGACGGGCGGGTCAAAACGCTACACCCGATGGTCCATGGTGGGCTGCTGGCAGTGCGCGACAACCCCGGGCACGCCGCGGCGATGGAAGAACATGGCATAAGCGCAATCGACCTTGTGGTGGTCAATCTCTATCCCTTTGAAGCAACCGTCGCGAGTGGCGCCGATCGTGCATCGATCATTGAGAATATCGACATTGGCGGGCCGTCGATGGTGCGGTCCGCGGCCAAGAATCACGCCTTTGTCGCCTGCGTCACCGATCCGGGCGACTATGCGGCACTGACCGAACAACTTGCGGTGCACGGCGGAACCGACCTCGCCTTCCGGCGCAAGCTCGCAGCCAAGGCTTATGCGACCACCGCGGCATATGATGTCGCAATCTCGACCTGGTTCGCGCGGGTCGACCAAAGCGAAACCTTCCCTGAACGCCGCTCAATGTCCTCCAAGCTGATCATGGCGCTGCGGTACGGGGAGAATCCGCACCAGAAGGCCGCGCTTTACGCCTCGGCCGGTCCCGCGGCGCGCGGCATCGCCCAGGCTGAGCAAGTGCAGGGCAAGGAGCTCAGCTACAATAATCTCAACGATGCCAATGCTGCGCTCGAGCTCGTCGCCGAATTTGCCGATGGACCGCCGACCGTCGTGATCGTCAAGCATGCCAATCCATGCGGCGTGGCGAGCGGCGGGACATTGGTCGAAGCTTGGCAAGCGGCGCTGGCGTGCGACAGCGTGTCTGCCTTCGGCGGGATCGTGGCGGTCAACCGCACCCTCGACGCTGCAACCGCGGAGGCGATCAGCGCCATTTTCACCGAAGTCGTCGTTGCCCCGGACGCCGATGAAAAAGCCCGTGACATCATGGCGTCAAAGAAGAATGTCCGCTTGCTGCTTACCGGCGGCTTCCCCGACCCCGCGCGCGGCGGACAATATGTCACCGTCATCGCCGGCGGCGTGCTGGTGCAGGAGCGCGACAATGGCGTCCTAACCGATGCAATGCTGAAAGTCGTGACAAGGCGCGCGCCCACGCCAAGCGAATTTGTCGACTGCCGCTTTGCATGGACGGTGGCCAAACACGTCAAGTCAAACGCTATCGTCTATGCCAAGGACGGAGCGACGGTCGGCATTGGCGCGGGCCAGATGAACCGCCGGGATTCGGCGCGCATTGCTGCAGCCAAGGCCGTCGAGGCGGCCGAGACGATGGGATGGGCCGGTCCGCGGACTATCGGCTCGGCGGTCGCAAGCGATGCCTTCTTCCCATTCGCCGATGGATTGCTGGCAGCGGTCGAAGCCGGCGCTACCGCCGTGATCCAGCCCGGCGGATCGATGCGCGACGCCGAAGTCATTGCCGCCGCCGACGAGGCTGGGCTGGCAATGCTGTTCACCGGAATGCGCCACTTCCGGCATTAGATCCGCGCTTTGTTCAGCGAATTGCGTCGCGGTCGATGCTTGCCTCCGGCAGGCTGAGATCGGCAATCTCTGCTTTCTTCATTCGGAACAGCTCGCGATCCTCCGGGCCGAAGCCGCGAGTCCACAGCACCGCGCCGAACGCTACCAGGATCGCTGGAATGCCGAACAGCAGCTCTGCCCATTCGGGCAAGCGGACCACCGCCGCGCCAACCAACGACGCTGCGAGCGCTGCCCAGATCAGTGGCCAGCGCCAACCAGACACTTTGCCGCCAAGGACGCGCGAAAGAAGCCGCGACTTGACCACCGCCGCGAACGCCAGGGCCAGGGCGAGAGCGATCGCCGGGCCCGTTGCCTGCCACATCACTGGCCAGCCGAGCCTGCGCATCCCCACGATCAATAGAGCCGCAAGCGCCGCTTCCAGCGCAATCATCGCCAGGCTGATGACCATGTTGCGGTGCCGCGCGGTGTAGATCAGCGCCGCCTCACTCACCGCAGCAGTGGCAGCGACGACCTCGGCGGCAAGCAGGAATCCGAGCGCCCCAGTGCCGGCAACGAAACCTGCACCGACCAGCCCAAGCACTGCTTCGCCCGGAATGCCAAGCGCAAGCGCGACCCCGCCTTGCGCGGCGATTACCCAGAAACCGACCTGCCGCACCTGGCGCGCAACGGCGGCCTTGTCGCCGGCAGCAAGATTGCGGCTAATGACCGGGCCAAGGATCGGGTCGAAGCTGGTCTTGAGCTTGGACGGCAGTGAGGCGACCTGCTGCGCCACATAATAGATGCCCACGATCGCCGGCGAGAAGAACAGGCCGAGGACGGCTATGTCGATCCTCCGCGACCCCCATTCCACCGCGTCCGCCGCGGCGACCGGCAGATTGAGGCGAGCCATCCGCCACAGCGCCATCGGATGCGGACTCCATCCGCGCGGCAGACCGTAACTGCGCAGGAAGGGGATCATCGACGCGATCAGCGCGCCGATCATCGACAGCGCATAGGCAATGATCAGTCCGTCCTTGATCGAGATATACGACCAGGCGAAGGCGGCGATGGTGATCGTCCATGGCTCGACGATGGCTCGCGCGCGCACCGTCGCTCCGACATTGTTGCGATAGGCCAAAGCGGCGAGGCTGATATCTGACCAGGCAAGCGCAATGACCGTGATCGGGAGCATCCAGTCGAGCCCGGTCGCTTCGCTGTTCGGAAACATGATCTGCGGGAAGCTGGCAAGCAACGCCATCGCTGCCGCCGACCCGATCGCAGCGACCAGCAATGCATCCCACACGACATGGGCATGGTCGCGATCGGTGTTCGACAATTGCTGGGCGAGCCCGCGCTTTAGCCCGAGGGTCGCCAGTTGCGACGCGAACTCGACGATCAATACGGCATAAGCGAAGCGGCCGAGCGCCTCCGCGCCATAGATTCGCCCGGCGATGAACAGGAACGGCAGCCGCGCCACGAGCCGCAGCACGAAACCCATGAAATTGATCCGCCCACCGCGTGCCAGCGCGGCGAGGTCGGCGGATGGCCGCGTCGGTGCAGCGTCGGTCAATGCGCTGCGCCCCAATGTTCGCCCCAACCGACATCGACATCAAGCGGGACATCAAGCGTCAGCGCCGGCTCGGCAGCGCGCTCCATCACACTTCGCACCACGTCGGCCGCAGCCTGTTCCTGCCCAAGCGGCACCTCGAACACGAGTTCGTCGTGGACCTGGAGGAGCATTCGGACCTGGGGCAGGCCAGCTTTGTCCAGCGCCGCGTCCATGCGGTTCATGGCGCGCTTTATAAGGTCCGCGCTGGTGCCCTGGATCGGCGCATTGATCGCGGCGCGCTCGCTGCCCTGGCGCAAATTCTGTTGCGGCGAGCGGATGTTGGGGAAGTGGGTCTTGCGTCCGAACAAGGTAGTGGTGAAACCATGCTCGCGAACGCTGGCGGTGGTCTCGTTGATATAATTCTGGATCCCCGGGAAGCGCTGGAAGTAGCGGTCGATGATCGACTTGCCCTCCTCCCGCGACACGCCCAGCCGACCCGCAAGGCCCCATGAGGAAATACCGTAGAGGATTGCGAAATTGATCGTCTTCGCCTTGTTGCGCGTCTCGCGATCGACAGATCCGAACAACTCCTCGGCGGTCATGTTGTGAATGTCTTCCTTGCGGGCGAAGGCATCCTTCAATTGCGGAACGTCCGCCATGTGCGCTGCCAGCCGCAGTTCGATCTGGCTGTAATCGGCGCTCATCAGCACATGTCCGGGCGCGGCGACGAAAGCGTTGCGGATCTGGCGCCCGATTTCCGTGCGGATCGGAATGTTCTGCAGATTCGGTTCGGTCGATGACAGCCGTCCAGTCTGCGCGCCCGACAGGCTGAAGCTGGTGTGGACTCGTCCGCTGTCGGGGTTGATCTGCGCCTGGAGCGCGTCGGTGTAGGTCGACTTGAGCTTGCTCAGCTGGCGCCATTCGAGGATCAGGCGTGCCACGGGAATGCCCTCGCCCGCGAGCCGCTCGAGCTCCGTCACGTCGGTCGAATATTGGCCGTTCTTGCCCTTGCGTCCGCCCTTGAGCCCAAGCCGTTCGAACAGCACGAGGCCAAGCTGTTGCGGCGACCCGATCGTGAAAGGACCTTCCGCAGCCTCGAAAACCTGTTCTTCAAGCTTGGCGATTTCGGTGGCGAAGGTGCCGCTCAGCTTCGCCAGATAATCGCAATCGACCTTGATTCCGCGCTGCTCCATCCGGGCGATGGTCGCAGCTAGCGGCCGATCGACCATTTCATAAACGCGCGCGACGCCTTCGACCCCCATGCGCGGCTTCAACCGCTGCCACAGCCGCAGCGTGATGTCGGCATCTTCCGCCGCATATTCGGTAGCGACGTCGAGTGGGACCTTGTCGAAGGTGATCTGCTTGCGGCCTACCCCGCACACTGTCTTGAAGGCAATGCATTCATGCTCGAAATGGGTCTTGGCGAGTTCGTC
>JALYRC010000075.1 GCA_030855555.1 Pseudomonadota bacterium
CCGCAATCTAGTCATCGACCTGCCCGACGGTACGCAAATGGTCATCGTCGATGGCGCAGTGTTCGTTCCGCGGCTCGTGCTTGGCGACGTCGAAGTTCCAGCGACCAACCTTGCCGCATTGCTCATCGACAGCGAAATCCGCCCTGCAGCCGGTGTTCCGCAGTCGGGCGGCGGAAATTTCGAAATTGCCGTTGGTCCGCTCGACCCGGGTGTCGCGCTTGGCGACCTCATTCCGCCGACCGAGCTTGTTACTTTACTGCCAGACTTCAAAGAAGGTTTGTTCGACCTCGACAGGGATAGCGAGCCAACTATTCTCATCCAAACCCCCGGTCAGCTGGGGGTTACGGATGCCACGGTAAGCGTGAGCGAAAGCGCGCTCCCTGCGCGTGGAGCGGAACCCGCAGGTTCGAACAGTGCCTCGACCGCCGAGAGCACAGTCGGGACAATTGTCTTCGAAGCAGCCGATGCGCCTTTTGTCATCGCTATCAATGGCGTGCCAGTCACTGCCATCGGACAGACCATCGCCGGGACCTTCGGGGTCCTCACCGTTACCAGCATATCCAATGGCCTAATCGGTTATAGCTACACGCTTAGCGACAACAGTTCCGGCAACTCGGCGCGTGAAGTGTTCACCGCCTCGATTACCGATCGCGATGGCGATGCTGCTACGGCAACGCTGCGTATCGACATCGTCGACGACGTTCCGACCGCGCGCGACGACAGCCAGACCCAGGCAGCCGAGAATGCGAGCATCACGGTCAATGTGGTTGCCAATGACACGTTCGGTGCCGACGGGGTGAACCTCGACACTGGCGTCGAGCTGGTTGCGGGCTCGTTGAGTGTTACGGCGGGTCAGACTGCTGGCACGCTGGTCGACAATGCGAACGGCACGTTCACCTACAATCCTTCGGCGGGCCAGACGGGGACGGTGACGTTCCAGTATCGCATCATCGACGGCGACGGCGATCCTTCGGTTGCGACCGTCACGATCACCTTGCTTGCCGACTCGGCGCCGACGATCCTCATTGCGCAGGGCTCGGACCAGAGCGTCGACGAAGAGGCGCTCGGGGTTGGCTCCAACCCGTCGAGCACTGCCGAGACTGCGGCGGGCGCGTTGGTCATCACGACCGGCAACGACACGGTCGCAAGCCTCACCGTCAATGGCCAGAACGTCACCAATGGCGGGACGGTAACGACCGCGCTTGGCGTGCTGACCATCACCGGCTCGCCGGCGGCGGGTTACACTTACTCCTACACGCTGACTGCGGTCACCACCGACGTTGCAGGCGTGGCGGAGACCGACACGTTCGCGATCACGGTCACCGACAGCGATGGCGATCCGGCCTCGACCAGCCTCGTCATCGACATTGTCGACGACGTTCCGACCGCGCGGGCCGACAGCGATGCGGTCACCGAGGGTCTTGGTAACAGCACTAGCGGAAACGTAATTTCGGGCGCTGGCGGCGACGGCAACCCGGGCGGCGCAGACACGATCGGCGCGGATACGCCGGGCACGATCGTTGGCGTTCGCATCGGTACCGAAGCAGCGGGCGGCTCGATAACCAGCGTTACAGGCGCCACGACAATCACGGGCACCTACGGGAACCTCGTGATCAACCCAGACGGCAGCTACACATACACGCTGACCACCGCGTCGATCCCGGCCAGTGTCACGAGCGAAACCTTCACCTATGAGGTGCGGGATGCCGATGGCGATGTGGACGCGGCGCAGATCGTCATCACTCTCAACCAGAATGCCGGCGTTCCTGCGATCGGCAATTCGGCAGCGACCGTCTACGAAGACGGCCTTGCCGATGGCGTCCAGCACGGTTCGACCAGCGAGACCACAGCTGGTATGTTCACGGTCAACCCGAATGGCGAAAGCTACAGCCTCACGCTCGACGGGACCCTGATCACCGGCGTGGGCAGCAGCGTGAATACAGGCCAGGGGGTGCTGACGATCACCGCCGTATCGGCCCCGGTAAATGGAGTCATCACTTACAGCTACAGCTATACTTTATCGGCCGCGCTGACCCACTCGGGTCAGGGCGAGGTGAACCCGATCGCGGATACGATTGCGATCAGCGTCACCGATGCGACCGGGGATACCGGGACCGGCTCCATCACGGTCAGCATCGTCGACGACATTGTGGCGGCGCATGACGACAGCGATGCGGTTACCGAGGGCCTTGGCAACAGCACTGGCGGAAATGTGATCTCGGGCGCGGGCGGCGACGGCAACCCGGGCGGCGCAGATGTGATCGGCGCGGATACGCCGGGCACGATTGTTGGCGTTCGCATCGGCACCGAAGCTGCGGGCGGCTCGATGACGGGCGTCACAGGCGCCACGACGATCACTGGTACCTATGGCAACCTCGTGATCAACCCCAATGGCAGCTACACCTATACGCTGACCACCGCGTCGATCCCGACCAACGTAGGGAGCGAGACCTTCACCTATCAGGTGCGGGATGCTGACGGCGATGTGGATACGGCGCAGCTCGTCGTGACTCTCAACCAGAATGTCGGCGTTCCTGCGATCGGCAACTCGGCAGCGACGGTCTACGAAGACGGCCTTGCCGATGGCGTACAGCATGGCTCCGCGAGCGAGACCACTACCGGTTCGTTCACGGTCAATCCGAATGGCGAAAGCTACACCCTCACGCTTGACGGGACCCCGATCACCGGCGTCAGCAGCAGCGTGAATACGGGTCAAGGGATACTTACGATCACCGCCGTGTCGGCCCCGGTAAATGGAGTCATCACCTACAGTTATAGCTACACACTGTCGGCGCCATTGACCCATTCGGGCCAGGGTGAGGTCAATCCGATTGCAGACACGATCGCGATCAGCGTTACCGATGCGACCGGAGATACCGGCACCGGCACGGTCACGGTCAATATCGTCGACGACATTCCGGTGTTGGGAACGATCCAGAATGCGACTGCGAATAACGTGCCCGCGTCTGCGGTCTCGACCGGCACGCTTAACTTCGAAGAGGGTGCGGACGGCTTTGCGAGCGTGACGATTTCACCCACGCTGACCGGTGTCACGTCGGGAGGGTTCCAGCTGATCACCAGCCAGACGGGCAATGTCCTCACTGCATACCGGGATTCGAACGGGAACGGCATCTTCGACAGCGGAACTGATACAACGGCCATCTTCACTATCACCGTGGACCCCAATGCGGGCACGTCCGGGCAATATACGTTCGACCTGCTGCAGCCACTTGACGGTGCGACCAGTTCCACGTTGCTCGGAAGCGGCACCTCTTACGGCGCTGGTCCCAGCAGCAGCGTGATCGTCAGCCAGGGCACCACCAACCTGGCGCTCGTCACCGGCTATCAGGTCACCGGCTCCTTCAGCGAAAGCAACTTCTTGGCCGGCAACACGGTGCCATCGAGTTCGCTTACCAATCAGACCGTCAACGGCTCGACCTCAGGGTGGGGGGTCAACAACAACAACTTCACCACTGGCGAATTCATGCGGTTCGATTTCGGGGCGATAGACGATTATGACGGCCCTGGCGGAAGCCCCGCACCGTCCGCGCCGGCCGGTTACACCGCGCCGAACGTTACCTATGCCAACTTCGATCTCGTGGGTTATTCTGCCTCCGACCGGATCGTCTTCGTTGCACGTGATACCAACGGGGGCTCGCTGACTTACGATGTCACGGGCGCGACCGCTTCGGTAACGATCACCGCACTGAGCGGAAACATTGCATGGATAGACATTTATGCGCCGAACGCGGGCTCGGGGAAGATTGATCTCACGGAAATTGGAACAGTCTCGACCACGGTGAACAGCACCATCCCGGTATCGCTGACCTTCACCGATGGCGACGGCGATACCGTCACGGGATCGTTCAACATCAATGTTGCCACTACCAATTCACCTTCCACGGCAGTGTCACCCGTGGCGCTGGATATGGACGGCGGCGGGGTCGACTTCCTCGGCCTCGCGGCGGGTGTCACCTACGATTATGACGGCGACGGCCTGGCCGAGGCCACTGCCTGGGTCGGACCAAAGGACGCGATCCTGGTCCGCGATGCGGACGCCAACGGCACCGTATCGGGGGCGAGCGAGTTCGTGTTTGGCGCAAATGGCCAAACCGACCTTGAAGCCCTGCATGCGCAATATGGCGAACAGCTCGACGCAAGCGATGCCGATTTCGTCATGTTCATGGTGTGGATCGACGCCAATTCGGACGGCGTCGCCAATGCCAATGAGGTGCAAAGCCTCACCCAGGCCGGGATCGTCAGCATTGACCTGGTCTCCAACGGGGTTGCTTCGTCAGCCGCCGGCGGAGACGTCACGATTGCGGGTGAAGGGCGGTATACCTACGTCAACGACAATGGTGTGACCTCGACCGGGCTGCTTGCCGATGCGGCATTCCGCACCGAACGGACGAGCGATGTGACTCAGCGCGCTGCGCTTGCGTCCAGCGGTTCGGCAGTGATGACCGCGGCAGTCGCGGCCATGGGGCTCGTCGCAAGTCAGGCGGCTGCGACCGGTCATGAGTCAGCACTCAGCGGATCCGGCATCGCAGTTCCTTCGGGGAGCGCGACGGGGCAACTGGCTTCGACGGACGCCAGCGCCGTGATCGGCGTGAGCCAGTCGGCGCTTGGCAACGCGCCAAATGACGCGACTGTTGGCCAGGCTTCGAAGGGTTTCGCCGACGGCTCAGCGGCACCAGTCCAGGCCGCGCTTGATACTCCGGCGAACGATGGCACCGCATCGAGCAGCCTTCTCGCACCCACCGAAACGCTAGCGCAGGACAGCATTGCGGCCAGCCTGGTCGCACCAATGATTGTCATGCCGTCGGCCGAATCGCTGGTCGCGATTGGACAAGCGGACGCCGCGAACGGCACCCAGCGCGGGATTGCCGTTGAGAAGGTGCTTGCCGAAACGCTCGAGGGCGGCGCCGGTGGCACCGACATCGACGCACTGCTTGCGCGGCTCTCGAGCAGCGGAAGCGACGAGAATCCGGCGCTCGGCCAGCTTGCAAGCCAGCACGGCGAAGGCGTGCCGGCTTGGGACATGGCGGCTGCCGGTGGCTTGCCAGACATGCACGTGGCCGCCACGGCTCAGGACATGGCCGTGTTTCATCACGACGCGGTCCAGCCCGCGATCAACGGCTAATTAAGATTGAAGCGACGGCCTGCCGGTGGACGGCAGGCGGCCGTTTAAAGACCAGAAGAGGGGAAAACATGAAAAAGCATTGGACGTTGATCGTTCCGGGGGCACTGCTGCTGAGCACGTCGCCCGCCTTTGCCGTGGATTTGCGTGAAGCAGTCCAGGCTGCGTTGAATACCAATCCGGACATCCGCCAGGCGATCCACAATAAGGAAGCCACGCGTGAGGAGCGGCGCCAGGGGGAGGGCCGCTATCTTCCGACCGTGTCGGTCGAAACATCGAGCGGCGTGCGCGGATTGCGCAATCCCAGCCGTCGCAGGATCGGGCTTGACGACGATACGCTTTATCCGCTCGAAGCCGATTTGACGGTCGATCAATTGTTCATCGACAGCGGCGAGCGCCAGGCCGAGGTTCGCCGTCAGGCAGCCCGCACCGATGGTGCCGCAGCGCGGATCGAGGAACGCAGCGAGTTCGTGGCACTAAACGTGTCGCGGGCCTATATCGATTATCTGCTGCAACAGCGACTGGTCGCAATCGCTAGCGACAATGCCTCATTCCATGAGCGTCTTGCTGGGGATCTGCGCGAGGGCGTGTCGAAGGGATCGATCTCGATCGCCGACCAGCAACAGGCCGAAGAGCGCCTTCAGTCGGCGCGTGCTCGGGTAACCGAAGCGCGCGAGGACCTCGATACGGCCTCCATCCAGTTCCAGAATTTGACCGGCGCGCCGATCGACAGCGTGACCATGCCGCCCGACCTTTCGGCGGCAATGCCCGCCACGCTGAGCGAAGTCGAAGCGCTCGCGCGAGCCCAGAATCCCCGGGTCCAGGAAGCGATTGCCGATCTTTCCGCAGCACGCGAACTGATCGACGTCGCCAAGGGTCAGCGCGGCCCGCGCGTCAATATCGAGGGCCGCGCACGCTTCGGCCACGACATTGACGGGTTCGAAGGCAAGACCCGCGACCTGCTTGGTCGGGCGGTCATGCGCTGGACGGTGTTCAATGGCGGTACCAACAACGCCAATGTGCGCGAGCAGGCACGCCGCGCCGACGAAGCCCATGCGCGCTTATTCTCGCAAACCCGCCAGGCCGAAGAGGATGCTCGTACTGCGTGGAGCCGTCTCTCCAATCAGTCGCGACTGGTCGGCGAGCTTGAAACGCAGGGCCGGGTTTCGGACGATCTGCTGCTTTCATATCGCGAACAGTTCAACGTCGGCCGGCGCTCGCTGTTAGACGTCCTCGACGCCCAAAACACGCGGCAGAATGTCCTGGCGCAAATCGAGACTGCGCGCTTTGCAAAGGTGTACGCACAATATCGCGTGCTCGCTTCGACAAACCGCTTGATCGAGGCGCTTGGCGTAAACATGCCGACCGAGGCTTATAGCGATGAGCGTTCGCGCTATCGGGTCAACCCGATCCCGGCGCGCGACTTGCTTGAAACGAGCATGCCCCAGCCTGCCATGGGGCCTCCGGCCTCGATGGCGACGGGCGTGCGCATTGCACCGGCAGCTGCGGCTGCCGAGCCGACGACTGCCGAGGCGCCCGTGCCAAGCGGCGGGCGTTAAGGTAATAGGGGACGGAATGTGAGTTTCATGCATTGGCTTCAAAGCGCACCGTCGCGCGAAGTCGACCCCGTCCTCGATTGCCTCACTTACCTCGCGCGCCAGGCGGACCGGCCGTCATCGCCGGTTCTCCTGCGCGCCGGGCTCGCTTTGTCCGACCGCGGAATGCTTCCATTCCACCAGATCGAGCCTGCGCTCGAGCAGGTCGGGATGCGCGGCAATCTGGTCAATCGCGGGCTCAAAGGCTGGCGTCTTCAGCAGCTGCCGGCGATTATCGAGCTAACCGACGATCGCGCCGCGGTTCTGCTTGAACTGAGTGGTGGCGACGCCTTGATCTATGCGCCTGGCGTCGCTGAGCCAATGTGGGTCGCGCTCGACCAGATCGAGCCCGCCTTTACCGGCGAGGCCGTCGTCGTAGAAGCCGACCCGACGCGCGAGCGTGCCGGCGAGCGGCCGTGGGACAAGGTCCGCCGCCAGCATTGGTTCTGGTCGGAAGTGTGGAAGGTCCGGCGTGAATTCTGGCCGGTGATGCTCGCGGCGCTGGTCGTCAACCTGCTTGCGCTTGCCGTGCCATTGTTCACGATGAACGTTTATGATCGCGTAATCCCCAACAAGTCGGTTCCGACCTTGTGGGTGCTTGCCATCGGCGTAGGGCTCGCGCTCGCCTTCGATCTGGTCCTGCGCCTCGCGCGCTCGCAATTGGTCGACGAAATCGGCCGCCGGCTTGATGCGCGCTATTCGCAAAAACTGTTCGAGAAGGTGATGAACCTGCCAATGGCGGAGCGCCAGGGCAGTACCGGTGCCTTTGCCAAGCGCATCAGCGAATATGAGCATGTCCGCGACTTCTTCGCATCGACGAGCGTGGTGCTGATCGTCGACATCGCATTCATGCTTATCTTCCTTATCGTCATTGCCGTTCTGGCGGGATGGCTGGTAATGGTTCCGCTGGTCGGGATCGCATTCACCTTGCTTGCCGGCTTCAGCCTGCAAAAAGCGATGGGCCGCGCCGCAGTCGATGCGCAGGCCGATTCAAGCCTCCAGCATTCGGTCCTGATCGAATCCATCGGCGGGATCGAGACGCTCAAGGCGGTCCGCGCCGAAGGGCAGATGCTTGGACGTTGGCGCCGTTACGCGTCGATGTCGGCGATCACTCAAGAGCGGATGCGCCGTCTGACGGCGGTGGCGGTGAACCTCGCTTCGATCGCCCAGCAATTGATGAGCGTCGGATTGGTGATCGGCGGTTTCTATCTGTTCAATGACGGCAAGATCACGATGGGCGCGATTATCGCGATCGTCATGCTGGCGGGTCGGGCGATGGCGCCAATGGGCCAATTCGCCTTCCTCGTTACGCGTGCCAAGCAAGCGACGACGACCCTCGATTCCCTCCAGGCGATGATGGATGCTCCGGACGAGCGCCATGCCGCCGCGCGGAGCATGGTGCCCGAGATTCGCGAGGGCCATGTGGCCTTGGCCAAGGTCGGCTTCCGCTACCCCGGTGCATCGCGCGACAGCCTGTCGGAGATCGACCTCAAATTTTCGCCCGGCGAGCGCATCGGCATTATCGGCCGGGTCGCTTCGGGCAAGTCGACGCTGGGTCGCATATTGTGCGGACTTTACGCGCCAACCGACGGCGTCATGAATGTCGATGGCACCGACAGCCGGCAATATCATCCCCACCAGTTGCGCGAAGCGTTTCGCTTCGTCGGCCAGGATGCGGATCTGTTCTCGGGAACGGTGCGTGACAATCTCATGCTTGGCGCACCGCGCGCCGAGGACCAGCAGCTGATCGACGCCGTCGTGCGCTCGGGCGCGGACATCTTCCTCTCGCGTGACGCGGCGGGGTTCGACCTTCAGGTTGGCGAGCGCGGTTCGCGCCTGTCCGGCGGGCAGCGATCCTTGCTGTTGCTTGCGCGGGCATTGGTGACGCCGTCGAAGATGCTGTTCCTCGATGAGCCGACCGGCGCGATGGACACCCAGACCGAGACATATTTCATCGAGCATTTGCGGACCGCCCTTGCGCCGGACCAGACTTTGCTCGTGTCGACCCACCGCCATAATATGCTGAGTATCTGCGACCGCCTGATCGTCATCGACGGCGGCCGCATCCTTGCCGACGGACCGCGCGACGAAGTGCTCGGCCGCCTCAGTGCCGCCGTCAAACAGGAGACAGGGCAATGACTGTCGCCAACCTTCGCGCCAACATCGATGCCAATCGCCTGCCGTGGGGTATAAGCGCGCTCGGCCTGCTGGTGCTGGCGCTTTTCGCCGCGCTGCTGCTGATCGGCGGGCCGCGCGCGGACGCACGTCCGGCCGTAACCGTCACGATCCCCCCGGCTCGCGCCGCAGCGCTGATCGAAGCGACCAGCGGAGATGGCGTGACTGCTGTCAAGGCGGTCGGCGAAGAGGCCAAGCTCATCAATGCCGCAATGCCATTTAACGCGGGACCAATCGCACTTGCCAGGCCGTTCGACATTGCCAGCGACAGTCTCGATCACCGCCGCGCCTTGCTGTGCCTGACCCAGGCGGTCTATTATGAGGCGGGCTTCGAGCCGATGGCCGGGCGGCGCGCTGTCGCGCAGGTCATTCTCAACCGCATGCGTCATCCCGCTTATCCCAAATCGGTCTGCAGCGTCGTCTACCAGCGCAATTCGACCCCGGTGTGCCAGTTCAGCTTCGTGTGCGACGGCGCACTTAACCGCGCTCCGCAAGCCAGCGCGTGGCGCGAGGCACATGAAATCGCCGCCGCGGCGCTTGCCGGGTACGTCGAACCGACCGTCGGGTCGGCGACGCATTATCATGCCGATTACGTCTCTCCGCGATGGGCGCCGATGCTTGCCAAGGTCGCAAAGCTTGGCGCGCACATCTTTTACCGCTGGCCCGGTGCCTGGGGTCTCCCCGCCGCATTCTCGGGGCGCTACATTGGCGAGCCGAGCGATCCCGCCGGGATGCGCCCGATCATTCGCGCAGCGCTCCCTGGCCTGCCCGGAGCGCCCGCCGCTCTTCCCGAAACGAACGTAGCGATTGCGGCCGGGCCGCCGATTGCGCGCGCTGTGAACGATGTCGGCGGCCTGCTTGACACCACCAAGGGCTGGACACTCACCATCCCCGATCCGCGCGAGACGGCTGTCGCCAGCCGCGACGTTGCAAAACAACAGCTTGCGCCGGCAGCTGACAAGGACGAACCAATGTCTTCGGCGCCCGCGCTGAACGCAGCTCGTTAATCAAGGTATATCGCCATGCTTTCCACCCCCATGCCTGCCGAGCATGGCCGCCGCTCCCGGCGCCGACGTCAGCCGCTTACCGGGGCCCGCCTGATCATTGTCGCGGTCGCGGTCGGGTTCGCGCTGTTCATCCTGTGGGCGATGCTCGCGCAGGTCGATGAAGTGACCATGGGGCAGGGCAAGGTAATCCCTTCAAGCAAGGTGCAATTGATCCAGGCGGCCGAGCCAGCGACAATCAGCGAACTCCTCGTGCGATCAGGACAGCGCGTCAGCCGAGGCCAATTGCTTGCCCGGCTCGACGATACCCAATCCACTTCGGCAGTTGGCCAGATCGAATCCGAAACGCGGTCGCTGACCGAGCGGGCCGCCCGGCTTGCAGGCGAGGGCGGCGGTGCCACGGGAGCAATGGGCAGCGATGAGGCTGCACTGAGCGCGGTCCGCCGCCAGGCACTCGGCAGCCGTGTTTCGGCACTGCGCTCCTCCGCCGAGCAGCGCCGGCGCGAGGTCGCGGAAGCAAATGCAACGATCAACAGCCTCCAGGGGAGCCTCAGCCTTGCTGCCAAGCAGGTGGCGATGCTCGAACCGCTGGCGGCAAAGAATATCGTCCCCCAGACCGAATTGATGACCGCACGCCGCGAGGTCATCGACATTCAGGGACGGATTGCAGCGGCACGCGAACAGGCCGGGCGGGCGAGCGCCGCGGTCAGCGAAGCAATGAGCCAGGCAAGCGAAGCGCAATTCAGCTTCCGCCAGGAAGCGCTTAATGAACGTAGCCAGGTTACCCAGAAGATCGCGGTCAATCAGGAATCCCTGCGCGGTGCACGCGGCCGGGTAAGCAAGGCCGAATTGCGCTCCCCAGTCGACGGCGTGGTCAACGACGTACAGGTGACGACCATCGGCGGCTTTGTTCAGGCCGGCGAGAAAATTATGGAAATCGTGCCAATGGGCGACAAGTTGCTCGTCGAGACGCGAGTCACGCCAAAAGATATCGCCTTCATCAAGGTTGGCGATAAGGCGCTGGTCAAAGTGACCGCTTATGATTTCTCGAGCTACGGCGGTCTCGATGGCCGTGTCGTGCAAGTCTCGGCCGACAGCATCTATGACGAAGCCACGCGCGAGGCCTATTTCAACGTCATTGTCGAAACCACGCGCTCCTATCTCGATGCGGGCGGGCGCCGGCTACCGATCACGCCCGGCATGATGACCGATACGCAAATCATTACCGGGCAGAAGAGCGTGCTGAGTTATTTGCTCAAGCCGGTGATGAGAGCCCGCAGCGACGCCCTTCGCGAACGCTAGCGCGAAGCGAGTGGCGACGAAGGCGTTCCTGCCGCTGTAGCGATTGCCGGTTCACCCGCCGTACGGGTGACGCCACCTGAAGCCATGATCATCGGCGGAGTTGTCGAGCGGCGATAGCCATGGGTGAAGCGCTGTCCGGCAGTAAAGGTCAGGATCGGTCGGTAATCGCGGATCGTTGCGCTATCCGCTATAGTTTCCGTGCCATTGTCGAGGACCAGGAAACGCCCCTCGCTGCGCACGACAAGCACCGCATGGTCGGCGCGGCGGACAAGATCCTTCAACACGACGAAATAAAGGTCGCGATCGGCAAACCCGGCGCGTCGCAACATCGCGAGCTTGGCGATGGCATAATCTTCACAGTCGCCGCGCCCGCTCGCCAACGCGGCGTTCGCCGTCTCCCACTTATCGACAACTCCGTACTGCCGACTGTCATCGACGAAAGCGATACTGGCGTTGACGTAGCGGTTTACGGCCTCGAGCTGCACCCGCTGGTCTTGCCCGCGCAGCGCGGCAGCGAAACGTGCCGCCTTGCCAATGACAGCCGAGTTTTCGACCCGGCTCCAGCGCTCGTCCAGCGGCGTGCGAACGACAGGCACCGCGACGCTGTTGAACACGTCGGGGCGATCAAGCGAAGCGGTGGTGTTGATGACCGGTTGGACAGCTGCCAGCATCTGCGGGGTCGTCGCTTGTTCAAGGAGTGCCGGGACCAATTTCGGCAGCGCAGCAACGGATGCACCCCCCGACTGGGCGGCGATGATCGATGCCAGGCTGCTCGGCGCTCCAAGGATTGCTTCACTCTTCTCGGCCGAGCCGCGCGACAAGGCCTGCGCGCTGGCCGGAGCGGCTGTGGCGATCCACATGGCGCTTGCAAGTCCGGCGCAGAGAATATGGCGGGCGGCCTGGTTCATGACCGCTTATTTCGCAGGGCGGGGCAAAGATAATGCTAAAGGCGAGGGTTAAAGCATTGGTAATAGTTTACTTCTTCGGCAGCAGGAGACCAAATCAATAAGGGCCATGTTACTCGCCAGCCACTATCCTTGATTAATATTACGGTAACTGCATTAATACTGTTCCGTTAATGAAACGAGCATCGCAGCTTTACCTCCAATCTATGGGGAAAAGCAGATGCGCCTTGCGGTCCTGACTTTGGCTTTTTCGATGTTATGGGGCACTGCGCCGATCGATGCCGCTGTGCCCGGCGACCGCCTTGCTCCACTCGACCTTGGAACGATCACCGTCGACGCTCGACCAAGCGTACCGAGCAGCCCGGATATCTTTGGCACCGTGGCGCTCGATGCCGGAGTTACCGCTTATGGCGCGCGCTGGCGTCGCGTATCGGCCGCGGACCAATATGATGAGCGCGTCAAGGCGCTTGCTGCTTCCGCAGTGGAATCAGGCTCCGACCCGCTGGTTCGGCTGGCCACGGTCCATAGCGACATCAGTCGGCGCATTCGCTGGGAGCGCGATCTGGATACCTATGGCACCTCCGACTATTGGGCGCAGGCCGGCGAAACGCTGACGCGCGGCCAGGGCGACAGTGAAGATATCGCAATCCTCAAGATGCAGGTGCTGAAGGCAGCCGGCTTCGCTCCGCGCGACATCTATCTCAGCGTCGGGCGCGACCGACTGCGCGGTGCGGATACACTGCTGCTCGTGCGAATCGGGGGCGAGTTCTACGCGCTGGACGATCGCACCCCAGCGCCATTGCGCGCAGTGGGCGTGGGCCGCTTCGAACCGGTCCTCACTCTGGGCCGCAATAATGCCTGGATCCACGGTCGGCGCATCGCGCGCGCCGTCAGTCGTTAAAACCGCGCAATCCACGGCTTTCTGATTTTTCCGAAGCGGTAAGTTCAGGCAGTGAAGGCGAGGACAGCTTCGCTGGTTGCGGCGCGTTCGGCGAAATCCTGCGCTAGCTTGGCGTGCCAAATGCGGGCCTGCTCGGTCATTGCGCGCTGCGCCGCGGTCCGCTCTTCGCAGGCGCGACGCATATAGAAACGGTAATTCGACTCCATCGGGCCACTCCCGCAATTCGACGATTAGGCGCGACCGTGATGCCATCTAAAGGTGAAGCGATGGTTAATGTTCGAATGCAGTAGGTTGAAGTTGCTGGCTAAGAGGTCGTGGCACGAAGGCAACAGGGAGGAAGAATCACTTCGCCGCTGAAACCCAACCACTCATCGCTCGTTCGACTATCGATTGGAGAATTAAATGCTCACGTCGAGTCACGGGTTCGATCTCGCCAAGCGCGGATATCACGCGGTCTATCGCGAGAATGAGGTCAACAATTGCCCCGGCTGCGGCCGCACGCACTGGTATGTCGGTCGTTCGCTCGCCGAATGCGGGTTCTGCGCGACCGCTTTGCCGCTGGCCGAGAGCTACCGTCGGACGTCGAGCGCGGGCATCTTCCATCGCGGCCGATCTTCCGCCCGGCCCAGCGCCGCCTGAATATTCAATCGACGAAGCGGATCAATCTCTGCGGCGCGAAGCGCGCTGCGCCGATCCGCGGTTTATCCTGCCACCACTTGATCGAATTCCACCGAAGCGGGGTGCTTCGCGGCGGCGAAGCGGCACCACCGGCGCCCGCGCGGGAACCGGCGGCTTCTTGACCGAGTCGATCAACTTGGCGCCGGCAATGAACGGCACGCCGAGACAGGCAAATGCCAGCACGAAGCCGGCATAGCCCGGATATTGTTCCATATAGTGAAGCCCACGCTCAATCGCGCCCACGGCGATCGCGTAGGTCAGAAACAATGCTTCGGTGCGGGTCTTGATCGTGAACAGGCGTGCAAGGCGTGGGCGCATGGACATGGTAAAGCAAACGTTATGCCAATCCCCGCGTTCCGCCATTTCGGAATTAATTCGCCTCGCCGACTGTCAATTTTTCCGACTCAAAGTTCGACGAGGTCAAGTGCTTTGAGCAATGCTGCGCGGCCGGCGACAATCTTGTCGACCAGCAGCGGGTTGGAGAGGTCGCGCGCCGCAATCTGTTCCGGCCAGTGCGCGCCGATTACCTCGGCGAGACGGTCGAGCTTCTGCTCATCGACCAGGAAACGGGGATCGACGGTCGAAGGATTGCACGCCACGCGCAGCCGGAGGCAGGCCGGGCCGCCGCCATTGGCCATTGATTGACGCACATCGACATAATCGACCTGCCGGATTGGGCCGTTCGAGGCGAGGTGGCGATCAAGCCAGGCCTTGACCAAGGGGGTGTCGCGGCACTCGGTCGGCGCGACCAGGGTCGTCCCCCCGTCCGGCTTAGTGACCAACTGTGCATTGAACAGATAGGACTTTATCGCGTCGGCGAGCGGGACGTCGGCGGCAGTGACTTCGATATATTCAAACCCTTCGACGCGCTTGGTCAACGCGTCGACCAGCGCCTCCTTGTCCGCGAATGCCTGCTCGTGGGCGAATAATATTGGGCCATTAGCCACCGCGACCACATCATTGTGAAACGCGCCGGCGGCGATTGCCTCTTCGGATTGTTCCGCGAACAAGACCAGTTCGGGGTCGAGCGCATGAAGCCGAGCAACCGCTTTCGACGCCTCGATATGCTGGCGCGCGGGGAATGCGCCTCCGGCCAGTCCATAAACGAACACTTCAACGCCGGGAGCATCGTGTGCCGCCGCAAGCCGCATGTGGTTTGCCGCGCCCTCGTCCCCGAACGCGCTGGGCACCGGGCCATGAACCGCAAACGCCTCATGCGCGAATGCCAGCTTGAGCTGCGCCAGCGTGCCGGGCCATTCGTGGCTGCGATGCGGCATGGTCCGCAGGTTGGCGACGGTCAGATGGCACTTGCCGTCGGCGGTGTCGGGCGCGGGGCTAACCGTTGCGGCATTGGCGGCCCACATCGGCGATGCGCTCATCGCATTGGCGGCGATGGCAGGCTCAGCCTTTGCTATGGTCGTTCCAAGGGCGTCTAGCCAGTGCACCGCAGGTCGCGCCAAAGGAACGAACAGCCCCTGGACAAGACCGCGGCGCAAATTGGACCGCATCTTCTCGAGCCCTTGCAGTGCCGCCGCGCGCGGGCTCGACACATCGCCCGCGTTGCGCGCCGAGGCGAGATTGCCGAGGCTGAGGCCGGCATAATTATGGCTTGGCCCGATGATCCCGTCGAAGTTGATCTCGACGATCCCGTATCGCTTGCCGGCCATCAGCGGGCTACCGCAAGCACGCGGTCACCGGGCTCGGCGTTCAGCATCGCCATCGCCTTGGAATCGATCAGCAACTCGCCACGGTCAGTGCGAACGACCTGCGCATAGCAAGCGACGAAGTCGTGAAAGGTCCCGCAGGCCAGCATCATCGTCTGTCCGCCGCCGTCGCTCTCGCCCGCGATCCGCATCCAGTCGGCCTCCCTGACGGTCTTGATGCTGTCGGTCGCCGCCGTCACCGTCGGACCGCCATCGAAAATGTCGATGAAGCAGTCGAAGGTGAAGCCTTCATTCTCAAGCATCTTCAGTGCAGCGCGGCCGGTCGGGTGCGGCTGGCCCATCACAGCCTTGGCGCTTTCGGGCAGCATGGCGACATAGATTGGAGTCCTCGGCATCAGGTCGGCAATAAACTGGGTCCCGTGAACCGCGTTGAAGTCGTCCGCTTCGGGAAAGCTCATCCCGAAGAAGCGCCCGGCAAGCGCGTCCCAGAAAGGCGAATTGCCGGCCTGGTCCATCACGCCGCGCAACTCCGCCAGTACCCGCCCGCCAAAGCGTGGGCGATGCTGTTTGATGAACAGATAACGGCTTCGCGCAAGCAGCATTCCCAGCCCGCCGGCGCGCTCGTGGGGATGAAGGAACAGCCCCCCGACTTCGGAAGAGCCTTCAAGGTCGGTGGTCAGGGTCAGCGTCTGATTGCGGAAGATGCGCGCCAGTTCCTCGCTCTTCTGCGTAAGCGTCGACAGTCGGTAGCTGAAGAAGGGGCGATCGACGCCAACCTGCCCGAAGACCTGGCACGTCCCCCGGACGGCCTTGGTGTCATGATCCTCAAGGATGAAGACATACAAATCGTCGGCCGGTGCTTCGCCCGATCGCGAGAAACCCATTTCCGAGCGCGCCAGCTTGGCCTCGAGCGTGGGCTTGTCGGCGGGCAGGTTAGTGAACCCGCCGCCGGTCAGCTTGGCGAGGTCGTACAGCGCCTGGGCATCGTCCGGCCGCGCCGCGCGGATGCGGCAGCTCATCGGCTTTCCCCGGCCAGCCGAAGGATGGTGAGCGCGGACAGTGCGGCACGCTCGGACAGGCTGGCGACAATCAGAAATTCCTCCATCGAATGAATGCTTCCCCCGCGCACGCCCATCGTGTCGATCACGGGAACCCCGCAGGCGGCGATATTATTGCCATCGCATACGCCGCCAGTCGATTGCCAGGCGACCGGCTGACCAAGGTCGGCACCGGCTTGGCGGACGACGCCGAACAAGGACTCGAGCGCTGGAGTCATGGGCTTGGGCGGACGTGCGAAGTGGCCGTGGATCGCAATCGCGACATCATGCTCGGCCGCGACCTCCGCTACCGAGGTTTCAATCAACATTTGCGCGGCTGCCTGATCCTCAAGGCTGAGAGGGCGCAAATTCACGCGCAGCACCGCGAGGTCGGGCACGACATTGTTCGGGCTGCCACCATCTATCCTTGCCGGATTGACCGACAGCCCCTCGCGCATCCCCGCCTTCAGCCGAAGCGCAAGGTCGGCGGCGGCAACCAGCGCATTGCGCCCGTCCTGTGGATTGCGACCGGCATGCGCCGACTTGCCAGTAACCGTGAAACTGAAATTGCCACTCCCTGGACGAGCGCCGGCGAATGTCCCGTCGGGCAGCGCCGATGGCTCATATGTCAGCGCGGCGCGCTTGCCCGCGGCGGCACGGCTGATGAGATCGGCCGAACCGAGCGACCCGACCTCCTCGTCCGAATTGAGGATGACCTCATAGCCAATGCTGGTCGCAATCGGCGATTTCTCGACCGCAGAAAGCGCTGCAAGCATCACCGCAATCCCCCCCTTCATGTCGGCGACCCCGGGACCGTTGAGCACCCCTTCGTCCAGCCAGCGCATGCCCTGGAAGGCGTGGTCGGCTCCGAAGACGGTGTCCATATGGCCGGTGAAAAGCAATTGCAGCGGCGCTTCGGGACGAACGGCAAGTCGGATATTCTGGCCGTGGAGAACGTCCACGCGCTTGCCCGCCTCGTCGACCGTCTCGACCGGTGCGGGGTCCAGCAGGTCAAGCCTGCCGGGCAGCGCCGAGAAAGCATCGGCCAAGTCGGCCGCAATGCGCTTCAGCCCATCAAGATTGCGCGATCCCGAGTTGATTGCGGCCCAATTCTCGACCCGACCAAGCATCGGCGTTGCGGCGGCCTGCTCGACGCAATCGCGCTCAAATGATGTCAGCCGCTCCATGCCGTCGCTGCCTAGCGCGGGCACAGTGGAATTGCCACACACGCGCACTGGATTGCATTGTCAGTCTCGCAATGAAGGTAAATGCGCCGCGAACCCATCCAGGATCGCCCGGTACATGTCGCGCTTGAAGGGCACGATCAGCTCGGGCAGCAGCTTCGGCTCGACCCACTGCCAGTGCGAAAATTCGGGATGCTTGGTTGCGACGTCGATATCAGCGTCCGTCCCCAGAAAGCGCGCCAGATACCAGTCCTGGACTTGGCCGCGATACTTGCCCTTCCACAGCTTCATCGCGATTGCTTCGGGGATGTCATAAGTCAGTTGCTGCGGATGATCGGCAATCTTCTCGACCAACTCTGGGTCGATCCCCGTCTCCTCCTCAAGCTCGCGCAGAGCCCCCGCCCACGGCTCCTCGCCCTTGTCGAGCCCGCCCTGCGGCATTTGCCACGCCTCGTCGCGATTATCGATCCGCCGCCCGACCCACACGAGATTGTCGGCATTAAGCAGCATCACGCCAACCCCGCGGCGGTAAAGTGGGTCGTTGGTCATGACAAACCTCTGCCGCGCTCGGCACGGGAAGGGAAGACGCTGGCACCGATTTCTTGCATGTCCGCTTTCGACCCCTTGCGGACATTGAGCGACGCATTAGAACGGCGAATTAGTTCGAGAGAAATCGCAGTCTTATGATGACACTCGCCACCGTCTGCGGAAACGTTTTTATCTACGGCGCACTGGGATGGGCCGTTGTCCGCTTACTGGGATTTGCAGGGCAAGCTCGCGCTGCTGGTTTCTGCCTCGCGATTGGCTTTGCGGTTGGTAGCTTCGGGGGACATGCGGGAACCGAAGCCGAGCGCCTTCTCCTGCTGCGTGGCATCGGTTCTGTTTTAGCGCTCAGCATACTTTCAGCTTTGATGTTTTTCACACGGGTCACTCACTCGTTTAAGCGCCAAACTTGATGTCCGCTTTCCACCCATAGCGGTCATCGCCACTGGCATCCCTCCGTCCACGGTCGTAAAGGGTATCAACCTCACATCGCAG
>JALYRC010000087.1 GCA_030855555.1 Pseudomonadota bacterium
GCCCAAGGCCGGGTTCGGAGTGCCGGTCGGCGAGTGGATCAAGGGTCCGCTTCGCCCGTGGGCCGAGGAACTCCTCGATCCGACAGCGATGGGTCAACAGGGGTGGTTCGATGCGAATATCGTCCAACGCCGCTGGCAGGATCATCTGTCGGGCCGGAGGGATTCGACACCGGCGCTATGGTCGGTGCTAATGTTCCAGGCTTGGCAGCGCGAGAATATGGGCTGACGGCCTTAGTCTTTCGGCGTCGACCCTGTCCGCCGTCCCAATGGAATAAGGTCGGGTCCAGCCGACACAGCAGCAAAAGGATAGTGGGCAGCAACATCGTGTTGATGATGTCGTGGACTCCGCCGACGACTTGCCATGGCATCAGCCTCGGCTCGCCGCCCCGGGCAAGGTCGATCGCTTCGTTGACGAGCTCAAGCCCGAATACGGTAAGCCAGGGCAGGACGTGGCCAAGCGAGCGGCGGGACAGTTTCGCTGCCGCGACCTGGATGGCGAGGGCGGCGTAGATATGGAGTGCGTCCTTGTCGAACAGCATGCGGGCAAGTTCGAGCTTGAGGCCAGCCCATTCCATTTGCGGTCACCATTTCTGCGCCGCATGCGAGGACTTCGCATGTCGACTGGCGTGTAACGCGCGTATTAACCCAAGCCCAGAAAGATCAGTAGACGCGTTGTCCATCGATATTGCCCGAGGGCCAGTAGCGGCACACGAGGATATCCGAACTTGCGGAACGGCCGATCGCGCAACCGACGCGCTGGGTGCCTGGCCAGATGATCTGGGTGTAATGACCGACGTCGGCCCAATTGCCGGTCGTGCTTACCGCAGGGAAGTCGGCCGGGCGGAACATCGAGCGCTCGGAAGCCCAGTCGGCGACCATCCGGGAAGGCGAGAAATAGTTTCGCGTCCCCATCCACAGATTCTCGCCGATGCCGCGCCGACCGCTTCTGGGTGAGTGGCGCAGGAGATTTAGTTGGGCAAGTTCGTTGGCATAGGCCTGAGCGCCCTCGGCAAGTCCCGAGTCCCATGTCAGGGCCGCAACACCGCGCTGGCGCCTCTCGACATTGTGGCGAGCAAGAAGTTCGCCGCTGACGGACTGCGAACTGACCGGACCACGAGAGTATAGCATTCGAGGCAAGCTAGACTGCGCGACCGCATTTGCGGCAGGCAAGGCGAGGAGGGCGGAAATGGCAGCGAGTCGGCAATATGACGTCATTATCCCTCCCAAGCCCTTGATTAGTCGATATTCCCAACTAACCGAGTGAGGGTTAACGAGAGGTGCAGGCGCGGTAGCGGTGTCGCGCCAGTCGCTCCACTCGTCGATAATGATGGAACTTTATTCGTTGATAATAGGGAAGCGGCTACACAGGTCGGCAAGGGCCTCATCATGCGTGAGGTCGAGATGCAGTGGCGTCACCGAGATGAAGCCGTCAGCGACTGCCTCAAGATCGGTGATATGGCCTGGGCTTGGTGCAGTCGGTGCAAGCCCGAACCAGAAATATGGGTAACCACGCGGGTCGGTCCGCTCGACGATGCGCAGTCGGCCGAAGTCATGGAAGCCCTGACGGCACACGCGCACGCCCTTCACCGCATTGGCCGGCAATGCGGGGAAGTTGACGTTAATCAGCGTGCGCGGGACAAATGGCTGATCCAGCAAGGGCGCGATGACTTGCGCGGCCAGCGCCTCGGCCGCCGCGAACGGCACGGTGTCGCCCATGCCCTCGCGTGAATAAGCCTGGCTCAAGGCAATCGAGCGCACGCCAGAGAGGGCGCCTTCCATCGCGGCGGAGACCGTTCCCGAATAGGTTACGTCCTCGGCCAGATTGGCACCGCGATTGACCCCGGACAATATGAGATCGGGCGGGGAGTCCTTCATGACATGTCCAAAGGCGAGCATGACTGCGTCGGTTGGCGTGCCGGCGACGGCAAAGCGCCGCTCGCCGAGCCGGCGAAGGCGGATCGGCCGCGACAAAGTAAGCGAATGGCCGGCGCCCGATTGCTCTTCGGCGGGCGCCACGACCCAAATGTCGTCCGAAAGGCTTGCAGCAACGCGCTCCAGCACGGCAAAGCCGGGCGCGTGAATTCCGTCGTCATTGGTAAGCAAAATCCGCATTGTGGCCCTATGCCCGCAGCGCAATGTGCTCACAAGCTGCGCTTTTCGCGCAACAAGCCGCCCTTTTCGACACAGTCGATATGAGTCAGTTATTGTTAAGCCAACTTGGCTTAACTATAGGCCACTTGGGGATATCGGTTTTCCGCCTTAAGTGTCGGAAATGTCCTGTTTATCGCCTCCGGCCAAACCGGTCGCCGGTGCGGCAGCGGCGGCGTGCGTGTCGGGGAGGGTGTAATGGCTACCGCTCTAATAGACGTATACGAGCCGCGATCGAACAGTTTCGACCAGCTCATACTTGATCCAACTTACCGTCCGTCTGCCGATGAAGACTTCATGTGCGATGAACAGCGCGCATATTTTCTTCGCAAGCTTAAGGACTGGAAAGAATCGATCATCATCGAAAGCCGTGCAACGATGGCGCAGCTTCAAGTGGATTCGATGCGCGAACCCGACGTTGCCGATCGCGCGTCAAGCGAGACCGATTGGTCGCTCGAACTCCGGACTCGCGACCGCCAGCGCAAGCTGATCGCCAAGATCGACGCGGCAGTCCGCCGCCTTCACGAGGGCGAATATGGTTATTGCGAAGTGACCGGCGAGCCAATTTCGCTTGCTCGTCTCGAAGCTCGCCCGATCGCGACCATGTCGCTGGAAGCCCAGGAAAAGCATGAGCGGGTCGAGCGCGTTTCGCGCGACGATTGATTGCGCGTGCGGCCTGATGAAACGCCGGCCGCTTGGCAGCGACCGGCGTACTCATCGCCTAATGGCCGGTGAGTTCGTCCTTGAGCCGCAGCTTTTCCTTCTTGAGGCGGTGGAGAATGGTTTCGTCGGGGTGGGCGCGGTGCGCTTCAATGTCGATCTTGGCATGGAGCGCTGCATGCTTGGATGCGAGGGCCTCGACGTGTCCATTGTCCATCGGTCAAATTCCTTTCGTTGGCTGAGCCGTGACAGTGGAATGAATAAACCACGAAAGAAGCGCCGTGTCTTCATCGATCATCAGCAGTTCAACGGGTGACTGGCGCGTCTGGTCGCGGACGATCGCGCATGACGATCACGCCAATCTCCGCTAGGGCGAAGCGATGAACGATGATGATCCGCAAGAGATGATGACCATGCTTAAGGCAGAGCATCGCCGTCTCGACGAGGAAATCGAGCTTATGCGGCTGTCGGGCAACTGCGACCAACTCGAACTTGCGCGAATGAAGAAGCGAAAGCTCCATTTGCGTGACGAAATCGAACAGCTCGCCGACCGAATCACGCCGGACATCATCGCCTGATTTACCTGTGCAGGAATGGGACAGCGGTCAGCGGCGGACCGCGCGGGGCGTTCGCGGCGTTTAATCTACCCAACGAACGTGGCACAGTAAGACATGACCGACTCACCTGATGACGATATTGCGCAAACCCGGATCACGCCGCGCCTCATCGACTCGCTTTATACCGAGGCGATGCTGCTGGCCGACGAGGCACGCGCCTATTTCGACGAGGCCGGACGCGATGAGCGGCAAATGCTCGAGCCATTTGCGCGGGTGGGCTTCGCGTGCGAATCCTTGAAGGTCACGACCAGGATCATGCACATCGTGGCTTGGCTGTTGACCCAGCGCGCGGTCGAGACTGGCGAGATTATCGCGGCGGATGGACGTCGCCCGGAACGCCGGCTTGGCCATGCGAATGAGACCGATCCTTTGGTCGCAAGCCAGTTGCCGCCTGCAGCGCAACGCCTCGTTACGTCGAGCACCGATCTTTACGCCCGGGTTGCCCGGCTCGACCAAGGTGCGGTGGACGACCAGCCGGCGCAAAGTCCGGCGCGCGCATTGATGGGGCGCCTCGAGCGCGATCTGATCTGGAACCGCGGCAGCTGAGCTTCTAGGCTGGCGCGATGAAACCATTTACCTTTCACCCCGGGCCGCGGATCACCTCCGGCGCGGATTCGGCGGCGCTGCTTGCCGGGCATCTGCCTCCCGGGCCATGCCTGTTCGTTACCGACCGCGATGTTGTTGCGCTGGGGCTGACGGACGCGTGCCGAGCCACGCTTGGCGACATAGTCCTGTTCGATGCGGTCGAAGCCGACCCGTCGAAAGAGACCTTGCTTGCGGCTGTCGCCGTGGGGCGGGAAGCTGGCGCGGTATCGGTGATTGGCTTCGGCGGCGGAAGTCCAATGGATGTCGCCAAGCTGGCTGCCTATTTGCTTGGATCGGGTGACGATCTGGACGCCATCTGGGGGGTGGGGCTCGCCACGGGGCGGCGCTTGCCGCTTGCGCTGGTACCGACCACCGCCGGTACGGGCTCCGAAGCAACGCCGGTTGCGGTGATCACCTGCGAAGGGGGCGAGAAGCGCGGAGTCAATTCGCCAGCACTGATTGCCGATTGGGCGGCGCTGGATGCGTCGCTGACCCTTGGCATGCCGCGGGCGCTTACCGCCGCAACCGGGATCGACGCGATCGTCCATGCTATCGAAGCCTATACCTCGGCCAAGGCCAAGAATCCGCTGTCGGATCTTTATGCGATCCAAGCGCTGAAGCTGCTTTCGGCCAACCTCATCAAAGCGTGCGACGAGCCAGGTGACCTTGCGGCTCGCTCCGCGATGCTGCTCGGGGCGCACCTCGCGGGGCTTGCCTTTGCCAATGCGCCGGTCGCTGGAGTCCATGCCCTGGCCTATCCGCTCGGCGGGCTCCATCATTTACCCCACGGCCTGTCGAATGCGCTGATGCTGCGCCATGTTCTGCAACATAATCAGGAAGCCGCCCGCGAGGATTATGCGAAGCTGGCGCAAGTCCTCGATCCAGGCTGCGCGGGGCAGGGGAGCCAGGCGCAATGCGCGCTGCTCATCGATCGTCTCGACGCGCTCGTAATCGCAAGCGGACTTGCACCACGGCTGCGCGATCATGGCATCGCGGAGGCCGATATCCCAACGCTTGCGCGCGAAGCGATGAAACAGCAGCGACTGCTGGTGAACAATCCGTGCGCGATCGACGAGACCGATGCGCGGCGGCTTTATGAGGCGGCATGGTGAGCAGGCCCGAGCCGCTTGGCCGCGGGCACTTCCGGGCATGGCGCACTATTCCCACCCGCTGGGCGGACAATGATGTTTATGGCCACGTCAACAACACGGTATATTATCAATGGTTCGATAGCGCCGTGAATGGCTGGCTGGTCGACCAGCGTCTACTCGACATCGACGCCGGAAAGCTGATCGGCCTGGTGGTCGAGACGCGGTGCAGCTACTTCGAGCCGCTGGCCTTTCCGAATTCGGTCGAAGTGGGGATTGCGCTTGCCCATCTCGGCACGTCGAGTGTCCGCTACCGAGTGGGGATATTCGGATCCGGTCAGCCGCAGACCGCTGCCCATGGCGAATTCACCCACGTCTATGTCGATCGCGCTACCCGGCGCCCGGTCGCCTTGCCGACGTCCTGGCGCGAGGCGCTTGCCGCTTTAGGCTAGGCGCGCTTTGGCAGCGTCATATTCGCGCGCCAGCCGGGCGATGAAGTCTGCGGCGGGCCGCACTTCGTCGATTGCGCCAATGCCCTGGCCGGAACCCCAAATGTCGCGCCAAGCCTTGGCGCTACTCGACGATTCGAAATTCATCGCGTCCGGTCCCGCAGCCTCGAGCTTATCGGGGTCGAGTCCGGCGGCAACGATCGATCCGCGCAAATAATTGCCGGATATGCCAGTGAACAGAGACGAATTGACGATGTCGCCTGCACTGCCGTCGACGATGCCTTGCTTATAGGCGTCCGAAGCGCGCGCCTCGGTCGTGGCGATGAAGGGCGATCCGATATAGCCGAAATCGGCGCCCATCGCCTGGGCGGCGAGGACCGCTCCACCGGTGGCGATTGCGCCTGACAGCGCCAGCGGGCCGTCGAACCAAGCGCGTATTTCCTGGATCAATGCGAAGGGCGACCATTTTCCAGCGTGGCCGCCAGCGCCTGCGGCCACTGCAATCAGCCCGTCCGCGCCTTTCTCAACCGCCTTATGAGCATAGCGATTGTCGATGATGTCGTGGAGGGTAATCCCGCCCCAGGCATGAACCGCGTCGTTCAGCTCGGTCCGCGCGCCAAGCGAGGTGATGATTAGCGGGACCTTATACTCCTCGCAGGTCGCGACATCCTGTTCGAAGCGATCATTCGAACGGTGGACGATCTGATTGACTGCGAAGGGGGCAGAAGGGGCCTCCGGATGGTCGCGGTCGTGCGCAGCGAGCGCTTCGATAATTTCGTGGATCCATTCGCCAAGCTGGCTTTGCGGCCGTGCGTTCAGCGCGGGGAAGCTTCCGACGACGCCCGCCTTGCACTGGGCAATCACCAAAGCGGGATTGGAGACAATGAACAAGGGCGCGCCGATGACAGGCAAGCGCAGCTTCGACAAAATGGCCGGAACGGTCATGGATACTCCTCAGCGGATGCCGTGATGGCCCTTGTACCAATCGACAAAGCGCGGAATGCCTTCGTCGATGCTCGTCGTCGGCGCATAGCCATGATCACGCTCGATGGCGCTGATGTCGGCATAAGTATCCTTGACGTCTCCGGGCTGCATCGGGCGCATGTCGAGCTTGGCCTCGCGGCCGGTGGCCTGCTCGAGCAGCTTGATCATCCGCATGAGATCCTCGCTGCGGTGATTGCCGATATTGTAGATAGCGTGCGGACTGATGCTTCCACCGGCCTTGGGCAGGCCGTCATCGGCGGGCGGGCCGTCGAGGCAGGCGATGACGCCGCTCACAATGTCGTCGATGAAGGTGAAGTCGCGCCGCATGTCGCCGGCATTATTTACCTTGAGCGGCGTGCCCTCGAACAAGGCCTTGGCGAAAATCCACATCGCCATGTCGGGCCGGCCCCAGGGTCCGTAAACGGTGAAGAAGCGAAGGCCGGTCATCGGCACGCGGAAGAGATGGGAATAGCTTTCGCCCATCAGTTCGTCGGCCTTCTTGGTCGCGGCGTATAGGGAAACCGGATTGTCGACCCGATCTTCGACGCGGAACGGTAAGGTCTTATTGCCGCCATAGACCGACGAGGAGCTTGCATAGACGAAATGGCGGACGCCGCGGGCGCGAGCCAGTTCGAGCATGTTGACCTGGCCAAGCAGGTTCGAGCGGACATAGGCCTGCGGGTTGATCAGGGAATAGCCGACGCCCGCCTGGGCGCCGAGATGGACGATGCGGTCGAACTCATGCCGGGAAGCAAAGTCCTCGAGCGCTTGCTGGTCGCCAAAGTCGATTTGTTCAAAGGCAAAGGCGTCGGCGTGGCAGCGCCGAAGCTCTGCAAGCCGCGCCTGCTTCAGTGCCGGATCATAATAATCGTTGAGACTGTCAATGCCGACGACGCGCTCGCCCCGCGCCATCAGGGCATTGGCGACATTGAACCCGATAAAGCCGGCCGCGCCGGTCACTAGAATAGTCATCGCGGCCTCCTAGCCGCGCACCGCGGCCGAAGCGAGAGGCAAAAAGCGCCTCATTTTAGCAACCAATGGGCATCAGTGGCGTTTCGCAATCAATGTATAGAGCCGACGACAACCGCGAGCATCCGCTCGCGCAAAGATTTCGCACTTTCATCACCGATCGATCGTTCCCCTGCGTGGGAGCAAAAGCGGCGTTGCAGCGCGACGGAATGCGCTTCGTCGTGGCGCGCGATTTCCGCTCGGCGTGGGACGATCTGCGAATAATGCCAGCGCTGCTTGACCTGGCGAAAAGCTATCGGGACGATCCGGAGCCGTTCCAGTCGCTTATCGTCCTGTTCGAAACGGGGGCGCCCGAGGATGAGCATAGTTTTGAACAGGGGTTGTGGACACGCCTCCAGTCCCTAAGCGACAAGGACGAGTGGCTCGGCCAGCCCGGCGATCCGCGCGTCTCCCACGATCCCGACGATCCGCATTTCGCAATGAGCTTTGGCGGGGAGGGGTTCTTCGTTGTTGGTCTTCACCCCCAAGCCAGCCGCCCGGCGAGGCGCTTTGAAACGCCGGCGATGGTGTTCAACCTCCACGATCAGTTCGAAACGCTTCGTGCCGACGGCCGCTATGGCAAGTTGCGCGATGCGATACTGGAGCGCGATCTTGCAAGCGCCGGGAGCAGTAACCCGATGCTTGCTCAGCATGGTTCATCGTCGTCCGCCCGCCAGTATAGCGGCCGCGTCGTCGGGGGAGATTGGCGTTGTCCTTTTGCGGGAAGAGGCAGTCAGGATGCCGCATGAGATTGCGCCGCGCACGGGCGTCGCGTTCACGCTCGATCGGGGCCAGCGGCTGACGGTCATTGACCCGTTGGGAGAGCAGGTCGCGGATCTGCTTGCATTTCGCCGCGGCGACGTCGGCGAAGTGATCTCATCCGGCCGAACACTAGACTATGCAAGCCGGATATTCCTGACCACCGGCGACAAGCTTTATTCCAACCGATCGAACGTCATGCTCGACATCGTGTCCGATGGCGTTGGCCGGCACGATTTCTTGCTGACGCCATGTTCCAAGGACACGTTCCGAATCATTTATGGTGACGAGGCACCGCATCGCGGATGTTTCGGCAATCTTGCGGCTGCGCTTGCACCGTATGGCGTAACCGAGGACATGATCCCCACCGCTTTCAACGTTTTCATGAACGTGCCGGTCGATGGTGTGACGGGCGAGCTGCGCGTCGAGCCCCCATTAAGCAAGGCTGGCGACCGCATCGTATTCGAAGCGCAAATGGATCTGATTATCGGGCTGACAGCCTGCTCGGCACTTCAATCGAACAATGGAAGCTTCAAGCCGATTCACTGCCAGGTGGATCTGGGAGCAGCCCCGCCGGGCTGACACCCGGACTGGAAGGTAAGTTTCGGGCATCCTGAGCTGCGAGGACATCCGCACGCCATGGGGCAAGTGTACGTGAAAGAGTTCTCTCATTACCAAAAATGAGCATCGGTCGGACATCCGGTCGGCACAAAAAGAAACGGCCGGCCACCCAAGGGTGACCGGCCGAATTGTTAGAACCTAAGCTGGCTTAGCCGCGCTCAGGAGCTGCTTCCGGCGGAGCCGGCGGAACATAAGGCGCAGGAGCCGGGCAGACCTCGGTCGCCAAGATCACCGAACCATCGACGCAGGTCTGCGTCGCAGGAGCGACTTCAATCGGCGGCGGCGGGGGCGGAGGAGGAGCAATCTCGACGACTTCGGCCGACGGACCAAACAGGATGCCCAGGCCGAGCAAGCCGGTGACGCGCGACGAATTGGTCTTGTAGTTCGCGTAACGACCTTCCGCCTTCACGTAGAAGCGATCGCTGAGCATCTGCTCGATGCCGCCGCCAACAACATAGCCCTTGGTACGATAGTGGTTGTAATAGCTACCGAAGGGGTTGTCAGCGCGGAAGTACTTGCGCTGCTCGTTCACGACGAAGCCACCCTTGGCGTAAACCAAGGTCGACGGCGACATCATGACACCGGCGCGGACGGCGGCGCCATACTCTTCGAACGACTTGCGTTCGGCAACCCCGGGACCATCACGGGTGATGTTCTCGGCGCGCGAGTTGAGGAACGTGCCCTCGACACCCAGCACGAACGTCGGGCTGACGAAGGTGTCGACACCAATTGCTCCGCCGTAGGCGAGGTGGTTGTCGTTATTCCCTTCGGAATAGAAACGATCGATGCCGACCTGTGCGTCGGCGCGAACGCCACGCAGTTGAATTCCTTGTGCGCTGGCCTGCTGAGCGACGAGCAGGCTCAGCCCCGCTAAAGCGCTGTAAGTAGTACGCTTCATATTTAATCCCCTTGGTAAAACCGCAGTTTCGTTAATGATCCGTAACATCTAGTTCCATTGGCGAACTACGCGTTCAATAGCAGTAACACCGGCTTCCGAAAAGCGTTCATCGCTCTTCTAACGTGCGGCGCGGTGCCAATTATGCATTCGTTCACCCGTCAATGCGTCTTTTAAAGATCACGCACAGTGAGACTCCTAAGCCGACCGGTAGTTCCGCAATTCGCATTTCGCGCAATATTGTTGCGAAAGTATCACAGTGAAAGGAGGGATAAAATTTCCTTGTCTCACCAGAGCCTGATCCCAGATACCGCGATTTGGAGCAACTTTTGTTTGACCCATATCGGCAATTGGCTAGGGGCGCGCAGGCATCTTGCCGCGCACTGATGTAGATGGGGCACACTTTGCCACTGGCATCATTGGTGTCTTCCAAATATGCAACGCGTATAGAAGCTGATCGTTTGGGTGATCGGAGAGCGCGACTAGCTCGGTGCCGCGTTTCGTTAAGTAAGGAAACTTTTCATGTCTGCACAAGCACCTGTCCTGATCCATTCGAAAGCGGAGTCGATTTACCGACGCGGTGTCGAGGTGATACGGATCGAGGCCGAGGCTCTGAACCTCTTGGCAGATTCGCTTGAGCAGTCCTTCGTCGATGCTTGCGAAGCCATCATCGCCTCGCGCGGACGGGTTGTCATCACTGGTATGGGCAAATCGGGCCATATTGGACGCAAATGGGCGGCAACAATGTCGGCGACCGGCACACCAGCGATCTACGTCCACCCCGCTGAAGCTTCGCATGGCGATCTTGGCATGCTTATCCCAGGCGACGTGCTCGTCGTGATTTCCAATTCCGGTAACACCACCGAATTGCGGGCCTTCCTGCGCTACGCGGCGGCGATCGGCGTTAAAATTATCGGTGTGGCATCAGGGCGCAAGTCACTCGTGATGCAAAGCGCAGACATTGCAATTTGCTTGCCCGTGACGCGGGAAGCTTGCGCGGTGAATATCGCGCCAACCACCTCGACGACGCTGCAACTTGCGCTTGGTGATGCGATCGCCATGGCGTTGATGGATATGCGGGGCTTTTCCGTCGACGGAATGAAGGTCCTGCACCCCGGGGGATCGCTCGGTCTGCGCCTGACCCCGGTTAGGGAGATCATGCATGGCGCGGGAAGTGTGCCGTTGGTCGAGCAGTCTGCCACGATGCGGCATGTTATTTCGACCATGACTTCCATGGGATTCGGCATTGCCGGGGTCGTCGATCGCGCCGGGCGGCTCATCGGAGCAATCACCGACGGAGATATCCGACGCCATTTCGAAGAGCTTGCAACCGCGACAGCCGAAGAGGTGATGACCCCGGACCCCAAGACACTCGACGTCGAAATGCTTGCAGAGCAGGCATTGCAGTTCATGAACCAGAATAAGATCAGCGGTGCGTTCGTGCTCGACCAGACCGCTGCAGTGAACGCCAATGTTCCGGTCGGGATTATACACATCCACGATTTTCTGCGTATCG
>JALYRC010000103.1 GCA_030855555.1 Pseudomonadota bacterium
TGGGGATGATGCGGGCATGAGAAGTTCGCTCGGCTTCATTGCTGCGGGTGCCGGCATGGTTGTCGCCGCATTTGTTTTGGCGCACTGGTATCAGCAGAACTACGGTCCGAGAGAGCGGCTAGTTCTAACCTACCAGCGAAATACGGGGCCTGAGCCGTGGCCACCACACGACGCCAAGAATCCAGATGAAAAAAGCGAGACCGTGAGTCATTACGCTGTCTTCGTGGCTCGCCGTTGCAACATGCGAGGGTGGGAAGTGGACACCAATGAGAATTCGACCGACGTCGATCATAGGGCTCGCCTGACCGTACGTTCAAAAACTCTGTCTGATGCAAACTTTGACTGCTTGGCGAGCTTCGTCAAGCCACCCTATGTGACACTCACGCGGGACAGAATTTGATGCCTAAACGCACCGACATATCTTCCATCCTGATCATTGGCGCCGGGCCGATCGTCATCGGGCAGGCGGCCGAGTTCGATTATTCGGGTTCGCAGGCGGTCAAGGCGCTCAAGGCCGAGGGTTATCGGGTCATCGTCGTCAATTCGAACCCGGCGACGATCATGACCGATCCCGAGCTGGCCGATGCGACGTATATCGAGCCGATCACTCCGGAGGTGGTCGCCAAGATCATCGAGCTTGAGAAGCCTGATGCCTTGCTTCCGACGATGGGCGGGCAGACTGCGCTGAATACCGCGCTGGCGCTCGACAAGGACGGGACGCTGGAGCGGCTTGGAGTCGAGTTGATCGGGGCCAAGGCAAAAGCGATCGAGATGGCCGAGGACCGCATCAAGTTCCGCGATGCGATGGACCGCATCGGGCTCGACAGCGCCAAGTCGGGAATCGCACATAATCTCGACGAAGCGCTGGAAGTGCTTGAACGCACGAAGCTTCCCGCGATCATCCGGCCGTCGTTCACGCTGGGCGGGACGGGCGGGGGGGTCGCTTATAATCGTGAGGAATTCGAGGCGATCGTGCGCTCCGGGATCGACGCGTCGCCGACCAATGAAGTGCTGATCGAGGAAAGCCTGCTCGGTTGGAAGGAATATGAGATGGAGGTGGTCCGCGACACCGCCGACAACGCCATCATCATCTGTTCGATCGAGAATATCGACCCGATGGGGGTGCATACCGGAGATTCGATCACGGTCGCACCGGCAATGACACTGACCGACAAGGAATATCAGCGGATGCGGAGCGCGAGCATCGCGGTGCTGCGCGAAATCGGGGTTGAGACGGGCGGGTCGAACGTCCAGTTCGCGGTCGATCCCAGGACCGGGCGGATGATCGTGATCGAGATGAACCCGCGCGTGTCGCGTTCATCGGCGCTTGCGTCCAAGGCGACTGGCTTCCCGATCGCCAAGGTCGCGGCGAAGCTTGCGGTTGGCTATACGCTCGACGAGATTGCCAACGACATTACCGGAGGGGCGACCCCGGCGTCGTTCGAACCGACGATCGATTATGTGGTCGTCAAGATCCCGCGCTTCGCGTTCGAGAAGTTCAAGGGCGCCGAACCCTTGCTGTCGACCGCAATGAAGTCGGTCGGCGAAGTGATGGCGATCGGACGGTCGTTCGCCGAAAGCCTGCAGAAGGCGCTGCGCGGGCTCGAAACCGGGCTGTGCGGGCTCGACCGGGTGCGAGAATATGAACATGCCTCGCCCGCGGAGATCGAGAATGCGCTGGCGCGGGCGACGCCGGATCGCTTGCTGGTCGCGGGCGAAGCGCTGCGGCGTGGCTTTACGGTAGAGCGGATCCACCAGATCGCCGGGTTCGACCCGTGGTTCCTCGAGCGGCTGGCAGAGATCGTCGCGGCCGAGGAGCAGGTTCGCGACGAAGGCATTCCGCAGGACGCGGCGGGCTTCCGGCGGCTGAAGGCGATGGGCTTCAGCGACGCGCGCCTGGCGCAGCTTGCGCTTCGGTCGGCCCATGTCGAGCGCGAAGCGAGCGAGGCGGCGGCGCATGGGTCTGGGATTGTCCATGATGCGCTGAGGGCGCTGACCGGCGGGGTGACCGAGGCCGAAGTGTCGCGCGCGCGGCTCAAGCTTGGGGTGCGCCCGGTGTACAAGCGTATCGACAGCTGCGCTGCCGAATTCGATGCAGCGACGCCCTATCTCTACTCGACCTATGAAGCGCCTTTGTTCGGCGAGCCCGAGGATGAGGCGGAGATTTCGGATCGCCGCAAGATCGTCATCCTTGGCGGGGGGCCGAACCGCATCGGGCAGGGGATCGAGTTTGATTATTGCTGCTGCCACGCGGCGTTCGCGCTCAAGGACGCGGGCTATGAGACGATCATGGTCAATTGCAATCCGGAGACCGTGTCGACCGATCCCGCTACTTCGGACCGATTGTACTTCGAACCGCTGACCGCCGAGGACGTGCTCGAAATCCTCCGCCGCGAGAGCGAAAAAGGCGAATTGCTTGGCGTGATCGTCCAGCTTGGCGGGCAGACGCCGCTCAAGCTTGCGGCGGAAATCCAGGCGGCGGGCTATGATATTCTGGGCACCAGCCCCGACAGCATCGACCTTGCCGAGGACCGCGAGCGCTTCGCCAAACTGATCGACAAGTTGAAGCTGCGCCAGCCCGAGAACGGCCTTGCGCGAAGCCGCGACGAGGCCAACGTGGTCGCCCAGCGCATTGGCTATCCGGTGCTGCTGCGGCCAAGCTATGTGCTCGGCGGGCGGGCGATGGAAGTGGTCGACGGGCCCGAACAGCTCGATCACTACATCGCGACCGCTGTGCAGGTGTCGGGGACATCGCCGGTATTGATCGATCGCTATTTGCGCGACGCGATCGAAGTCGACGTCGATGCGATCTGCGACGGGCGGCAAGTCGCGGTCGCGGGCATCCTGCAGCATATCGAGGAAGCCGGGGTTCATTCGGGCGACAGTGCCTGCTCGATCCCGCCCTACAGTTTGAGCCCGCAGATCATCGCCGAAATCGAGCGCCAGACCGAAGCGCTTGCACTTGCGCTTGGGGTCAAGGGGCTGATGAACATCCAGTTCGCGATCAAGGATGAGGCGGTCTATCTGATCGAAGTCAATCCGCGCGCCTCGCGGACGGTGCCGTTCGTGGCCAAGGCGATCGGGCGGCCGATCGCCAAGATCGCCGCGCGGGTCATGGCTGGCGACCCCTTGTCGAGCTTCGACCCGATCGATCGCGACATTGGCCACATCGCCATCAAGGAAAGCGTTTTTCCCTTCGCGCGCTTCCCGGGGACCGATCCCGTGCTGTCACCAGAAATGAAGAGCACCGGAGAAGTGATGGGAATATCAGACAATTTCCACATTGCCTTTGCCAAGTCCCAGCTTGGGGGCGGGATCATATTGCCGGACGCCGGCACGGTGTTCATCTCGGTCAAGGAGACCGACAAGCAGCATATCCTGCCCGCCGCGCGGCGCATGGCCGAGCTTGGCTTCAGCCTCATCGCGACCAGCGGGACCTGCGCTTTCCTGTCGGGCGAGGGCCTTGAAGTGAGCCTCGTCAACAAGGTTGCGCAAGGGCGTCCGCACATCGTCGACCGCATCGTCGATGGCGGCGTGCAGCTGATCTTCAACACCACCGAGGGCTGGCAGTCGCTCAAGGACAGCCAGGCGATCCGCGAGGCGGCGATCAAGGCGCGCGTGCCCTATTTCACGACCGCGGCGGCAAGCCTTGCCACGGCCAATGCGATTGGGGCGCTGCGCGGACATGCGCTTGAAGTTCGCTCGCTCCAATCCTATTATTCGGCTTCTAAACGCTGATTTTTCCACAAGATCGCCCGCGTGACGCTCTGCCCAATGGCGAGCGGGGCGGACGATTTTGACAAAAGGGGTAAGTATATCATGGCGAGCGACAAGGTGCCGATGCTGGCAGAGGGCCACCGTCATCTGAGCGAGGAGCTTAAGCGGCTCAAGCTGGAGCGGCCCGAGATCATCGATTCGATCGAGGAAGCGCGCGCCCACGGCGATCTTAGCGAAAACGCCGAATATCATGCCGCCAAGGAGCGCCAGGGCCAGATCGAGGCGATGATCGGCGACATTGACGACCGGCTGTCGCGAGCGCTGGTGATCGACCCAACGACTTTGTCGGGCGACAAGGTCGTATTTGGCGCGACGGTCACGTTGCTCGACGAGGAAGAAAAGGAAATCCGCTACCAGCTCGTCGGCCAGACCGAGGCCGACGCCAAGGTGGGGCGCATTTCGTACAACTCGCCTCTCGGGCGGGCGCTGATCGGGCGCGTCGTCGGCGAGGACGTGGAAGTCACCACGCCGGCGGGCGAGCGCTATTATCAGATAAAAAAGATCGAGTTCATTTGAGTGCCAATGACGTGAAGCTGGCGTGGGTGACCACCGCCATCGCCGTCATCACAGCGGCGGTGTCCGCTGTCTTCATCTTCGGCGGGCAGCTTGAGGAAGCGGCCTATCGCTTCGGGTTCATCGCCGGGCGAATTGGCGGGATGACGATCGACGGGGCAATGCCGGTCTGGCTGACCCCGTTTAGCGCGACGCTCGTCCACGGGGGGTGGATTCACCTCGCGCTGAACCTGCTGATGCTGGTCTATGCCGGCTCACAAGTCGAACGCGTGCTTGGCGGGGCGAATATGCTGTTCGCTTATCTTGTCGGCGCGCTGGTCGCGGCAGCGGCGCAATGGATCGCCGACCCGACCGGGTTTGTGCCGATGATTGGCGCGTCGGGCGCGATCAGCGCAATTTTCGGTATCTATGCACTAATGGCGGCGCAACCGAAGGCGGTGACGCAGTCGCCGCGGCTTAACCGGGCCATCCACGTAGCGTGGCTGCTTGCTGCGTGGGTCGCGATCCAGTGGATGAATGGCATGCTTAGCCAGGGACAGGGCATCATGCTTGCGACGGCCGCGCATATCGGCGGGTTCGTCGCCGGCTTGGCGATGCAGCGGCCATTGCTGCTGTGGCATTACCGACGGGCGTGACGGTATTGGGGCGCCGCCGCCAAGGCAGCGCCCCTGGATATCAGGTGCGATTGGTACGATCGACGTGAATGTCGTTATTATCGCGCTTCTTGCCGAGCAGGCCGGCAAGACCCAGGAGACCAAGCAAGCCCCATGGGAAGTCATTGTCGCGATCGTCCCGATCAACCGTGTCGATGGTCGTGGTGTCGGTCGTGTCTTGAGCCAGTGCCGACGCTGGTGACAAAGCCGTCAGCAGTGCGGCTGCGACCATGATGTGGGTTTTGGATGACATAACTATCCCCTTTTAGGCTTCGCCAGAGCGGAAGCCTTTTGGAAACAGGTGAGTGCATCCTTAGGTTCCAGCGCGGGAACAGCCGGGGCGCTGCGCGGTCCGTCAGGAGGCGACCGGCGGGTTCTCGGGTTCGAGCAGCCGATGAAGATGGACCACGACATATTTCATCTCGGCGTCGTCCACGGTGCGTTGCGCGGCGCCGCGCCACGCTTCCTCGGCATCGGCATAGCTGTCGAACAGGCCGACGATATCGACGGCGTTCAAATCGGTGAAGTCGAGGCCGCGCGGATCACTCACGCGGCCGCCAAAGACGAGGTGAAGTTTGCTCATGCGCGATTGCCTAGCATTGGCAGCGTGCTTTGCGAACCGTCGATGTCCATCACGGGCTTCAGCCGGGCCGCTTGACTGCGCCGAGCGCGGCGTCGCTGACGCCCTTGATGATCTTCTCGAGCGCCGAAGTACCGGCGTCGCGCGTCAGATTGAGCTCGGACATTTTGTCACGCCCGGCTTCCTTGGCGGCTTCGACGGCATTCTTGGCGCTGCCGGTGATGCGCTCGCCGAGGGGCCCGAGCAATTCATTCTCCTTGGCGGTGCGCGGGAGCAGGGCGGCCAGGAGAACGCCGACCGCAAGGCCGCCGGCAAGCGCAATCAGGGGCGCTTCGTCGATCCCGTCGCTGGTTTTCTCTTTGGCAAGCGCCGCCTTGTTGCGGGCCGCGTCATAAGCATCGACCGCGGCAGTGCGCGCACTGTCATAGGCATCGCCGGCGCGATCCCGCAGTGAGGCGTCGGTGCTGCTGCTGTTGCTGTACCTGGTGGTTCCGGTCTCGTTCACGCTCATGGTTCGATCTCCATTTTGTGCAGGGCGCGACGGGCGCGCTCCTCTTCGCCGGGGGATCCGGCTGATTTGATATCGTCAACGCCGCTGGGCTTGGTTGGTGGCGGCCGCGACGTCATGGCGTCATATAATTTAACCGCTGCATCCTTGATCGGCTGGCGGGCGAGGAACATGATGATTGCCGCTGCGGCGCCGCCAGCCGCAACCGGACGGGCCTTGACCGCATCGACCGCATCCTCCGCAAGATCGGCGCTTTTGATCCGCGCCTTCTCCCAGGCATCGGCGGCAAGCGTCTTGGGTGCGAGCCGCGACTGGAGGAGCTGAGCCGTATCGAGCAATTCCCCGCGTCGGCGCTCAACCGCGATTCGCGCTGCCGTGACAGTCGCGGGTTCGGACTTTGTCTTGGTATCGGCCATCTTCTAACTACCCAATTTCTTGGTCGCCACGAACCCAAGGCCGCCGGCAATCGCAAAGGCAATCACGGTCGCGATCAGGCCGCCGGCAAGCGGACCAATCAGCGTCGCAAGCGCAAGCGCGATGGTGACGCAGAAGGTCACCACCCCGGCAATCACGAACAGCAAAGCAGCGGCGAAGAGCGCGACCGGGAGCTTGAGGGTATCGACTTTTGCAGTCGCAATCGCCTTTGCCAGCCCGACCTCGGCCCGGGCATAGCCCTTGCCCTGGTCGATCAGCCGTCCGAACAAATCCCCGATCGATGCCTGGTCGTGGTCAACCCCCCCTGTGTCCATGATCAGATCTGCGTGCCGTTGTCGTTGCCGGTCCCGGTCTTCTCTGACGGAAGGTCGAGACCCGATTTGACCAGGCGAACGAGTGCGAAGCCGAGCACTGCAGCACCGGCAAGCGCCACGCCTGGGCTCTTGCGAACGAATCCGCGTGTGTCCTCGATCAACTCGTCGGCGTCCTTTGAGGCAAGCCGGTTGGCGGTCTCTTCGATCGTGGTCGCCGCCTTGCGCGCATAATCGCCATATTGGCTGCCGAGGCGCTCATCGAGCCCACCGGCAGTATCGCCGATCAGTTTGGAGACGTTGGCAAGCGCTTCGCTGCCGCGCTCGAGGCCCTGACCAACCAGCCCGCGCGCCTTTTCGGCGGCCTGGCCCGAGAGCTTCTCGGTACCGCTGCGCAGCGATTCGACCGCACGGTCGCGATTGAAGCTTCCGGTCGTGCCAGTCGAAGAGGATGCGTCACCCCCAAGGCTCGTGCCGCCGCCCCCCGTGATCCCGGCGGTGGTTGTCGCGCCAGTGCTGCCCGTGCCGAGGCCAGCACCGCTGCCATCGGTACGCGATGCGCCGGAAATGATGCTGTCGGTGCCTTCGGGAAGCCCATTGTCTTGATTGGCCATTACTCATCTCCTTGTTTGTACGGATAACCCGAACACAGGACTAATCGTTCCGGCGACGGAGCGGAAAGTTGCACGCTTCGGCACGCGCCGTATAGGGGCCCCGGCGCGCCAACGTCGAGCGCTCCCACCGCTCTATCGAAAAGGTTTCGAGCTATGACCGCGATCGTCGACATCCATGCCCGCCAGATCCTCGACAGCCGCGGACATCCGACGGTCGAGGTCGATGTCACACTGGAGGATGGCTCGATGGGCCGCGCCGGCGTGCCTTCGGGAGCGTCGACCGGCGCCCATGAAGCGGTCGAGAAGCGCGACGGCGACAAGTCGCTGTGGGGCGGGAAGGGCGTAAGCCAGGCGATCGCGGCGGTGAATGGCGCGATTGCCGACGAGATCGTCGGACTGGATGCCGAGGACCAGGCCGAAATCGACGCCGCGATGATCGAGCTCGACGGAAGCGCCAACAAGAGCGTGCTTGGCGCCAATGCCATCCTTGGCGTGAGCCTTGCGGTCGCCAAGGCCGCCGCGGACGCATGCTCCTTGCCGCTCTATCGCTATGTCGGCGGGGTCGGGGCGACGATCCTGCCAGTGCCGATGATGAACATCCTCAACGGCGGCGCGCATGCCGACAATCCGATCGATTTCCAGGAATTCATGATCATGCCGGTCGGCGCGGAGAATTTCTCCGAAGCGCTTCGCTGCGGGACCGAGATTTTTCACGCGCTCAAGAGCGAGTTGAAGTCGAAGGGCCTGTCGACCGCGGGCGGGGACGAGGGCGGGTTCGCGCCCGACATAGCCTCGCCGCGCGCCGCGCTCGACCTGATCAGCGAAGCGGTGGGTAAGGCGGGCTATTCGCTTGGCAAGGACGTGCTGCTTGCGCTCGATTGCGCGGCGAGCGAATTTTTCAAGGACGGCGCGTATCGGATGACGGGCGAGGGTCGTGACCTGTCGCCCGATGAGATGGCCGCCTATCTGGTCGAACTTGCCGACGCTTATCCGATCGCCTCGATCGAGGACGGGCTGAGCGAGGACGACATGGCGGGGTGGAAAGCGCTGACGGACTTGATCGGCGACCGCGTCCAACTAGTCGGCGATGATCTCTTCGTAACCAACGAAGCGCGTCTTGCCGACGGAATCCGCGATGGCATTGCCAATTCGATTCTCATCAAGGTCAATCAGATCGGGACGCTGAGCGAGACGGTCGATGCGGTACGCCTGGCACAATCGTCGGGCTATACGGCGGTAATGTCGCATCGATCGGGCGAGACCGAGGATTCGACCATCGCCGACCTGGCGGTGGCGCTTGGCTGCGGGCAGATAAAGACTGGCAGCCTGGCGCGAAGCGACCGCACCGCCAAATATAATCAGCTTCTGCGCATCGAAGAGGAATTGGGATTTGCCGCGCGCTACCCCGGCCGCGCGGCGCTGCGCGCCTACAAGCAGCACTGATCCTGTCTGTTAGCCGATTATTATGCTTAGCGCGGCATTAAGTGCTTGCCTTCACGACGTCTTTCTGATTCTTAAGGGACATGACCGGGGGCAGGAAAAATATCGGCTTGATCCGACGTGCAATGGGGCCTGCGCTGGCGCTGATCGTCATTGGCACGTTCGCCGGCCACGCCATTGCCGGGCCCAATGGGATGCTTGCATGGGGCGGCTATCACCGCGATCTTCAAGCGCGACAGGCCGAGCTTGCCAAGCTTGAAGCAACACGCGCCCAGCTCCGCCACCGCTCGTCATTGCTCGATCCGCGCAAGGCCGATCCCGACATGGCCGACGAGCTGGTCCGCCGCGACCTTGGGCTGGTCCGCGCCGATGAAGTCATCCTGCCGCTTTAACTGGCGTCTTCGACGCGCGAGATGACGGATCCAGCGTTGCCAATGAAGCTGCGGCAACCCTATAGCGCCTCAGACCCTTTGATCTGGAGAGAGATGTGGCGCCTCCCGCCAAGAAGACTCCCGCAGCGGCCCCGATGCCGTCCAATCGCGAGCGACCGGCCGAGCCGCAGCGCTTTGCCGCGACGAAGGAGGAATTGCTCGGTTTCTACGAGCAGATGCTGCTTATTCGCCGCTTCGAAGAGCGCGCCGGGCAATTATATGGCCTCGGCCTGATCGGCGGCTTCTGCCACCTCTATATCGGCCAGGAAGCGGTTGCCGTCGGACTGCAGTCGGCAATGAAGGTCGGGCGCGACAGCGTCATTACTGGCTATCGCGACCACGGCCACATGCTTGCCTATGGCATTGATCCCAAAGTGATCATGGCCGAACTGACCGGGCGCGCTGCCGGAATTTCCAAGGGCAAGGGCGGGTCGATGCACATGTTCAGCGTCGAGCATGGCTTTTACGGCGGGCATGGCATCGTCGGCGCGCAAGTGTCGCTTGGCACGGGGCTGGCGTTCAAGCATCGCTATGCCGCCGACGGGGGGACCTGTCTTGCTTATTTCGGGGACGGAGCGGCCAACCAGGGGCAGGTCTATGAAAGCTTCAACATGGCGAAGCTGTGGGACCTGCCGGTGATCTACGCGATCGAGAATAACCAATACGCCATGGGCACGAGCGTCGAGCGGTCGGCGTCCGAGCCCGATTTCTACAAGCGTGGCGAAAGCTTCCGCAT
>JALYRC010000117.1 GCA_030855555.1 Pseudomonadota bacterium
TCGCCTGCATCCCGAGGGACACCGCGTTCGCGCAAGAAAGACTGGCTCTTCCGGCGCCTCTTCCGGCTGGTCCAATTCGAAGCCGAAGCTTCTCCTCATCGCCTGCCGGTGGAGATCGGACCTTCCGTCCCTTCCTCATCCTTCCTGTCGTTGCCGACGATCCGGGGAGGCTGGGACTTCCGTCCCGATCACCCATTCCTTATGAACCCGACGACGAGTCGCTCAAAGGGAAAATTGCACCACCAAGCCTGTGGATAATGGGGATATCGCGCATAACTTCCGGACCAGCGCATATCATCGCGAACGTTGATCGCGAAAAATCTTCGAATGCCCGCACCGACGTTTCGTCGACCACCCAACACCTTCCGCCGAAAAAGCTTTTCGGTGCGCGGGCGGCGGTCTAGTGCCGCGGTGCCGGGTCAAGAGTGTGGGGAGTAAAATATGGCTTCGTTGAGAAATTCGGGTGCCAACCGGTTGGCGCTCGGGGTAGGCATGACGGCTCTTGCCGCGGCCGGTCTTGCCTTCGGCGCGCCTGCCCTTGCCCGCACCTCGGCGGCACCTGCTGCCCAACTTCCCACCGTCTCCCCCTGGAGCATCCCGCTTACCGACGTGCCCGCCGATCCTGCGATTCGCTTCGGTCGCCTTGCCAATGGCATGCGCTATGCAATCCGGCGCAACACCACGCCCAAGGGCACTGCGTCTGTCCGGCTTCACTTCGACTTTGGCTCGATCGCCGAAGCCGAGGACGAGCGCGGGCTTGCCCACTTCATCGAGCATATGGCGTTCAACGGCACTACCAACGTGCCCGAAGGCGACATGGTCAAGATCCTCGAACGCCAGGGGCTTGCCTTTGGTCCCGACACCAATGCGCGGACCGGCTTCGATGGCACCACTTACCTGCTCGACCTGCCTGCCACCGACAAGCCGCGGATCGACACTGCCTTGTTCCTGATGCGCGAAGTGGCAAGCGAGATTAAGTTCGATCCAGCATCGGTCCAGCGCGAGCGCGGGGTCATCGAGGGCGAGCGCCGGGCCCGCGACGGCTTCCAGCTACGCTATGTCACGGACTTGCTGAATTTCCAGGCGCCTAATACGCCTTACGGCAAGCGCCTGCCAATCGGCACCAGCGCGGTCATCACCACTGCGCCGGCGGAGAAGATGGCGGACCTGTACCGCCGCTATTACCGCCCCGAATATGCGACCCTGGTGATCGTCGGCGACCTCGATCCACCAGCCATCGAAGCTCAGGTGAAAGCCAAATTCGCCGATTGGCGGGGCAAGGGCGCTGCGGGTGCCCCACTGCCGCGCGGCCAAGTCGATCTCAAGCGCGCACCTGCGTTTGGCGGCTTCGTCGACAAGGCCATGACCAACACTGCCAATGTGACCATCTATCGCCCCTTCTCCGATCCTGCCGATACGGTCGCGGAGCGCAACCGCAAGCTCATCCAGTCAATTGCCTCGGCAATGTTCAACCGTCGCCTGGAGCGCCTTTCAAGCAAGCCCGGGTCGGTTCTCCTAGGCGGATCGATGTCGGTTTCCGAAGTCGAAGGCGCCGCCTTAACTACTGGCGTATCGCTGGCCGCGAAGGACGGCGCATGGCAAAAAGCGCTGTCGGCGACCGAACAGGAGGTCAGGCGCGCTATGCTCCACGGCTTCACCGCGTCCGAACTCAAGGAAGTGATGACTAACCTCATGACGGCGTTCGAAACGTCCGCCGCGCAGGCCGACACGCGCCGCAATCAGGCGCTTGCCGATGCTATCGTCTCCACCGTCGCCGATCGCGACTTCGTGACCACCCCGGCATGGCGCCTCGCGCATTTCAAGGCCTTTGCGCCGAGCGTCACCCTGTCCGCGGTAAACGCCGAATATCGTCGTTTGTGGAGCGGCAGTGCCCCGGTCGTCTTCGTGAGCGCCAAGGAGCCCGTCGGCCCGCCGCAGCAGATCGCCGCTGTCTTCGCCAAGAGCAAAGCTGTGCCGGTCCCGGCGCAGGCAGACCAAAGCGCGACGGCGTTCGCTTATGACAGTTTCGGAAAGCCCGGTACCGTCGTTGCCGACCAGATGATTGCTTCCGCCGGCGTACGCACGATCAAATTCGCCAATAATGTTCGGCTCAACCTGAAGAAGACCGATTTCGAACAGGGCAAGATCCGCTTCGAAGTACGCATGGCGGGCGGCCAGATCGCGCTTCCACTCAATAAACCCGGTCTCAACCTGCTTATGACCGTCACATCCGCGCTCGGTGGAACGCAAAAGCAGTCGCTTGATGATCTGAAGCAACTGATGGCCGGGAAGGTCGTTTCCTTCGGCGCTACGGTCGACGATGATGCCTTTGTCTCTGCTGGCACAACGACGCGCACCGACCTTGCGACCCAGTTCAAGCTAAGCGCTGCCTATCTGACCGACCCCGGTTATCGCCCGGAAGCCTATAATCAATGGAATAACGTTGTTCCATTGCTCGAGACCCAGACCCGTTCCCAACCACAGGGGGTCGCGCAGGCATTGGTCCCGGCGATCTACGCCAATGGTGATGCGCGCTTCGGCCTCCCGCCCACCGCCACGCTTACCGCGCGCAGCTTCGCCGAAGCCAAAGCCGCCTATGCCCCGCTGTCCGCCACGGCACCGATCGACATCGGGATCGTCGGCGATATTGACGAAGCCGCGGCAATTGCCGCGGTCGCGCAGAGCTTCGGCGCCTTGCCAATGCGGTCGGCGAGCGCTCCGGACTATGCCGCCGCTCGGGTCGTGCGCTTCCGCCAAGATCGCACCCCGGTCACGCTCACGCACAACGGCGCCGCGAACCAAGCCATGGTCATCGCCGCATGGCCGACCGATGATGACAAGGATCCGGTGCGGGCGAGTCAAATTGGCCTTTTGTCGAGCGTTCTCCAGATCATGCTGATCGACAAGGTGCGCGAGGAATTGGGCGACAGCTATGGCGCCTCGGTCGCTTCGAACATGTCCGATACCTTTCCGGATTTCGGGGTTCTCAGCGCGTCCGCCGTCGTCGCCCCCGACAAGATTGACGAGGTCCGCGCCGCGATCAATGAGGCGGTAACCCAACTTCGCTCGACCCCGATCAGCGCCGACCTGCTCGTGCGGGCGCGCAATTCGAAGCTTGAAAACGCAGACCGAATGCAGCGTGAAAACGGATTTTGGATCGGGCTGGTGGCACGCGCTCAAACCGAACCTGTATTGCTGGATCAAGCACGCGGCCTGCGGGCGCGGATCGCCGCGATTACGCCCGCCGAGCTTCAGGCCGCGGCGGTCAAGTATCTCACTAGGCCACAACTCGATCTCAAAATCGTCGCGGCGGGTTCGCTGCCCCCAGCGGTTGCGGCGAAATAGAATGATCGGCCTGCTCACGGCGCCACCACGGGGTCGCTGACCATCAACCTCAATTGCGATGCGGGGGCGGCTCGCCTATAGCCGCCGCTCTCCCATCGCCATGAAGGTCAGTCGCAACGCATGTCACGCCGCCGCCAGATATACGAAGGCAAGGCCAAGATCCTCTATGAGGGTCCCGAGCCGGGCACATTGATCCAATATTTCAAGGACGATGCGACTGCGTTCAACGCCGAAAAGCGCGGCACGATCAATGGCAAGGGGGTTCTCAATAACCGAATCTCTGAGCATATCTTCACGGCGCTCCAGACGATCGGCATTCCGACTCACTTTATTCGCCGCATCAACATGCGCGAGCAATTGATCCGTCAGGTCGAAATCATCCCGATCGAGGTCGTCATCCGCAATGTAGCGGCGGGCTCTATCTCGAAGCGCCTCGGGATCGAGGAAGGCACCCAGCTGCCGCGGACGATCATCGAATATTATTATAAGGACGATGCGCTTGGCGATCCGATGGTGGCGGACGAGCATATCGCCTGCTTCGGCTGGGCCAGCCAGGACGAGATGAACGACATCGCCGACATGGCGATCCGCGTGAACGACTTCATGTGCGGCATGTTCGCTGCGATCGGGATCCGCCTGGTCGACTTCAAGCTTGAGTTCGGCCGGTTGTGGGAAAATGACTATGCCCGCGTCATCCTGGCCGACGAAATCAGTCCCGACGGCTGTCGCTTGTGGGACATGAAGACCAACGAGAAGCTCGACAAGGATCGCTTTCGCCAGAGCCTTGGCGGCGAGGCCGAGGCCTATCAGGAAGTTGCTCGCAGGCTCGGGCTGCTTCCCGAGGAAGGCGAGGACTCCCCGGTGCTCGACCTTGAAAGCCACCGCAAGAAGCGGGGCAAATGACGGCCTAGTGACGTCATCCCGGGCTTGACGGAGTTTCATTGACACTGCCCCGCACCCGAGTTGTCACGCTCAACGCCGCGCTGGGGCCATTGGACTATCGCGTGCCATTAGGAATGGGCGTTGAGCCGGGCTCCGTGGTGATTGCCCCGCTTGGCCCGCGTCAGCTGATCGGGGTCGCCTGGGAGGCGGATCGGCTCCAGACGGAGGAAGTCGGCGATAACAGGCTTCGCCCGATCGCCGGGCTTGTCGACGTGCCGATCATTCCCGCTGCCTTGCGCCGCTTGGCCGAATGGACCGCCGACTATTATCTCAGCCCGCTCGCAAGCGTGCTGCGGATGGTCCTTCCCTCCTCTTCGGCCCTCGCCGGACCACGCCAGATGGTTGAATATCGCCCGACCGGGGTCGTGCCGGAGCGGCTCACCCCGCAACGGGACAAGGCACTTGCCGCGCTGGAGGGCCGCCAGGGAAGTGTGCGTGAGCTTGCCGCGCATGCCGAGGTAAGCGACGCAGTGCTCCGCGGACTAATCGATCTCGGCGCCATCGAGCGCGTCGAGGTCGATGGCGATGCCCCTTTCCCCACCCCTGATTCAGACTTCGCGCCACCCGCCCTGAACGACGAACAAGCTGCAGCCGCAGCGTCGTTAACCGCCGCGATTGGGGGCGGCTTCGACCCTGTACTGCTCGACGGAGTCACGGGATCGGGAAAGACCGAAACCTATTTCGAAGCCATTGCCGAAGCGCTTCGGCAGGGGCGCCAGACATTGGTCCTGCTTCCCGAAATCGCCCTTACCGAACCGTTTCTGACACGCTTCACGGCGCGGTTCGGGTGCGAGCCCGTCGCATGGCACTCGGACCTGCGTTCTTCACAGCGACGGCGGGCGTGGCGCGGAATCGCGAGCGGCGATGCCAAAGTGGTGGTCGGCGCGCGCTCGGCCCTCTTCCTGCCTTATGCCAGGCTCGGGCTGATCGTCGTCGATGAAGCGCATGAACCAAGCTTCAAGCAGGAAGAAGGAGTGCAATATCACGCCCGCGACGTTGCCGTCATGCGTGGCCATTTTGAGGGCATCCCGGTGATCCTGTCCTCCGCCACGCCGGCGATCGAAACGCGGCATATGGTCGAGGTCGGGCGCTATCGGGAGCTGATCCTGAAGGAGCGCCACGGCGCTGCGATGATGCCGACGATCACCGCGCTCGACATGACCAAGGACCCGCCCCCGCGCGGCCGCTGGCTTGCGCCCAGCCTCGTCACCGAACTTGGTGCCAACTTGGAAGCGGGCCAGCAGAGCTTGCTGTTCCTCAATCGCCGTGGCTTTGCCCCACTGACCTTGTGCCGCACCTGCGGGCATCGCTTTTCCTGCCCCAATTGCACGGCGTGGATGGTCGAGCATCGCTTGATGCACCGCCTGGCTTGCCACCATTGCGGCCATGTCATGCCGCCGCCGCGGCTGTGCCCAGAGTGCAATGACGAGGACAGCCTTGTCGCCTGCGGACCAGGGGTCGAGCGCATCGCCGACGAAGTGACTGCTTTGTTCCCCGACGCGCGTACGGCGGTGGTCACTTCGGATACGATCTGGTCGCCCGCCCGCGCCGCCGAATTCGTTCGCTCGATGGAGTCGGGCGAGATCGACATCGTCGTCGGCACTCAGCTCGTCACCAAAGGGTATCACTTCCCCAATCTGACCCTGGTCGGGGTCGTCGATGCCGACCTCGGGCTTCAGGGGGGCGACCTGCGCGCTGCCGAGCGCAGCTTCCAGCAGATCCAGCAGGTCGCCGGGCGCGCGGGGCGCGGCGATAAGCCCGGACGGGTGCTAGTGCAGACCCATGACCCTGAAGCGGCAGTCATTGCGGCCCTCGTCAGCGGCGATGCTCCCGGCTTTTATGCCGCCGAGACCGAGGCACGGCGGGAGGCCGCAATGCCCCCGTTTGGACGCCTTGCTGCGATCATTGTCTCCGCGGAGGACCAGTCCGAAGCGCAGGCGGTAGCGCGCCGGATTGGCCAAGCGGCACCGCGGATCGAGGGTATGGCGGTGTTCGGCCCCGCCCCGGCCCCGCTGGCGATGCTGCGCGGCCGTCACCGCCAACGCCTGCTCGTCCACGCCGAACGAAAACTGGACGTCCAGGACGTCATCCGCGACTGGCTTGCAGGGCTCGACTGGTCGGCCAAGGTGCGGGTCGCGGTGGACGTCGACCCGTACAGCTTTCTGTAGACGCCGCTGAAATCGAGGTTAGACCTGTCTTGTGCTCGGTGCGCGTTTCGAGGGGTTTGGCATGATTTTTTTTCGACTGGCAGGGGGCATGGCTTTCCTGCTCCTCGCCCATACGCCGGCGCTCGCCGGATGGCGCGAAGCCAAGACTAAGCACTTCATCATCTACTCCGAGCAGAGTCCAAAGAGCATTCGCGCATTCGCTACGGAACTCGAGCAGTTCGACCGTGGGGTGAGATTGCTTCGGGTGATGGACGACCCGCCACTGAGCGACTCAGGCCGACTGACGATCTATGTATTGCCAAGCCGGGGGGATATCGCGCGGATCGCGAAGGGCGCCCCGAGCGGCGTTGCCGGCTTCTATACGAGCAGAGCGTCAGGCTCCCTGGCGTTCGTCCACTCCGAGCGAGAAGACCCGAAAACGCCGGACGCACTGACCGCAAAGACGGTCTTCTTTCACGAATATACTCACCACCTCACGCTGCAGTCGATGAACCTCACTTTGCCATTATGGGTCACCGAGGGGTCCGCCGAATTCTTCGCCACTGCCCGGACGGAGAAGGACGGTTCGATGACCTTCGGCGCGCCGCCGCAGCACCGCGCCTTTGGACTATTCCAACTCGCCGCCTTGACTATCGAAGAGATGGTTGGCGCGACAAACCCGAGAATGGGCTGGGAGGAACGGGAGCAGACCTACGCCCGCGGCTGGCACCTGTTCCACATGCTGCAGTTCGACAAGAGTCGCAGAGGCCAGCTCAGCCTTTATTCGGCCAATATCCAGAAAGGCATGCCGGCCCTCGATGCCGCCAGGGCGGCATTTGGCGACCTTAAGAAGCTGGACCGGGATCTCCTGGCGTATCGCAAGTTCGCCGGTGTCTCGATTCCGAAGGCCGCATTCTCCGAAAGCGAGGTGGCCATCCGCGAGCTGCCGGCGGCAGAAGATGCTATCCTCCCGATCGCAATGCAGTCCGAATATGGCGTGGACGCGACGCTGGCCCCACGCGTGCTCGAAGCAGCACGTAAGGTTGCTGCTCGCTTCCCCAACGACGCGACGGTGCTGGCGGCGCTGGCGGAGGCGGAGCAGGATGCCGGCAACAATAAGGAAGCCGTCGCGACGGCCGACCGCGTCCTCGCGGGTGCCCCGACTCACGCCAAGGCCTTGATCATGAAGGCGCGGGCGCTGCTTGCGATGGCAAGGACCGACCGCGCGAAGGCTGACTGGACGGGGCTTCGTGCCGTCATAGGCAAGGCCAACAAGATCGATCCCGACGATCCTGAGCCGCTGATGCTTTTCTACCAGTCCTATCTGGCCCAGGGGACAGCCGCGACGCGCAACGCCGTGGATGGTTTGCTCTATGCGCAGCAACTCGTCCCGCGCGACCGCAATCTGCGCATGATGGCCGTGCGGCAGATGATCGCCGCCAATAAGCTGGCGGAGGCCGAATTGCTGTTCGGTCCGATGGCCTATGACCCGCACATCAGTGGCGAAACGCGCGATGCAATGCTCAAGGTCATGGCGGCATTGAAGGCCCGCAGCGGGAAAGAGGCAGTCAGCTTGCTCGATGCCGAAGCGAAGAAAGCCCAGAGCAAGTCCAGGAGCTGAGTTCAGCCTCGGGCCAAAGTCGGCTTATTCGTCAAAGGGCAATGATGGCGCGGCGCTGCAATGCCCTTCGGCAGCCAGCAATTTGCGCTTGCGATCGAGCCCGCCCGCGTAGCCGCCGAGCGACCCGTCGGAGCGGATCACCCGGTGGCATGGCACGAGCACGGCGATCGGGTTCGAGCCATTGGCCGTGCCCACCGCGCGCACTGCACCCGGTTGTCCGACCGCTTTGGCAATGTCAGCGTAACTGCGCGTCTGCCCAAGCGGAATGCGGCGAAGCTCCCGCCACACGGCCTCCTGAAAGGCGGTGCCGCGCACGTCGATCGGCAAGTCACGCGCGCCCTGCGGCGAGACAATTGCGGTCAACGCGCCATCGACCCAGTCGGCGATGGTTCCATCGTCGGGGCGGATGGCCGCGTTGGGGAAACGGCGCTTGAGCGCGCTTTCGTCCTCGTCGAACGTCAACCGGCATATGCCCTTGGACGTTGCCGCCACGAGTAGTAGCCCCAGTGGGCTTTCGGCGATAACGAAGCGGATTGTCTCCCCACGTCCGCCATCACGCCACGCCGAGGGGGTCATTCCAAGGCGCTGCCCGGCGTCGGCGTAGAAGCGGCTTGGAGCGGAATAGCCCGCATCGTAAATGGCGTCGGTCACAGGTTTGTCTCTGTCGAGATGGTTTTCGGCCCGTTGCGCCCGCAGTGCGCGGGCGTATGCAGCCGGCGAGACTCCCAGATCACGGCTGAACAAGCGCTGGAAGTGGTGTGGTGCATAGCCGACCGCCGCAGCGATTTGGGCGAGCTGCAAGGGCGCCTCGGCGGCCTGGATCAACTGCAGCGCCTTTGCAACTGCTTCGCGATCGCGCCCAACTTCATCCGGCCGACAACGCAGGCATGCGCGATAACCGGCACGCTGCGCTTCCAGTGCGGAAGTGAAAAACTCGACATGCTCGCGCTTGGGGTACCGCGCGGGGCGACTCGGCTTGCAATAGATGCCGGTGGTTTTCACGGCGCCGAAGAAGTCGCCGTCGCATGACCGGTCACGTGCTTCAAAGGCGGTCCAGGCTGTGTCGGGGTCAATCATGAGCAATGATGTAGGCCAAGCGGGCGCGACACGCATCCCGCAGCTTGCGCTCAAAACGCCAGCATCCCCCGCGCAAAGGGACACGTGCCTTGCATCGCCGCGCTGCGCTTGCTAGGGGCGCGCCAACTCATGGGGGCGCGCGGTTTCGCCGAAGCGCCCCGTTTTGCACATGGGGCAATATTCCTGTTTCGGAGCTTATCAGCACGTGGAGACATCCGGCGGCATTCAGGCCAGCTTAGCGGGGCGCTACGCCACCGCTCTGTTCGGCCTCGCGCGTGACGAACAGCAGATCGACGCGGTAACCCGCAGCCTCGATTCGCTCGAGGCGGCGCTTGCCGATTCAGCTGACTTTGCTGCGCTGGTGTCGAGCCCGCTGGTGAGTCGGACCGATGCCACGAAGGCAATTGCCGCCCTGGTCCCGGCGCTTGGCCTTGATCCAATCACGGCAAAATTCATCGGCGTCATTGCGCAAAACGGCCGGCTCAACGAGCTTCGCAACATTATTCGCCTGGTTCGTGCGCTTGCGCTTGGCCATCGCGGCGAGACGATCGCCGAGGTGACCTCGGCGCATCCGCTCAATGACCAGCAGGTTGTCGAACTGAAGGCCAAGCTGCGCAGCCGTGTCGGCCGCGAGGTCGGCATCAAGGCTTCGGTCGATCCGACCCTTCTTGGAGGCATTGTCGTCCGGCTTGGCAGCCAGATGATCGATGCCTCGATCCGCACCAAACTCAACACGCTCGCTTTGGCGATGCGGGGCTAAGCCCGCTCCCTAGCTCCGATGAAAGGCTGAACATGGATATCCGCGCCGCTGAAATTTCCCGGGTCATCCGCGACCAGATCGCGAACTTCGACGCCGACGCGCAGGTCTCCGAAGTCGGCAGCGTGCTGTCGGTCGGCGACGGCATTGCCCGCATCCACGGCCTCGACAATGTCCAGGCCGGCGAGATGGTCGAGTTCGAAAATGGCGTGAAGGGCATGGCCCTCAACCTCGAGGCCGATAATGTCGGCGTCGTCATTTTCGGTTCGGACACCGGCATTCGCGAAGGTTCGACTGCAAAGCGCACAGGCACCATCGTCGACGTCCCTGTCGGCAAGGGCCTGCTTGGCCGCGTCGTCGATGCGCTCGGCAACCCGATCGACGGCAAGGGCCCGATCGTCACTGACCAGCGCAGCCGCGTCGAGGTCAAGGCGCCGGGCATCATCCCGCGCAAGTCGGTCCATGAGCCCGTCCAGACCGGCCTCAAGGCGCTCGACGCGCTCGTCCCCGTGGGCCGCGGCCAGCGCGAATTGATCATCGGCGATCGCCAGACCGGCAAGACCGCCGTCGCGATGGACACCTTCATCAACCAGAAGAAGGCCAATGCCGGCGACGACGAGAGCCAGAAGCTTTACTGCATCTACGTTGCCATCGGCCAGAAGCGTTCGACCGTCGCCCAGATCGTCCGCGCGCTCGAGGAAAATGGCGCGATGGAATATACGATCGTGGTTGCGGCGACCGCCTCCGAGCCCGCCCCGCTACAGTTCCTTGCGCCCTACACCGGTTGCGCGATGGGCGAATATTTTCGCGACAATGGCATGCACGCGGTCATCGTCTATGACGATCTGTCGAAGCAGGCTGTCGCCTATCGCCAGATGTCGCTGCTGCTACGCCGTCCGCCAGGCCGCGAAGCCTATCCCGGAGACGTTTTCTATCTCCACAGCCGCTTGCTCGAGCGCGCTGCGAAGATGAACGATGCGAACGGGAATGGCTCGCTCACCGCACTGCCGATCATCGAAACGCAGGCGGGCGACGTTTCGGCCTACATCCCGACCAACGTGATCTCGATCACCGACGGCCAGATCTTCCTCGAAACCGATCTTTTCTACCAAGGCGTCCGTCCGGCAATCAACGTCGGACTGTCGGTCAGCCGCGTTGGCTCGGCCGCTCAGACCAAGGCGATGAAAAAGGTTTCGGGCTCGATCAAGCTCGAGCTTGCGCAATATCGCGAAATGGCGGCCTTCGCGCAGTTCGGCTCGGATCTCGATGCCTCGACGCAGAAGCTACTCGCTCGGGGTGCTCGGCTTACGGAACTGCTTAAGCAGGGCCAGTATCAGCCAATGCCGGTTGAAGAGCAGGTCGCCTCGATCTTCGCCGGAACGCAGGGCTTTGCCGACGCCGTTCCGGTCAAGGATGTGACCCGTTACGAAGCCGCGATGCTGACTTATTTGCGGTCGGACCATGCCGACGTGCTGACCAAGATCCGCGATACCAAGGCGCTCGATGACGACACGGCCAAGGCGCTCAAGGACGCGCTCGCCGCGTTCGGCAAGCAGTTCGCATAAGGTCTGATTGGGAATGGCCAGCCTCAAAACGCTGAAACTTCGCATCGGCTCGGTGAAGTCGACGCAGAAGATCACCAAGGCGATGAAGATGGTCGCTGCGGCGAAGCTGCGCCGTGCGCAGGTCAATGCCGAAGCCGGTCGTCCCTATGCCACGCGCCTGTCGCAAGTCGTTGCAAGCCTCGCAAGCCGCGTGACCGTCGGGCCGCAAAGTCCGAAGCTCATCGCCGGGACTGGAAGCGACCAGCGCCATCTGATCGTCGTCGCTACTGGCGATCGCGGGCTTGCGGGTGCGTTCAACACCAACATCGTCCGCGCTGCGCGGCGCAAGGCCGAAGAGCTCGAAGCTGCTGGCAAGACGGTGCTGTTCTATATCGTCGGTCGCAAGGGCCGCCCGGTGATCGCGCGCTTCTACCCAACCGCCATCATCGGCCAGCATGACACGCAAGGCATGAAGGCGCCAGGCTACGCTGATGCTCAAGCAATAGCGAAGGACATCAGCGAGCGCTTCCTGAGCGGTCAATTCGACGTCGCGCATCTTGCGTATGCGAACTTCCGCTCGACGCTGCTTCAGGAACCCACAGTCGATCAGATTATCCCTGTGGTCCCAGCAGCGCTTGGCGAGACCAAGGGCAATGTCGCTGCGTCGGCGATTGAATATGAGCCGGACGAGGAAGCGATCCTCGCCGAATTATTGCCGAGGAACGTCGCGATCCAGATTTATCGCGCTTTGCTCGAGAACGCCGCTGGCTTCTACGGATCGCAGATGACCGCAATGGACAATGCGACGCGCAATGCTGGCGACATGATCAACAAGCTCTCGATCGCCTACAACCGCCAGCGCCAAGCTGCGATCACCACCGAACTCGTCGAAATCATCTCGGGCGCCGAAGCGCTCTAACTGACCCAAAAGGCAAGGAAACCGACCATGGCCACCGCCGCCCCCACTGCCCCCGCCCAGACCAGCGGCAACCTCGTCGGTTCGATCGCGCAGATCATCGGCGCGGTCGTCGACGTTGCGTTCGAAGGCGAATTGCCGCCGATCCTCGCCGCGCTCGAAACCGACAATAATGGCAACCGCCTCGTCCTTGAGGTTGCTCAGCACCTCGGCGAAAATCTGGTTCGCACGATCGCCATGGACGCGACCGAGGGCCTCACCCGCGGCCAGCGCGTCAATGCGACCGGCAGCCAGATCCGCGTGCCCGTTGGGCCGATGACGCTTGGCCGCATCATGAACGTCATTGGCGAGCCGATCGACGAGCGCGGCCCGATCGGCAGCGAACTCTTCTCTAACATTCACGCCGAGGCGCCACTGTTCGTCGACCAGTCGACCGAAGCGGCGATCCTCGTCACCGGCATCAAGGTCATCGACCTGCTCGCGCCGTACGCTAAGGGCGGCAAGATCGGGCTGTTCGGCGGCGCCGGGGTCGGCAAGACCGTTCTGATCCAGGAACTGATCAACAACATCGCCAAGGGCCACGGCGGCGTCAGCGTGTTCGCCGGCGTCGGCGAGCGCACTCGCGAGGGCAACGATCTCTATCACGAGTTCCTCGACGCTGGCG
>JALYRC010000125.1 GCA_030855555.1 Pseudomonadota bacterium
AGTCGAGTCTCCGGGTGAGGTCGAGTTGGTAGCTCGACAATTCGAGGACGTAGACGCCGCCCTCGGGCAGGGGGTCCTGCGAGAGGATTGGAAGGCCGATGTTGCCGCCCATCAGGCTTGGCACGCCTGCGGTTTGGAGGATGTGGTGGACCAGCGCGGTGGTGGTGGATTTGCCGTTGGTGCCGGTGATGCCGACGACCTTGTGCGGCGGAAGCTCGGAGCGCGCTCTCGCGAACAGTTCGATGTCGCCGATGATCTCGACCCCCGCTGCCTTGGCGCGCGCTGCGATGCGGTGGCGGTTGAGGGGTAGGCCTGGGGTGACGACGATGCTGTCGAATACGGTGAGGTCGGCGGTAGTGAAGTCGGCAATTGTCGTTCTCCGGCGAAGGCCGGAGTCCTGGCCACCACTCCGGCCTTCGCCGGAGCACAGGACATTGCGCGCCGCCTCATTGTCGTCCCACGCTGTCACCCTTGCCCCGCTCGCGAGCAGTGCATCCACCGTTGCCCGCCCGCTGCGCGCGAGGCCGAGCACGGCGTAATGCTTGCCCGCGAAGGCGGTGCTGGTGATCACCTCAGCTTCAGCGTCGAGAGGCCGGCGAGTGCGAGGATGAAGCTGATGATCCAGAAACGGATCACCACCGTCGGTTCGCTCCAGCCCAGATGTTCGAAATGGTGATGGATGGGGGCCATCTTGAAGACGCGCTTGCCGTAGCGCTTGAAGAAAAAGACCTGGATGACGACGCTGACCGCTTCGAGAACGAAGAGGCCGCCGATGATGACGAGAACGAACTCGTGGTGGGTCGCGACGGCTACTGCCCCAAGGGCGCCGCCAAGGGCCAGGCTGCCGGTATCGCCCATGAAAACCGCAGCCGGTGGCGCGTTAAACCATAGAAAAGCCAGTCCCGCGCCGACAATTGCCAGCAAAAGCACGGTTAAATCACCGGCTCCATCGACATGCGGGATACCGAGATAGGTCGCATATTTCACATTGCCGACGAGGTAGGCGATCAGGACGAAGGCGACCGAGGCGATGATCACTGGCATGGTCGCAAGCCCGTCGAGCCCGTCGGTTAGATTGACGCTATTGCCGAACGACACGATCACGAATGCGCCAAACGGGATGTAGAGCCAGCCAAGGTCGAGCACCGGGCCCTGGACGAATGGCAGATAGAGTTGGGTGCCGCCAACCCGCACCATCAGCCAGGTCGCAAAGCCGGCAAGTGCGAATTCGAGGAACAGCCGCATCTTGCCGCTGAGGCCGGCGTGATGCGCTTTCTTGACCTTGTCGTAATCGTCAAGGAACCCGATCAGCCCGAAGCCGGCGGTGACCAGCAGGCAGGCCCATACATAGGGGCTGTAGACGTTCATCCACAGCAAGGTCGCGGTGCCAAGCGAGATGAGGATGAGCAGGCCGCCCATCGTCGGCGTGCCGCGCTTGGCGAGATGGCTTTGCGGACCGTCGGCGCGGATCGGCTGACCCTTGCCCTGCCGGGCGCGGAGCCAGCGAATGAACGACGGGCCCATCAGCAGGCCGATCGCCATTGCTGTTGCGCTTGCTCCACCGGCGCGAAAGCTGATGTAGCGGATAAGGTTCAACAGGCCGGGAAAGCCCAATTGCTCGGCGATGAGGTAAAGCATTAGGCCCCATCCCCTGCCATTGCTTCGACCAGCCGCGCAAGCCCGATCGAGTTGGACGCCTTGACCAGCACTGCATCTCGCGAGCGGACGACGGCACGAAGCCGGGCAAGCGCTTCGTCGGCATCCGCGGCGCATTCGATCGGCAATGCTGTTCCCAACGCCTTTGCGAGTGGCTCCATCTCCTCGCCGACAAGGATCAGATGGTCGATCTTCGCCGCTTGCACTGGCAGGGCGAGACCGGCGTGGAGTTCCGCTTCGGTCGGCCCCAATTCGCGCATCGGGCCGAGCACGGCGATGCGTCGGTCGACGTCGCGTTCCTCGCCGAGCGCCTTCAAGGTCGCCGCCATCGAGGCCGGGTTGGCATTATAGCTTTCGTCGATCAGGAGGTAATTGCCGTCCTTCGCGCGCAGCCGATGGCGCTCGCCGCGCCCCTTCAGGCCGCCCATGTCGGCCAGCGCCAGCCCGGCGATGGCGGGGTCAGCGCCCACCGCCTCGACTGCAGCAAGCACGGCAAGTGCATTGGACACCCAATGGTCGCCGCGCTGGGCGATGGTGAAGGTCAGTTCGCTTTCGACCAGCCGCGCGGTGACGAGACTGCCGCCGCTGTTCGAGCGCACTGCGTGAATCGCGGCGACGTCCGCCGGGCCGTTGCCAAAGGTGACGATCCGGTCCGTGAAACGCCGCGCGGCCCTGAGCAGGCGATCCCGGTAGGGCGTGTCCTCCGGGATGATGGCGACTCCGCCGGGTTCGAGCCCGGCGAAGATTTCGGCCTTGGCATCGGCAATCGCCTCGATCGAACCGAGATGCTCGATATGCGCCGGTGCAATGGTCGTGATCAACGCCACGTGCGGCCGTATTAGTTTCGTCAGAACATCAATCTCGCCGGAATGATTCATGCCCATTTCGAGCACCGCAAATTCGCTCGTGCGCGGCATCCTCGCGAGGCTCAGCGGGACGCCGGTGTGGTTGTTATAGCTCTTCACCGAGCGGTGGACATTGCCGCTCGCGAAGCGGTCAAGCGCCACGTAAAGCGCTTCCTTGGTCGAAGTCTTGCCGACCGATCCGGTTACCCCGATAATGGTCCCGCTCATCCGCTCACGCGCCGCGATCGCCATCTGGTCGAGCGCCTTTGTAACGTCGGGAACAAGCACGTGCGGGCCATCGACCGGCTGGCTGACGAGCGCAGCCGCTGCTCTGGCCTTGAACGCTGCCGCGACGAATTGATGGCCGTCGGCGATGGTGCCCGGCATGGCAACGAACAGGTCGCCCGGACCGACCTCGCGGCTGTCGAAGGTTACGCCAGTGACTTCGAAGGGAGTGCTGGCGACGCCGCCAGTGGCGGTTTCGATTTCCGCGGAGGTCCAGAGGCTCATGCCGCGCACTCGCGGGCTACGGTGACGTCGTCGAACGGCAGCACCTGGTCACCGACGATCTGGCCCTGTTCGTGGCCCTTGCCCGCGATCAGAACGATGTCGCCACTGCGCGCCATTGCAACTGCGGCGCCGATCGCTTCGCGGCGATCGCCGATCTCGCTTGCGTCTGGAGCGCCTCTAAGCACTGCTCGGCGGATCGCGGCAGGGGTTTCGCTACGCGGATTGTCGTCGGTGACAATGACCACATCAGCGAGGCGCGCTGCAACTGCGCCCATGTCCGCGCGCTTGCCTTCGTCTCGATCGCCGCCAGCGCCCAGGACAATGATCAGCCGCCCGCCCGCCTCATTGTCGACATGCGGCCGAAGCGCGGCGATGGCGGCATCTATCGCATCGGGCGTGTGGGCATAGTCGACATAGACCGGCGCCCCAGCGCGATTGATGACCGCTCGCTCCACCCGACCACGAACCGGAGCGACGCGCGCCATGCCGAGCAAGGTCGAGGGCCAGTCGCCCCCGGTCGCAAGCACCAGTCCAGCGGCGACGAGCACATTGGCGGCCTGATAGGCGCCAATCAGGGGTAGGGTCAGGCGATGCTCCTGGCCGGCGTGGTTCAGCATCAGTGTTTGCCCGAGCGGGGTCGAGCTCCTGCCGACAAGCCGGATCGTTTCGCCGCCCTCACCAACCGTGACCAGCGTGAGGCCACGCCTGCGGGCGCGGGCGATGACTTGTGCCGAGCGCGCATCGTCGGCCCACACGACTGCAGTGCCGTCGGCCGCGACGACTTCGTCGAACAGCCGCATCTTGGCGGCGAAATAGGCGTCCATGTCGGGATGATAGTCGAGGTGGTCGCGCGACAGGTTGGTAAAGGCCGCGGCTCTGACGGGAACGCCCTCTGCGCGAAACTGGTCGAGGCCATGCGACGAGGCTTCATAAGCGACGTGGCTGATCCCCATTCGGCGCATGCCGGCCATATTGTTGAGGAAGGTGACGATGTCGGGACTAGTGAGCCCGGTCTTGACCTGATCATCGGCAGTCGTGACGCCGAGCGTTCCGATCGAGGCCGCACGGTGCCCCGCCATGCGCCACAATTGGCGGGTCATTTCGACCGTCGACGTCTTGCCGTTGGTGCCGGTCACGGCGACGATCGTATCGGGATAGGGGGCGAAGAATTTCGCGGCAATATCGGCAAAGGCCTTGCGCGGTTCGGCGGCTGCGAGGTGGCGGGCACCCTCGACCCTCGCTTCGGGGCGCGCGACTACCGCGACCGCGCCGCGCCGAATCGCATCGGCGATAAAGTCCTCGCCATTGAAGCGCGCGCCTGCGAAGGCACCGAACACATTGCCGCGTGCCACCTGGCGGTGGTCGAGCGCAAAGCCCGTCACTTCGAAATCCCCAGCCCTTTCGGAATCGCTGACGACGCCGGCAAGATCGCCCAATCGCATGAGCCTTACTTGCCCTTTTCGCGAACGTAGGGAAGCACTTCGGCCATGTTCGGCTCGCGCTTTTTGTCCGGCCGGACGTCGAGCATCGGCGCGATACGGCTGACGGTGCGGCTGATCAGCGGGGCAATGTTCCAGCCCGCGGTGCTGAAGCCATAGGTTGCGGCAGTTGCCTTGGGTTCATCGAGCATCGCGATGATCACATAGCGTGGCTCCTCCATCGGGAACACGCCGGCAAAACTCGTCACCTTGAGCGAGCGGTTATGATATTTTTCGGCCGTCCCGGTCTTGCCGCCGACGCGATAGCCCGGCGCGTCGGCTTTCCTGCCGGTGCCGTTGGTCACCACCAGTCGCAGCAGCGCGCGCATCTTGTAGCTGGTGTCCTCGCTGAATACGCGGCGGCCCGGCCCGGCCTTATGCCCGGCATCGACTTTTAGCAGGGTCGCGGGGCGGTAGATCCCGCCGTTAAACAAGGTCGCATAGCCCGACGCCAGATGGAGCGGGGAAACCGCAATGCCATGGCCGAAGCCGACGGTCATCGTCTCGACCAAATTCCAGTTCTTGCCCGGGCTCAGCGTCCGTCCGCGCTCGCGCAGTTCGATCTCGACCTTGTCGAGGAAGCCCATTTTCCGGAGGAAGGCTTGTTGCTTCGCCGAACCAAGCTGCTGAGCGATTTGGGCGGAACCGATGTTCGAGCTTTCCATCATGATCTCAGCGACCGAGCAGGCGCGGTTGAACGGGTGGGTGTCATTGATCGTGCGCCCCGCGACGTGCAGCGCGCCGGGACAATTGTACATTTGCCCAAGCGATTTCACTATGCCGGCATCCATCGCCATCGCCACGGTGAATGGCTTGAAGGTCGAGCCAAGCTCATACACGCCGAGCGTGGCGCGATTGAAGCGTGACTCGGTCGAGCCATTCCCGGCCGCATTGGGGTTGAGCTGCGGCAGCGAGGTCATCGCCAATATTTCGCCGGTGTGGATATTCATGATGATTCCGGCGGCGCCAATCGCCGAAAACTCGTTCACCGCGCCCTGCAATTCATGTTCGAGCGCTTGCTGGATCGGGCTCGAGACGGACAGCTTGAGCGGGGTGCCGCGCAAAGCGGGATCGCGCAAGCGATCGTTGAAGGCGCGCTCTATCCCGGCGCTGCCATTACCATCGACATCGGTGTAGCCAAGGACGTGGGCGGCGAGCGCGGTTTGCGGATAGAGGCGATCGGGCTCGCGCGACAAGGCCATGCCCGGCTCGCCGAGCGCATTGATCGCGTCGACCAAGCCCGGCGCCGCGCGGCGGCGAAGGTAATAGAATTTGCGCTTCGAGCGGAGCATGGCGAGGTAGGTCGCGGCGTCCCGCTCGGGCATCAAGACGGCAAGCTTCTGCGCGAGGGCGAACTTGTCGCCAATCACCTGCGACGGCTGGATGCCGATCGTCCAGGCATCGATGGTGACCGCGAGCGACTGGCCGTTGCGGTCCACGACGTCGCCGCGCTCGGGGGCAAGGTCCAGCGCCCCGCCCTTGCGCCCGGCATGGTCGCCGAACGCCGCGAGATAGACCAGTCGAAACAGGATCAGCGCGACGATTCCGGCGTAGATGAGCATCCCGATCATCAGCCGCTGATGCATCACCGCCAGGATCTGGCGGCGCTGCCCGACCAGACGGAGCCGCTCGGGCCGTGCGACGAGAGCGGGGGTAGGAGCGTTCATCGGCGGGAGCCGGGTTCCTTGGCGGTCTTGGTGGTCGTTCGAGCGGCGCCGGTGGCCGCAGCCTCTTTATTAGCGTTGCGAGCCGGAACCGACAATGGGCCAAGCGGGTCGGCCGACGCGGTTTTCACTGGCTTGGCCGCAGCCGCCGGCTTGGACGGGATGGCGACTTTCTTG
>JALYRC010000144.1 GCA_030855555.1 Pseudomonadota bacterium
CTTGAGGATCGACAGATTGGCGAGTGTGATGTCAACCCGCTCGGCGAGTTCGGTCAGCGTCATGCGCTTGTCGTGGAGCCGGTCGTCGAGTGTGACTGCGATCGGCATCAGACGGTCCCTTCTAGCTCTGATCGCATCTCTGCGCCGACGCGGAAAACTCGGGCGAGGATGAACAGGATGAGGGTGAGGAGTAGCGCGCTGAAACCGGCCATCATCGCGTCTTCGGCCAGCAACGCTTGTCGGTAGCCGCCAAAGCTTTGGGCAATTGCGGCGAGCGCGAAGAGGATCAACTGCGAGGCGACGGTGTTCCAGCCCATGCGGCGCAGCCGATCGGCATTGAAGGGTCGGAACGGATCTCCTTCCTCGACCGAGCGGACGATGCGCAACAGTTCGCGCATGAAATAGGCACCGAGCGCCATGAGTATGGTAATCAGGAAAAGCGCAAAGAGGACGGCGCCATAGCCTTTCTCAGACGCTCCGGCTGCCGCTAACTTGGCGAACACGTAATCGCGCTGCACGGTCGCGACTGCGCCTAGTCCAATCGCGACCATGATGCCGGCGAATGCAAAAAGACCTGCGAGCGCCCCGACAAGGAGTTGAGCGAACGCAAGCAACGGGTCTTTACGAAGGGCTTGGGTCATTAATCGATCTCCAATATGGTCAATATCGATAATCGATAACCCTGATACTTCTTTATTGTCAATCAATAATATTGATAATCGATATGACGTTTGGTTGAAGCCCTTCGCTGTTCGATTTGACGGGGATGGGGAGCGAGGCTAGTGCCCGCGCATGGCCGACCCGAAAAAACCCCTACCCGACCGCTTGTCGCTGAACCCGCGCAGCCCGCATTTCGACGAGGCCGTATTAAGCCAGGGTGTCGGCATCCGTTTCAACGGGGTAGAGAAGACCAATGTCGTCGAATATTCGGTCAGCGAAGGCTGGATCTGCGTTCCGGCGGGCCGAAGCCTCGATCGCTTCGGGCAGCCGATGCAGGTGAAGCTGAAGGGCGTCGTCGAGCCTTATTATGAGGGCGACGAAGTCGGGGTGTCGGAGACTTTACCTGAAGCCAGCGACGAAAAAGGCCCCGGCGCGGACGCCGAGGCCTGATATTCAGTAGCATTTAAAGTTTAGATTATCGGCGCGCTTCGGCCGCCACGGTTGCGGTCGTACAGCTTCTTCGCCGCCCAGCCCGCCCCAAGCGCCAGTCCAAGCGGTCCCAGGCCACGACGCGCAATCATCGGGATGGCGGCACCGATGAGCGCACCGCTCATTCCGCTATTGCGTCCAGCGAGGCGGCGTCCGGCCATCGCACCCAAAATCTTGCCCAGCATGATTGTCCCTTTGCAATTCTAATGATCTGCAGCTTCAACGTTAGACGCGCGGTTCCTGTTCCGCCGGCGTTGGCGCGCTTGTTGGTGAGAAGTCCCAAATCGGGGTGGGAAAATCCGCCGCTCGGCTCCGCCCCTTACCAGACTATGGCGGTTTTGCGGGCTTATTCCCATTTGGCACGGCTCTTGAAATGGGAAGGCTATGGATCGAGCGGTGGCCCGCTGATGATCCGGTCAAAGGGAGAATATAAATGTCCGGCCAGAAACTTTCCCATCAGCTTTTCGCCGCCTTCGCGGCCCTGTTGATGAGCTCGATTGCGGTTGGCGCCGCGGTCGCCCCAGAACAAGTCGCCGCGCAGAGCGTGAAAGTCATTTCCTATGTCTGATCTAGGTCCGATCGTGGCCCGCCCGGCGGTCCGCATCCCGCGGGTTGCCGCGCAGGAACAGCCCGGTCCAACGGTCCGCTTTGCACCGCTCGCGCCAATTGCGAGCTTGCTGGGAGGCCCGATCTTTACCCGGACACGCGATATCGTCGCCGCCAACATGACCGACCTGCTCGACCGGGCCGAAGACCCGTCGCGGATGATCCGCATGATCATCGTCGAGATGGAAGAAACATTGGTCGAGGTTCGCGCCACCGCGGCACGCTCGATCGCCGATATCAAGGAAATGCGGCGTGCATGCCAGCGCCTCGACGATATGCAGAACAATTGGGTCGAGAAGGCCGGGCTGGCGCTTGAGAAGGGCCGCGAGGACCTGGCTCGCGCGGCATTGACGGAAAAGCGCAAGGCTGCCGAAATGGCCGAAGGGCTCCACGCCGAAGTGAGCCAGATTGAAACGGTGCTCAAGGGCTATGAAGCTGACATCCAGCGGCTCCAGGCCAAATTGGCCGAAGCTCGCGGACGGCAGAATGCGATTGCCAACCGGTTCGAAAGTGCCGTTGCGCGCGCCCGGACAAGCGAACTGCTCCACGGCAACCGCACGCAGGAGGCATTTTCGAAGTTCGAGCTGCTCGAACGCCGCGCCGACTTTGCCGAAGGCCGCGCCGATGCGCTTGGCCTGGCGGGGCCCAAGAGCCTTGAGGAAGAGATTGCCGAGCTTCGTTCGACCGACGCAGTCGATGCCGAACTCGAGGCCATGAAAGCCGCGCTCGCGGCGACGAAGTAAAGGGGAAGACGATGTCGCGCTATTCGCTCAAACGCCAGGACAAGAAGCTTGCCGGGGTCGCTTCGACGCTCGGAGACGTGTTCAATATCGATCCGACGTTCATTCGCATCGGTTTCCTCCTGGCATTCTTCTTCGTCAGCTGGGAGGTCGCACTGGTCGCTTATGTCGCGGCGGGGATTTATCTCAGCCTGCAGAAGCGCAAGGCGATGCGGGAGGAGGAGCCGATGAGCGACTTCGACCGGATGGACCAGGTCGGCAAGGGACGCACCTCGATCCACGACCTGCGTAATACGCTCGATACCAGCGACCGTCGGATGATGGCCATCGACCACCACCTCAATCGCCAGAATGACGACCTCGCTCGTGAGATCGAGGCGCTGCGGGGAGAGAAGAAATGACTGACCCGATTGCCATCGCGCTCGTCGGAGCGAGCGTGCTGCTTACGCTTGCACTGGCAAGCCTGGCCCTGCTGAAGGGTTGGAATGCCTGGCTCGATTATAAGCGGCTCGAACTGGCGAGCCAGTCGGGAGAGGCGATCCAGCCACGCACCGGTGGCCGCATCGAGATTGCAGACCTGAAGGAACGGGTCCGCAAACTCGAAGCGATCGCCGCGGGCATCGATCTCTAGCCGGCGGGAGCCTTTTTGAATTGCGATGATGTATTATATCCTTTAGAGCGTCGGACAGCCCCTCCTGATGAAAGCTGCTCCATCGTGAAGAATATTCCGTCGTTATTGCTCGCCACCGCGTCGTCCCTAGTCCTTCCTTCGATTGCGACCGCTCAGCAAAGCACGGTACTTGCCGCCCCCCCCGTAGTGCGCCCTCACAATGACGACGACACGATTATCGTCACGGCCCCGTTCGTTCGCGAGCTCGATATTCTGGCCGGCAAGTCGGTGATGACGGGTGAGGATTTGCAGCGCAAAGTACGAGTCCAGATCGGCGATTCGCTGACCAGCCTGCCCGGCGTCTCCGCGACCAGTTTCACGCCCGGCGCGTCGCGTCCCGTCCTACGCGGCCTGCAGGGCGAGCGCGTTCGGGTGCTCACCGACGGCATAGGGTCAATCGACGTGTCCAATACGTCGGCAGACCATGCGGTGACCATCGACCCCTTAAGCGCCGAGCGCATCGAAGTGCTTCGCGGGCCGGCCGTCTTGCTGTTTGGTAGCCAGGCCACCGGGGGCGTCGTTAACGTGATCGATCACCGCATCCCGCGAGAGCTTCCGGCCAAGGGCTATCATTTCGATATGATCGGCGGGCTCGGTTCCGCGGCCAACGAACGCTCCTTGGGCGCTGCGATCGACGTCGCCTTGGGCAGTGGCTTCGTAGTTCATGCCGACGGCAGCCTACGCAAGAGCGACGACCTTAGAACCGGCGGATTCGTCCTGTCGCGGAATCTACGCGCCGAACAACTTGAAAAGGCCGAGGATGAGGCCGCCGAAGGACATTTGGACGAAGCCGAGGAAGCGCTCGAACTCGCCAGCCGTCGTGGCGAAATTGCCAATAGTGCGACCGAGCAGAAGTCGGGCGGGCTCGGCCTGTCCTACATTAGCGACCGTCTCACCATCGGCGCCTCAATCAGCCGGTTCGAGAGCGATTATGGCGTCCCATCGCGCCCGGGTGCTGGACATGGTGAAGGCGAGGAGGACGAGGAGGCCGAGGAGGGTCATGGCGAGGCGCCGGTGACCATCGGCCTCAAACAGAACCGCTACGACATGCGCGGCGCATATGAGTTCGGCAGTGGTTTTTTTGAACGTGCGACGCTGCGCGTCGGCGCGGCGGATTATAAGCACACCGAATTCGAGGGTGACGAGGTCGGCACCGTGTTCGAATCCGACGGAATCGAAGGGCGGCTCGAACTGGCCCAGCGCGAACGCAAGGGCTGGCGCGGCGCCAGCGGAGTCCAATATTTTAAGCGCGACCTCACCGTCACGGGTGCGGAGGCGTTTGTTCCCGAAACGCGCAGCACTCAACTCGGCCTCTTCACCGTCCAAGAATTCACGCTAGGCAAGTTCGGGCTGGAAGCCGCCGGGCGCTTCGAGAGGAGCCAACAACGCGATCGCGACAACGGGCTCAACCGTAATTTCAATACTGTCAGCGTTGCTGCAGGCGGATTTTACGAGCCCGCGCCGCGCGTGAAGCTGGGTATCAATTTATCACGGACAAAGCGCGCGCCGTCGGCCGAAGAGCTGTTTTCCAACGGCCCCCACATCGCGACCCAGGCGTTTGAAGTGGGCGATGCGGATTTGAAGGTCGAAACGGCTTTGGGCGCGGAGGCCTATGTCCGGCTTGACCGGGGCCCGCTCAGCCTGAGCGCCACGGCGTTCGTCACACGGTTCGACGACTTCATCTATCAGGACGATACAGGCGAGGAAGAAGACGGGCTTCCCGTGTTCCGCAATCTTCAGCGCGATGCCACGTTCCGCGGGATCGAACTTGAAGCGTCCGCGAAACTTTTCGAGGCGGCGGGTTTCAAGTTCGTCGCTGATGTGGTTGCCGACGTCGTCCGCGCGAAGCTTAAGGACCGCGGCCCGGTTCCGCGGATCCCGCCGCTACGGCTGCTTGCCGGGCTTGAGGCTCAGTCGGCCCGAGTCGACGGTCGCGTCGAGGTCGAGTTTGTCGATGATCAGAAGCGCACGGCCGAATTCGAAACCGCGACCGATGGCTTCACCTTGGTCAACGCCTCGCTCGCGTGGCGGCCGTGGGGACGGGCGCGAGAAACCTCGATCATCTTCTCGGCCAACAACATCTTCGACGTCGAGGCGCGGCGTCACGCCTCGTTCACCAAGGATTTCGTCCCGCTTTCCGGTCGCGATTTCCGTCTCGCCGCACGTTTCAGCTTCTGAGGCAACAATGATGGATCGCGTGCGCGACTTCCTGGCAGCCGCGCGGCGGTCCATAGCCGATAAACTAGCGATCGCTGTGTCGTTCGCATGCCTCGTCCACTGCCTTCTCTTGCCCGTGGCAGTGGCACTGATTCCCGCAGCGGGCGGATTGGCAGAGCTTCCCGAAAGCCTGCATTTGATGACGTTCGCTGTTGCGCTCCCGATCAGCGCTGCGGCGATCGTGGCGGGATATCGGCGGCACGGTGCACTGCTCCCAGGCGCGGTCGCGGGGATTGGGCTTGGGCTGATCGGGATCGGGGCAATTGCCGGGTTCGCAGTGCTGATCGAGACGAGCGTCACCGTGCTCGGAAGCTTGCTGCTCGCTGCTGCGCATCTGGTGAATTGGCGATCGCGCTTGCGAGCAGCAAGTGGGAGTCCCGCCTGAAGCCCGGCCAGGGTCCCCGACGCTTCAGGGGGAGCCTCATTACTCCCGCGCATGATACCGTCACGTTTCATATTCTTTTCGCGCTTGTCGAAAAAGCGGCTTAGGTCGGCAGCGGAGGAGTGATCATGACTCACGCTTATATCGTCGTAGCATTGCGGACAGCCGGTGGACGGCGCGGCGGCGCACTTAAGGACTGGCACCCGGCTGACCTCGGCGCGGCTGTATTGGACGCTTTGGTCGGGCAAGCAGGGATCGACCCGGCGGCGATCGAGGATGTCATCGTTGGCTGTGTCAGCCAGGCAGGCGAGCAAAGCTTCCACGTCGGGCGGAACATGGTGCTTGCTTCGGCGCTTCCGGACAGTGTCCCGGCCGTTACCATCGACCGCCAGTGCGGCAGTTCTCAGCAGGCGCTCCATTTCGCGGCCCAGGCCGTCATGTCCGGCACCCAGGACATCGTCATCGCGGCGGGTGTTGAAAGTATGACCCGCGTTCCGATGGGAATCCCGACGATCCTGGCGATGCAGGCGGGTATCGGCACCGGGCCATGGAGCGACGCGATCAAGAACCGTTACGGCGTTGCTGAGTTCAGCCAGTTCACCGGCGCGGAAATGATGGTCGACAAATATGGGTTTGACCGCACCACGCTTGATGCCTTTGCAGTGGAAAGTCACGCCAAGGCTGCCGCGGCTAGAGACAGCGGCGCGTTCGAAGCCGAGATCGTCCCGCTGGCCGTCGATGGAGGAGTCCATGAACGCGACGAAGGGATCCGCCCCGACGCCAGCACGGCAAGCCTCGCCGCCCTCAAGACGATCTCGCCGGAGGGGCGCATCACAGCGGGCAACGCAAGCCAGATATGCGACGGCGCATCGGGCGTGCTGGTTGTGTCGGAAGCGGCCCTGGCGCTTCACGGGCTGACGCCGCTAGCGCGGATCGACAATCTCACCGTCACTGCGGGGGACCCGGTGATCATGCTCGACGAGCCGATCAATGCCACACGCCGGGCGCTTGCACGGTCTGGACGGCACATGGACGAGATCGATCTGTACGAAGTCAATGAGGCGTTTGCGCCGGTGCCGCTGGCATGGCTCCAGCAGATAGAAGGCGCAAATCCGGCGCGGCTAAACGTCCACGGCGGTGCGATTGCGCTTGGCCATCCGCTGGGTGCAAGCGGGACCAAGCTGATGGCCACTTTGGTCCATGCCCTTCATGCCCACGGCGGCCGCTTCGGGCTCCAGACGATGTGCGAAGGCGGCGGGATCGCCAATGTGACGATCATTGAACGGGTCTAGAATGACCGCCGAAATCTGGTGCCGGATGCAGTCTTGAGCGAACCCGTCTCTGCCGCGTTTCTGCCGATTTCCCTGCTTACAGCGAAAATTGCGCGAATCTCGCGGGCAAACAGGCATCCAGAGCGCAGTTTCGAGGTGGCTCAGACCAGAGAACCTCTAAAATCAGCCGTTTAAGACGCTTGAAACTTGAGTTCCTGTTATTTGACGGAACAGGGCATAAGATCGGCGGGATCAGGGTATTCAATCGACCGTTTCAGGGATGTCCCGAGGTAACAGGTTTAGCCGGTCGACTCGAAAACCAGTCTCATTCGTTCCTAATTGCCAGTGTTGGAAAGCGGGCCTGATGTCGAGCGAACTCCCAGTCGTTCGCGTCAGAAGTTTGGTGATAGCGCCTTCGGGCAGACCACGTCATTAACCACTGTTTGCTCACGGTTGGTTAGCTGCAGAACGTCGACATTGTGCAATGTTCATGCTATGTTCGCAAACCATGAACCAGAGTGTCGCGGGGGCGCCGCCCGCTGTCGTAACCTATTCTTGACCTACCGGTCGGTTGCCGATCTCCGGCGGATTCCGCAACGCGCGAACCCATCCGAAGCGGCAGATCGAACAGTTATGCGCCTCAATTCAGTCGTTCGGCTTTACCAATCCGGTGCTGGTTGACGAGGCTAGTGTGCTTATAGCCGGCCACGGCCGCTTGCGCGCCGCTAAGGAGCTTGGCCTTGCGACCGTTCCTGTCATCGAATTACTTGATCTGAGCACCGCTCAGAAGAAGGCACTCCGTCTCGCCGACAACAAGATCGCGCTTAACGCGGGATGGGATCGTGAGATCTTGAAGCTAGAGCTGGCTGAGATTGCCACGCTTGATGTCGATTTCGACCTGTCGCTGACGGGTTTTGCGTCCGGCGAGATTGATCTGGTGTTGAAGGCGATCGACGACCCTGACGTCGAGGTCATTCCAGCGGTGCCAGTAGAGCCCCGGACACACCTTGGCGACGTCTGGATCCTCGGCGATCACCGCATCGGCTGCGGCGACGGGCGGGACGTTGGTTTTCTTAAGCGAGTCATCGGGGAAGACGGGGCGATCGACGCGGCGTTCATGGACCCACCTTATAACGTTCGGATCAACGGCCATGCCAATGCCAGAGGCCGCCACCGTGAGTTCGCGATGGCGTCGGGCGAGATGAGCGATGACCAGTTCCGCGGGCTTGGCTGAAACGCTTAGTGCAGCGGCAGCGGTATCGCGCGATGGGGCGGTCCACTTCGTCTGCATGGATTGGCGCCACCTAGATGATGTCTCGGCCGTCGGTTTTAAAATCTACGATGACCTGCTGAACATTTGCGTGTGGAACAAGAGCAATGCCGGCATGGGGTCACTTTATCGTTCGAAGCATGAGTTCGTATCAGTCTACCGGGTCGGTTCGGCACCTCATGCCAACATGGTCGAACTCGGCAAGCACGGCCGGAACCGCACTAACGTGTGGGATTATCCGTCCGTCAACTCGATGGCAGGCAGCCGCCGCGAGGACCTTGCGCTCCACCCGACGGTAAAGCCGGTGGCAATGGTCGCGGATGCGTACCAGGACGTAACCAAACGAGGCGATCTGGTGTTTGACATGTTCCTTGGCTCGGGGACCTCCCTGATCGCGGCGGAGCGCACAGGACGGCGGTTCCGCGGCTGCGACATCGATCCCGCCTATGTCGACGTCGCCGTCGAGCGCTGGGTGCAACTAACCGGCGGTACGCCGGTGCTGGAGAAGACCGCTTGAGCGGTAGGTTCGTCAAGGGCCAGTCCGGCAATCCACGGGGCCGGCCCCGCGGCGGGAAGAACAACATTCCTTACGATCATCTGTTGAGGCAGATGGTAACGATTCGGGAGGATGGACGAGAGCGGCGAGTGACTGCAGCCGAGGCATTCCTCCTCCAGCTGACCGAGAAAGGTCTTGAAGGTTGCAGCGCGTCGGCCCGTGCTTCGCTCGCATCAATTGAGCAGGCTCGTGCAGCGAAGCGAGCTGGTCCCGACGGGGTCTTAAACTTCCGGATCGTTCGACGCGCGTTCGG
>JALYRC010000189.1 GCA_030855555.1 Pseudomonadota bacterium
TATCCTCCCAGTCGGGAATCTCGGGCAGCATTCCCTTCAGCACGTCGTGCCGATCCCAGATATGGTGCTTCAGGGCCGCCCCTACATGAGCCGGAATCAGCACGAGCATCAGAATGACCGAGGCGATGTGAAGGTCTTCGGCAAGGTCGAGAATGACGAAGCGGGTGGTGGGCTCCAGGCCCTGCAACGGCATCTGCGGCCAGGGCAGGATTCCGCCCAGATAGAGCGGTCCCGGCGCGGCGACGGACGACCACATGACCCATCCGGACAGTGGCAAAGCGAAGAATGCCAGATAGAAGAGATAGGCGGTGACGTGGGCGATACTCGTCTGCCAGCCCTGGCGATCGGCGTCATTATAGGGATCGTCGATCATCATCCGCCAGGCGATGCGCGCGATGGCGAGCAGCAACACCGGCAGGCCTGCGGCGCTGTGAATCTGGTAAGCGCGGACCTTGTCGCCTCCCGGCATCATCCAGTCGGTCCAGAACCCCCAGCCGATCTGGAACAGGATCAGCGCGGCCATTACCCAATGGAAAATGATCCCGACCGGCGAATATCGCCCCCGTTTCGTATAACTGTTGCCCCACGCGCGCAGCCGTTCGATCATGTTGCCAGTTCGCGCTCTTCACGGGCGAGCCAGCGGTGCACGAGGAACAAGGCCGCGGCGAGATAGAGTCCGGCCGACGGCGCCCACATGATCAGCCCGGCGAGCTGTTGATCCTCGAGCGCACTCAGCCCCCACGGCTGCGTCGTGAGAAGGTGCGGACGGTAGAGCGGAGTCGCGGCGAAGGTGATGAGCGCCCCGAGCAGGCCCATCTGCACGGTGCTGACAAGAAGCACGGCAATCGCGGCGGGCGCGGAGGAGCGCCGGAGCGCCGCCCAGAAGCCCGCCGCCGTTCCGAGCAGACTGATCTGCATCGTCCAGTACAGCAGATCGCTCGACAAGGCCGCCGCATAAACGCCGGGCGCGTGCCACAGCCAGAAGGTCACCGCCTGCAGCCCGGTCCACAGCGCAAGCGAGCCCTGCCAGCGGGTGCGGCGCTCCGGCAAGGCGAAGACCAGCAACGGCGCCAATATTGCCGCGATCAGCACGTGGTGGATCACGCGCGCCGAAAACAGGGCCGAGCTCAGCGCGCAGAAGGGGGAGACGAACAACAGCAATGCGAGCGCGAGCGCGCCGCCGAGCAGGCGGCGGCCGGATTCCTCGCTTGTGCGCCACAGCAGGATCGTGATCCCCGCCAGTGCGGCCAACAGCGCCGAATCGAAGTTCCAGCGCCCGAGCCAGTCCTCAGGGAGCGGCGCGGCGCCGCAATAGGGCAGCCATGGGGTGGCTGCTTCCGGGCTCACCGAACGGTCGCGGCCTGCCCCGGCGGCGCCTGTGGTGCGGGCATTCGAGCAGGCGTCACTCGCCATACGGTGTTCGACAAATCGTCCGCGACGATCAGTGCACCGCGCGGATCGACCGTTACCCCGACCGGCCGTCCGAAGGTCTTGCCGTCGGCCTGGAAGCCGGTGACGACGTCGATCGGCGGCCCCGCCGGGCGGCCGCCGCGAAACGGCACGAACACGACCTTGTAGCCGACCGGGGTGTTGCGGTTCCAGCTGCCGTGCAGGCCGACGAAGGCGCCGTCGGCAAATGGCGCGCCCATCGCCGCTGTGGAGAAGGACAATCCGAGCGGAGCACGGTGCGATCCGAGCGAATAATCCGGGCGAACCGCGCGACTGACCATCGCTCCCTTGAACGGCTGCACCCGCCGATCGGGGTTCGCGCCCCAATAGCTGTAGGGCCAGCCGTAGAAGGCACCCTCGCGGACCGAGGTCAGATAGTCGGGCACCAGATTGGCCCCGAGTTCGTCGCGCTCGTTCACCACCGCCCACAATTGGCCGATGCCCGGCTGGACCGCGAGCGCGGTCGGGTTGCGCAGGCCGGTGGCGAAGCGGCGCGAGGCGCCCGTCTGCGCATCGACCTGCCACACCATCGCGCGCTCTTCCTCGACCGCCATCCCGCGCTCGCCGATATTGCTGTTGGACCCGATGCCGACATAGAGGAAACGGCCGTCGGGGCTGGCGGCAAGCGCCTTGGTCCAATGGTGGTTGATCTCGGCCGGTAGTGGCGTGACGACCACCGGCGGCCCGCTCGCGCGGATCTGCCCCGGCCGGTAATCGAACCGCACCAGCGCGTCCTGGTTGGCAACGTAAATCCGGTTGCCCGCCAGCGCGAGCCCGTAGGGCGCATTGAGATTTTCCGCGAACACCGCCCGGCCTTCATAGGTGCCGTCACCATCGGCGTCGCGCAGCAGCGTCAGCCGATCTCCTCCCTTGACGGGACTCGTGCCCTTGCTGATGAAATATCCGACGAGCGTGTCCTTGGGCCGCATGACCGGCGCATCGCCGCCGCCCTTGCCCTCCGCGACCAATATGTCGCCGTTGGGCAGCACCAAGGTCTGCCGCGGGACCTTCAGGCCGGTCGCGATCGGCGCGATCGAATAGCCTTGCGGCACGACCGGACGGCGGTCTCCCCATCCGGTCGGATCCGCTATGTTCATTCCGGGAAGCAGGCCGCGCTGCTTCTCGGGCAAATCGGGATTGGGACCATAAGGCGTCGATTCGCGATCACCCCCGCACCCGGCAAGCAGCAATGTAACCATCATCAGGGCGAGTGATTCAGACTTCATTGCGGCTCTCCATCCCCGGCCCGGAAAAGCCGGCCCATACCGATGCCAAAGCGAGGAAGAAGACGATCACCGACAGGATCAGGCCGCCCGGCATCGTTGCCCAGGCATCCTTCGCGTGCACTAGCGCATTGACGAAGCCGAGCACGACCGTCGCCCCGAGCAGGCCGACGTAAATCCATTTGCGCCGTCCGCGCGGCGCATCGGCCCGCAAGGCGTCGATCGCCGCCCACAGCAAGGCGAAGCCGGTCACGATCAATGCCCCGGCGATCAGCCAGGCGGCGAAGTTGACCCACTGCACCTGAAAGCTGTTGGCATAGGCCCAGTCGCTGAGCAGCGCGCCGAGGAACAGCGGCAGGCCCGACGCCAGCAGCACCGCGTGGACCGGGTGAATGAAGCGCCGGTATTCCCGAATCCTGTCGGTCGCCAAGGCTGTTCCCCTTTCGTCGTCCGGCTGGCCGGCATGAGCTGCCAGCAAGGCTTGGCCGGATCTTTTACGCGAACCGAACCGCGCCCCGGAGCACAGGAGGCTTGGCATGCAAATGCAGAAAGGAGCGGCTCGGTTCCACCGCCGGTCGCTGAAAGTGGCGCAAGTCCGGGATAGGCGCGTGCCAAGCCGAGTTTCGATATGCTAGCCGGGATCCATGAATCCCCTTATCGGCGAATTCGCATGAACGACGATCCGACCCGGAACGAACTGGCGGAGGATCGCACCATCCTCGCCAACGAACGCACCTTCGGGAGCTGGATGCGAACGAGCCTTGGCTGCGTCGCGATCGGCGTCGGCTTCCAGGGCCTGTTTTCGTCGATGGAGCCCGCCTGGGTCCCGCGCGCGATTGCCACCGGCTTCCTGTTTCTGGCGGTGCTCGTCATCGTCCTTGCCGAGCGCCGCGCCGCGGCGGTGCTCCGCCGCCTAAGCGCCCATGCGGTGGTGTCCGCCAGGGTCATCAACCTACGGCTGTTCGCTTTGCTGGTCAGCCTGGGATCCTTCGCCCTGATCGCGGCGATCTGGACCATCCATATCCCCTAGGCGAGAACGATCGGGCTCTTTGGACGTTCGTCGAGGGATAGCGAGCTTTCCCAGCCTTTTCGGGGAAAGCGGACAGGAGCCGGCATGACGACAGGAACCGCGATCACCATCGGCTTGCAGCGAAGCGGGGGCGAGCCAGCCGCGAACGGCGGAATAATCTCCGGCGCGGACGCTTAGGCAATGGAGAAGTCCGACGCTCTTCGATTGTTCGGGATCAAGCTGGTCGGCGCGACCCCGCAGAACGGCAGCAAGCTCCTGCTGACGATCGGCATCATTGTCGCCGTCCTGCTCTTCTCGAAACTGGTGAGAACGCTCCTTGCCGCCACCGGGGACAAGGCCAGCGACAAGGTCCGCTTCTGGCTTCGGCAGGCGACGGGGCTTACCGCGGGTATTGTCCTGGTGGTCGGCGTGGTCTCGGTCTGGTTCGACGATCCGACGCGCCTCACGACCGGGCTCGGTCTCGTCACGGCCGGGGTCGCCTTCGCCTTGCAGCGCGTCATCACCGCCGTTGCGGGTTATTTCGTGATCCTGCGCGGCAAGACCTTCAACGTCGGCGACCGGATCGTGATGGGCGGGGTTCGGGGCGACGTGATCGCCTTGTCGTTCATGCAGACCAAGATCATGGAAATGGGTCAGCCACCGCCGGTCAGCGGCGCGGAGCCCGCGATGTGGGTTCACTCGCGCCAGTTCACCGGGCGGATCGTCACCGTCAGCAACGACAAGATCTTCGACGAGCCGATCTACAATTACACCTATCATTTCCCGTTCGTGTGGGAAGAAATCCGCTTGCCCGTGCGCTACGGCGACGACCGGGCCACCGCCGAGAAGATTTTGCTCGAAGCGGCGCGGCGCCATGCGGTGAGCGAGATTGACGACCGCCGCCGGATCGAGATCGAACGCCGCTACAGCATCACCGTCGGCGACATCTCGCCGAAGACCTACTGGCGCCTGACCGACAATTGGCTCGAGGTTTCGGTGCGTTTCCTGTCACCCGATCATGGCACGAGGGAGATCAAGGACGCGATGAGCCGCGAAATACTCGCCCGCATGGATGAAGAGGGGCTGACGATCGCGTCGGCGACGTACGAGATCACCGGGCTGCCGACGCTGCACGTCGCCTTGCCCAAGTCATGAACGGGCGGCTGCGCGCTCGCCTGCAGGCCGTCCGGACGAGCTACTGGTTCGTCCCCAGCCTGATGGCGCTGGTCGCGGTGATGCTTGGTGCGGCCGTGGTCTGGCTCGACGTGTGGCTCGGGACCGGCTGGCTCAGGGGGGTCAGCTGGTATCAGCGAATCCAGGCCGACGGCGCGCGCGAAGTCCTGTCGACCATTGCCGGATCGATGATCACCGTCGCCGGGGTGGTCTTCTCCATCACGATCGTCGCTCTGTCCTTCGCGTCGAGCCAATATGGCCCGCGGGTGCTCACCAATTTCATGAGCGACCGCGGCAACACCGTGACGCTCGGCACATTCATCGCGACCTTCCTCTACTGCCTGACGGTGCTTCGCACGATCCGCGCCGGTCAGGACGAAGGCTTCACCCCCCAGCTCGCGGTGATGGTCGGGATGGTACTGGCACTGTGCTCGATCGGAGTGCTGATCTATTTCATCCATCATGTTCCGCACAGTACCCACATCAACAACATCGTTGCCGGCATCGGAAAATTGCTCGTCGACGACGCCGCCAAGCGCTTTCCGGAACTGATCGGAGAGCCTGCCGACGAGCAGTCCCCGGTCGACATTCCCTCGCTTCTTTCCGGCGCGGGATGCGTCCGCGCAGCCACGACCGGCTACATCCAGGAAATCGACGATGCGGCTTTGCTGGCATGTGCCACGGAAGCGGACGTGCTGATCCGGCTTCGCTATCGGCCGGGCGATTTCATCATGGCGGGTCGGGTTCTGGCGGACGTCGCCCCTGCAAATGCGGTCGACAAGGATTTGTGCGACGCAGTGCGCGACTGCTTTTCCGCGGGCAACAAGCGCACGCCCGAAAAAGACATCATGTTCCTCGTCAGCGAGCTGGTCGAGATTGAGGCGCGCGCCCTGTCGCCCGGGGTCAACGACCCGATGACCGCGGTGACCTGTCTCGACTGGCTCGGGGCCGGCGGAAGCGAGTTCGGGCGGCGCGAGCTGCCGCATCCGGTGCGCGTGGACGACAAGGGCGTGGCGCGGGTGATCGCACTGCCGGTCGATTTCGAGCGGTTCGTGGAACACGGCTTCGGCAGGCTGCGGCATTATGTCGCCGCCGACATGATCGCCGGCCTTCATTTGCTGCGCGTGATCGTCGAGGTGGCGGCGGAATGCCGGCGCCGCGATCAGGTCGACGTGCTCCGCGAGGAAGTCGTGCGGTTCGCGGGACTGGCCGAGCAAAAGCTCAAGGGGGCCGACCTGCGCGCCGTGCAACGCCGTGTCGCCGAACTCGTAGCATTGTTGGCGCGCGGGCTGGACGGGATCGACGAAGGCCAGGCCGAATGGCTGGGCGGAAGCGCCTGAACGCGGCCCCCACCGTCTCGTTGAGCAAATTCCGAACCGAACCCACCCGCGTGCGTTGAACGAAAACCCCCTCTCCCTGATTGGAAACTCGATTGTTCACCAGCGTCTCCCTCGCCCTCCTCGCCACCGCGGTCGCCGCGCAGACTTCCGAAGCAATCGGAAATGGCCCGGCCGACAAGGTCCTCGCCGTCCAGGTGATGCTCGACCGCGAGCGGCATTCACCGGGCGTCATCGATGGTCGCCAAGGAGGCAACACGCGCCGGGCGGTGGCCGCATTCGAGAAGGCGAATGGCCTTCGCATCGACGGCAAGATCGACCCCGAAGTGATGCGACTGCTCGAGCAACGGCAGAAGGACCCCCTGCTTCAGGATTATGTCATCGCGGAAGCCGACGTCGCCGGTCTGGTCGAGGTGCCCGCGGGGATGGAGGCGCAGTCCAAGCTCGACACCCTCGGCTTCGAGACCGCGCTCGAGGCGCTCGCCGAGAAATTTCACATGAGTCAGGACCTGATGAGGCGACTGAATCCCGGCGTCGAATTCAGCGTGGCCGGAAACACCATCCGGGTCGTCAAACCGGGCAGCAATGACGGCGCAGCCAGGGTTGCGCGGATCGAGGTCGACAAGGCGGTGTCCGAGCTTCGCGCATTGGACGCCGACGGCAGGCTGGTGGCGAGCTATCCCGCAACCATCGGCAGCGAGACCTTCCCGTCGCCGAGCGGCAGCATGGAGGTTCGCGCGATTGCGCCCGCGCCCAAATATTATTTCGATCCGAAGGACCATCCCTGGGGCCCGGACAAGCGCCTGACCATTGCTGCCGGTCCGAACAATCCGGTCGGATCGACCTGGATCGACCTGACCAAGGACGGGTACGGGATCCACGGCACCCCCGAGCCGCGACTGATCGGCAAGACGCCGAGCCATGGCTGCGTACGGCTGACCAATTGGGACGCGCAGGAATTGTCGCGCGCAGTGGCCGCCGGGACGGCGGTGGTCTTTGTCGGTTAGACGGCGACGCCCGGCGGGATCAGGGTCGTGCCGGAGCCGTGCGTGACCCGCCCGTTAGCTGCGGGCCTGATGAATAGCGAAGAGGATACCTGCCGCGACCGCCCCGATGCTGTCCATGGCAAGGTCGATAAGGGTGTCGCGCCGGTTGCCGATGATCCCGATCATCCACTCGAATCCTTCCCAGACCAATCCCAGGACGAGACCCGCGAACAGGGCCGATGCCACGATGCCAAGAGCGCTCATTTCGTTGCGAAGACGCGTGCGGTCGGCGGCCACCCACAGCAGGGCCAGCATGCCCGCGAAGGTCGTGAAGGCGTGGACGGCCTCGTCGAACAACGTCCGCTCGCGCCATAGTCCAAGGACGTAGCCGGCCGCGTTCACGGCCGCCGCTACAATCAGCAGCAGCATGATCGACGACGGCAAAGCGCGCTGAAAATGGAGCGCGAAGCCGCCGAGCAATGCCACTCCGAGCAAGGAGGCCCCCTCAACGGCGTCGCCTGCGAAAACCGCATAAGGTCCCGCAACGGCAAGTCCCGCGACGACCAGCCAGCTTGCGCTCCGCCACAAGGAATGGTCGATCAACCCTGCCTCCCGAGCATAACAACCGAGCCCACGAGGAATCTCCTTATGAC
>JALYRC010000001.1 GCA_030855555.1 Pseudomonadota bacterium
GTGCTTATCGTGGCGGTGGTGGCGGCGGCTTCGGCGGCGGCGGCGGCGGCGGCGGTTTCCGTGGACCTCCGGGCGGTGGCGGCGGCGGAATGCCGCCCCAGGTCGTCGGCGAAGGCAAAGGCGTGGTCAAATTCTTCAACCCTCAAAAAGGTTTCGGCTTCATCGTTCGCGATGACGGCGGCGAAGATGTGTTCGTGCACATTTCGGCGGTCGAACAGGCCAATCTGACCGATCTCGCCGATGGCCAGCCGCTTGAATTCACGCTGGTCGATCGCGGTGGCCGTATCTCAGCAACCAACTTGCGTATCGATGGCGAGCCGATGGAAGTCGTTCGCACCGGTGCTCCGCCGGCGCGTGAAGGAGCCCCTGGCGGCTTCGGCGCGGGCGCAGGCGACCGCGCCGGCCCGCAGCGTCAACTGACCGGCGAGAAGTCGCAAGGTACGGTCAAGTTCTTCAACGCGATGAAGGGCTTCGGCTTCATCAGCCGCGATGACGGACAGCCCGACGCCTTCGTGCACATCTCGGCCGTCGAGCGTGCCGGGCTTCCGACGATTAACGAAGGCGACCGGTTTGAGTTCGAGATCGAAGTCGATCGCCGCGGCAAATATGCAGCGGTCAATCTGGCGCCGCTCCAGGGTTAAAACAGTTTTCGTCCGAAAAGGCCCGTCCGGAGCGATCCGGGCGGGCTTTTTTGTAACCGCTTGATCGCGTCGTGGGGGGCGGGCAGGGTAAGTCGATGCACCTTGAACTCGCCTCGCACGACGACCTCCCCACGCTTCATACTTTGATCGAATCGGCTTATCGCGGCGATACTGCGCGGGTCGGGTGGAGCCACGAAGCCGATCTGCTAGACGGCCAGCGCACCGACGTCGCCTCGCTCGGCGCGATGCTCGCCGACCCCGCGCAGCATCTGTTGGTTCTGCGCGATCATGAGGAACTGAGCGCCTGCGTCGCTTTGACCGACAAGGGCGCGGGGCTGGCGTATCTCGGGATGTTGACCGTCGATCCATCGCGCCAAGCAGCGGGTCTCGGGCGAATAATCCTCGCTGCGGCCGAGGATCATTGCGCAGCGCACTTCAGAGCGACACGCATCGAGATGACCGTCATTGCCCAACGCGAGGAACTCATCGGCTGGTACGAACGGCGCGGCTATGCGCGAACCGGCGAACGCCGCCCGTTCCCCGCGCACGATCCGCGCTTCGGCCTCCCCAAGCGCGACGACCTCGCCTTTTTGGTGCTGGAGAAGCGGCTCCCCTCGGTTGGTTGACCGGAAAGTAAGGTTTCGCTGCGAAACAGCTCTTCGTAAAAGCGGGCTGCGTCAGCGGGGCTAAGTTGCCATCGCGAGCAGGGTTTCGATGCGGTCAGCCTCGTGCGCCGGCTTGTCGGTGCGGATGCGGCTGATTCGAGGGAAGCGCATGGCGAGGCCCGACTTGTGGCGCTTGCTGGCGTGGATCGAGTCGAAGGCCACTTCCAGGACAAGGGTTTTCTCGACCTCCCGCACCGGCCCGAACCGGTTAAGCGTGTTGGCGCGAACGAAGCGGTCGAGCATTTTCAATTCCTCGTCGGTGAAGCCGAAATAGGCCTTGCCGACGGGCAGCAGTTCGCCGCTCTTATCCCAGCAACCAAAAGTATAATCGCTGTAGAAGCTGGACCGTTTCCCCGACCCGCGCTGCGCATACATCATGACGCAATCGGCGGTCAGCGGATCGCGTTTCCATTTGTACCAATGCCCTACCCGGCGGCCGCCGATGTAGGGCGAATCGCGGCGCTTGAGCATCATCCCCTCGACGCCTTCGTTGCGCACACCGGCACGAATCTCCGCTAGCGCGTCGAAGCTTTCAGCCTCGATCAGGCGCGACAGGTCGAAGCGCCCGGGGTCCAGCTCCCCCACGAGGGCTTCGAGGCGCTCCCGCCGTTCGCTCCAAGGCAGCGCGCGGACGTCTTCATCGCCGTCGAACAATATGTCGTAGAGCCTTACGAAGGCCGGGAACTGGGCCTGAACCTTGGCGCTGACATTCTTGCGCCCGAGCCGCTGCTGGAGCGCATTGAAGCTTGCCGCGGCACCGCCATGCGCGTCGGCGCCCTGAGTGTCGCCTCTGACCAGTAGCTCTCCGTCCAGAACGCCCCTGGTCGTAAACGCCGCCGCTATATCGGGGAAACTGCCGGAGATGTCGTCGCCGGTGCGGCTATAGAGGCGGGTGTCGCCGCCGGCGTGGACGAGTTGGATGCGGATCCCGTCCCATTTCCATTCGGCGGCATAATCGTCGAGGTTGACGCGCGCTTCCTCGAGCGGGTGCGCAAGCATGAACGGGCGAAAGACGGGAATATCGGTGGCAATTGGTGCCCCGCAGCGCCCTTCGCCCCATTCGAACAATTCCGTATAAGGGGGTTTGAGGCCATGCCACACTTCCTCGACCGCCTCGACGTCGAGCGCGAAGGCATCGGCAAGCGCCTGCTTGGCAAGCCGCGCTGAGATGCCGACGCGCAGCGCGCCGGTGGCGAGCTTGAGGATCGCGAACCGTCCCGACGAGTCGAGATGGTCGAGAATCTCTTCGAGCACGCGCGGAGCGTCCGATCGGCTTGCGCTTCGCAATCGCTCGACCGCGTCGGAGAGATGCACGGTGCCATCGTCGACCTCCGGCGGTTCCGCGGCTTCGCTGCCCTCGCTCCCCTTCTGGGGCCAAAGCAGCGACACCGTCTCCGCCATGTCGCCGACATAGTCGCGGCTCATCTTGAGCAGCACCGGGTCGATGCGCTGTTCGGCGAGCGCGCGAACCACCGCCGGCTTCACCGCGGGAATGTCGAGCGTGCCAGTCAGCGCAGCCAGCGCGAGGCCGCGATCAGGATCCGGGGTAGCCTTCAGATAAGCGCCGATCAGCCTTAGCTTGCCGTTACGCGAGCGCGTGTAGACGAGGTCGTCCAGAAGCTGGCTGAAAGCGCGCATCGCCGGGACAATGCTCGAAGCCGACTTCGGGGTTCATCGACCCCGTGATAACGGCTTAGTGTAGGCGCACCGCAAGCGCGGCGAGGATTGCTTCGCGGTCCTGGGCGCGGTCGCTATGGAGCGCTTCATCCATGTGCGACAGGCAGGCGCGCGTCGCTTCACGATGGCCAGGCATTAGCGCATGGTGAGCGCCGTATTCGGCAAGCCCTTCAAGCGCGACAAGCCCGTGCTGGGCCGCCATTGCGCGAATGGCCGCCATCTTGGCGCAGATATCGAGCGGCTTAAGCTTGGTGGCGCGCGTTTCAATCTCGGCGATCTGGAGACCGATGCGGGCGCGAACGGTGGTGAGCGACTCGGGACCGGCCATGGCGTTTCTCTTTCGTTGACCCGGCAGGTTTCTCCCAAATTGGTTAACAGAGAGTCAAACCTGCAAGGGGCTTGTCGAGAGCGCGCTAGTGCTGTTCGGGTTGACAAAAATCGCGTCGGGCGTCATTGAGCCGCCTTTCGAGCGGCACTTGCGTGCCGCTCTTTCAATTTTGCAGATTCAGGATAGTCGCGATGGCCAAGTCGGCAACCGTCAAGATCAAGCTCGTCAGCACTGCGGACACCGGCTTCTATTACGTCACCAAGAAGAATCCGCGCAACACCACCGAGAAGATGTCATTTCGCAAATATGATCCCGTCGTGCGCAAGCACGTCGACTTCAAGGAAGCGAAGATCAAATAATCGGTTGCGATGACGGCCCGGCCACGGCGCGGGTTTGAACAGCGACGCTAGCTAATTTTACTGTCCGCCGACCCGGGAATCGCCGGCTCGGCCTTATTTGCGTCGACCCGCCCTGCTTCGAGCAATTGCTCGACGGCCTCGACAAAACGGGCCACTGAAATTGGCTTGGAGACGTAGGATTGCGCGCCCGCCGCGCGAATGCGCTCGTCATCGCCCTGTGCGGCATAAGCCGTCACGGCCATGATCGGAACGTTGGCAAGTTCTTCGTCACTACGGACCAGCTGCATCAGCTCGATCCCCGACAAATGCGGCAACTGGATATCGGTGATAATCAGGTCGGGAGCGAAGCTTCGTGCCGCGGACAAGGCATCGCGGCTGTCGGTCACAGGCTGTGCATCGTGCCCATGCGCCATCAGCAAATCGCAGAACAGCTTGATGTTGAGCGCATTGTCCTCGACAACCAGGATCTTGGCCACGCTGAGATACCTCTTTTCCCGAACAATGGCTGTTAAGCGATGTTGAGCCCGACGACAAATGACGCCGAGGCGCTGGCCTTGTCCGCAATGGCCGCGACTCTGTCAGACGAACGACGCGCGCGGCGGTTCCTTGACCTGACCGGGCTGGAAGTGGACGAGCTGCGCAGCCGCGCTGTGGCCGGCGATCGCAGCTTGCTTGGCGCGACCATTGCCTTCCTCGAAAGCCACGAGCCCGATCTGGTCGCGGTGGCCGAGGCAATCGACACCAGTCCGGCACTCCTCATCGCCGCGCGCGAAGTGCTCGAACGATGAGTCGTCCATTACTTATAACCGACTGCGATGAAGTGCTGCTGCACATGGTCGCCCATTTCGAAGCCTGGCTCGACGAGGCCCATCAGATCGCCTTCGCCTTTGAAAGCGGGAGTTTCGGCGGGGCGATGACCGCCAAGGCAAGCGGCGAGGCCGTCCCCGAAGATCGCGTATGGCCGCTGCTCGAAGAATTTTTCCGGGGCGAAATGCACCGTCAGACAATTGTGCCCGGTGCGGTCGAAGCGCTCGGACGGATCGCGGAAATTGCCGATATCGTCATTCTGACGAATTTGAGCGACGAAGCTCATTCTTGGCGGGTGGAGCAGCTGGCAAGGCATGGCATTGCCCATGAGGTCGTGTGCAACAGCGGCGGCAAGGGCGTTCCAGCGCGCTCCATCATCCACCGCTATGGCGCGTCGCGGACCGCCTTCGTCGATGATCTTCCGGTGCACCACGTATCGGTCGCCAAGCATGCGCCTGAAGTCCACCGGCTGCACATGATCGCCGAGCCGCGGCTTGCACCTGCCATCCCGCCGGCTGAGAAGGCCCATGCACGGATCGATGATTGGCCAACCGCGACCGAATGGCTGATCGAGCGTTTGACCGGCCGATGAACAGAATCGCTTTCATTACCGGTGGTACCGCCGGGATTGGCGCAGCGACGGCGAGGCGACTGGTCGCCGATGGTTGGCGGGTAGTCATCACCGGTCGCCGCGCCGATCGGCTCAATTCATTGTCGCAAGAGCTTGGCGATGCGTGCCACGCCGTTGCGCTCGACATGCGCGACGTTGGGGCAATCGCGGCGGTGGTGGCCGCGCTGCCGCAGGAGTTCGCGACGATAGCCCTGCTGGTCAACAATGCCGGACTCGCTCCGCCGATGGACGTGCTGCAGGATGCCGATGTCGGCGCCCTGACCAATGCTATCGATACCAATGTCACCGGCCTGGTGGCGTTGACCCGCGAGCTATTGCCGCGGCTGATCGAGCGTCGGGGCGCCGTGATCAACTTGTCGTCGGTGGCCGCGACCTACCCGTATCGCGGCGGGGCGGTTTATGCCGCGACCAAGGCATTCGTTCGCCAGTTCAGCCTCGACTTGCGATGCGACCTGGCGGGGACTGGGGTCCGCGTGACATCGATCGAGCCGGGGATGGTCGAGACCGAGTTTACGATCGTCCGCAACGGGGGCGACCAAGCAGCAAGCGATGCGCTTTATGCCGACATGGACCCGATGACCGCGGGCGACATCGCCGACACGATCCACTGGGTCGCGACGCTTCCATCCCACCTCAACATCAACACCATCGAACTGATGCCCGTCAGCCAAAGCTGGGCCGGGTTTGCAGTCAGCCGCAAGAGCTAAGATCAAGAGTTGACCGCAGCGGCGTTCGGGTCTTTACGCGCTTGCATGAGCATTGACGCACGCCTGGCCGAACTCGGCATCACCCTTCCCGCCGCCGCCGCACCCGTGGCTTCCTATGTCCCTTTTGTGGAGGCAAATGGCATGCTCTACATTTCGGGCCAGATCTCCTTTGCGGAGGACGGCAGTTTGATTACCGGTCGGCTTGGCGAGGACATGGACCTCGCCGCTGGGCAGGCGGCCGCACGGCGCTGCGGGATCATGCTCCTGGCACAATTGCGCAATGCGCTGGGCTCGCTGGATCGCGTCGAGCGGATCGTGAAGCTTGGTGTATTCATCAGTTCGACAAGCGATTTCACCGACCAGCCCAAGGTCGCGAACGGGGCGTCCGAACTGATGCAGGACGTGTTCGGCGAGGCTGGCCGCCATGCCCGATCCGCGGTCGGAGTCCCTGTGCTTCCGCTCGGCGTCGCTGTGGAAGTCGATGCGGTCGTCCAGATCCGAAGCTGACCCACTCGATCCGGGACCGGCCGGATTCGCCCATCGCGGCCTTCACGATGGAGCGGCCTTTATCGAGAATAGTCTCATTGCCTTTGCCGCCGCACTCGAGCGGGAGGCGGGCATCGAGTGCGATCTGCGCCTGACTGCCGACGACCAGATCATCGTCTTTCATGATCGCGACGCGCTTCGACTATGTGGATCGCATGCGATGATCGCGCAATCCACGCTCGCCCAGCTGGGCCGATTGAGCGTTGGCGGCCATCCGATCCCGACTCTGGGCCAAATGCTTTCACTGATCGATGGTCAGGTTCCTTTGTTGCTCGAAGCCAAGATCGACGAGCGTTTCTGGCGTTTTGGACCAGCCTTGCTTGCGGCGCTTGAGGATTATCGGGGCCCCTATGGCGTGATGAGTTTCGATCCGCGCCTGCCGCGCTGGCTCAAGACGAATGCCCCCCATGTTCGACGCGGGCTTGTGGTGAGGGAAAGGCTTTCGCCCGTCAGGCGTTGGGGTTCGATGATCCTCGCCGACCCGCAATTTATCGCCGTCGATCGCGCTGCGCTCTGTCAGAATTGGGTTGCCCGCGCTCGCCGTCGCATGCCGCTTTACGCATGGACCATCCGTACCGCCGACGAGCGAAGAGCCGTAGAGGAACTCACCGATGCGGTGATCTGGGAAGCTGATGGCCGACCGGGAAGCTGAACTGGTCGCTCGGATCGCAAGGGGTGTGACGGACCTCGATCCCGCGGCGTGGGACGCGCTCGTCGGGCAGGACGACCCATTCCTAAGCCATGCGTTTCTGAGCTTGCTTGAAACCTCCAGCAGCGTTGGAGATGACACCGGCTGGACCCCGCTGCCGATCCTGGCTCAGCGCGACGGCGCGATCGTTGCCGCGGCGCCGGCCTACCTCAAGAGCCACAGCCAGGGCGAATATGTTTTTGACCACGGCTGGGCAGAGGCGTTGGAGCGGGCAGGACGGGCTTATTACCCCAAGCTTCAGATTGCGGTTCCGTTCACTCCGGTGCCGGGAAGGCGACTGCTCGGCGACCGCCACGCTATCCTGACCGCAGCTGAAGCGGTCACGACCCAGAATGGCCTATCTTCGGCGCACATTACCTTTTGCGACCAAGGCGACGTCGACGCCGGCGAAGAGCGCGGCTGGCTGCGCCGCGACGGGATCCAGTTTCATTGGTTCAACCGCGATTATGCCAGCTTCGATGATTTCCTTGGCACGCTTTCAAGCCGTAAGCGCAAGACCATCCGCAAGGAGCGCGCCGCGGCCTGCACAGGCCTGGAGATCGTCACCCTGCGTGGCGCCGCGATCACGCCTGAGCATATGACGGCGATGTGGCGTTTCTATCTCGACACGGGCAGCCGCAAGTGGGGCCGTCCCTACCTCACCCAAGCATGGTTCGACGGAATCGTCGCAGCGATGGGCGACGCAGTGGTGCTGGTGCTTGCGCAGCGCAATGGCCAGCCGGTTGCCGGGGCGCTGAATTTCGTCGGCGGACAGGCCCTGTACGGCCGCTATTGGGGGGCAGACGAGGAACTGCCCTTCCTTCATTTCGAGCTGAGCTATTATCGCGCGATCGATTTCGCCATCGCCCACGGTCTCGCATCTGTGCAAGCCGGCGCGCAGGGCGAGCATAAGCTTGCGCGTGGCTATGAGCCGGTCCTGACCCGCTCGCTGCATTTCATCCCGGACGCCGGGTTCCGCGGAGCGATCGCGGATTACCTTACCCGCGAGCGCGCCATGGTCGCGAACGAGATGGAGTGGGCGCGCGAGGCCCTCCCCTACCGCCGCGGCGACTGATCCTCAGAAAGGAACGTCGTCGTCGAGGTCGGTGTCGAACGCGGCGGGTTGCGGGCGGGACTGAGGCTTGTTGCCGCCACCGAAGCCTCCGCCGCCGCCCGAGGAATAATCGCTGCCACCACCACTGCCGCCGCTGCCGCTATCGCGGCCATCGAGCATCACCAATTCACCGCGGAACTTCTGGAGCACGACCTCAGTGGAATAACGGTCGTTGCCCGACTGGTCCTGCCACTTGCGGGTCTGGAGCTGGCCTTCGAGGTAGACCTTGGAGCCCTTTTTCAAATAGCTTTTCGCAACCCGGCCAAGATTCTCATTGAAGATGGCCACGGTGTGCCATTCGGTCTTTTCCTGGCGATTGCCGTCGCGGTCCTTCCAGTTTTCGGACGTGGCGATGCGAAGGTTGACCACCTCCCCGCCGTTGGCGAAGCTGCGCGATTCGGGATCGGCGCCGAGGTTGCCGACCAAAATCACCTTGTTCACGCTCGCCATGTCATTCTCCTCAGCCCAGTCCGAACGCTACTGCGGTCCAGTAGGTTACGCCTGCCGCGAGA
>JALYRC010000128.1 GCA_030855555.1 Pseudomonadota bacterium
GATCGCGGTCGAGGATCGCCGTTTCCGAAGCCATCCCGGGGTTGATCCGATCGGCGTGGCGCGATCGTTCAAGGTAAGGTTCGAAAGTGGCCGGTGGAAGCAGGGCGGGTCGCCCCTCCCCCAGCAGCTCGCGCGCAACATCTTCCTGACCAACAGCCGAACCTTCGGACGCAAGGTCAAGGAGGCCGTGCTGGCGATGGCGCTCGAAGGCAAGTTCTCCAAGGACCAGATCCTCGAACTTTACCTCAACCGGGTCTATTTTGGCGGCGGCGCTTATGGCATCGACGCCGCGAGCCGGACCTTTTTCGGCCATGGCGCCGAGCAGTTGAGTCTGAGCGAGGCGGCGATCATCGCCGGGCTGGTCAAGGCGCCGTCCAACTATTCGCCCACCGCCGACGTCAAGGCCGCGCGCGGCCGCGCTGGGGTTGTGATCAATTCGATGGTCGAGAATGGCTTTCTGAGCGCGGCTGCGGCGGCCAGCGCCGATCCCGCGACGATCAAGATCCAGCCGCCCACCAAGCAAAACAGCGTGCGTTACTTCACCGACTGGGCGCTGCCCCAGCTCGACACGTTGATCGACGAAACCGACCAGCCGATCGACGTGTGGACGACGCTCGATCCGGGCATGCAGCGTGCCGGCCATCGGGCAATCAACGCGCAGACCCCGCGCGGGGCGCAGGGCGCTTTGGTTGCGATCGACCGCGATGGTGCGGTGCGGGCAATGATCGGCGGCCGCGACTATGTCGATTCAATCTATAATCGCGCCACGCAGGCCGAGCGCCAGCCGGGATCGGCTTGGAAATTGTTCGTCTATCTCGCGGCACTCGAAAGCGGGATGAAGCCGACCGACAGTCTGGTCGATTCGCCGGTCACCATCAATGGCTGGACCCCGCGCAATTCGACCCGCGCTTTTTCCGGGGCGGTCAGCCTGCGCGAGGCCTTCGCCCGATCGATCAACACGATCAGCGCCAAGATCGGCAATCAGTTGGGCTTTTCGACCATCGCCGACATGGCGCGGCGATTTGGAATCAGCGGCAACATCAGCAGCTATCCCTCGATGGTGCTTGGAACCAGCGAAGTGCGGCTGATCGACATGACCCGGGCCTTTGCTGCCGTTTCCAACCGCGGCGTCAGCACCCTTCCTTATGCGATCCGCAAGGTCGTGACCGCCGACGGCCGCTTGCTGTACCAGCATGCCCGGGCCGAGGAGCGTGTCCTGGTTGCACCTTACGTCGCCGCCGGGATGACTGACTTGCTTCAGACCGCAGTCTTGTCCGGCACCGGCCGGGCGGCACAGATCGGACGGCCGGTGGCAGGCAAGACCGGGACAACGAGCTCCAACAAGGATGGCTGGTTCATTGGTTTCTCGAGCGGCCTTACCACCGGCGTGTGGATGGGGCGCGACGACGCTCGTCCGATTGCGGGGCTGCAGGGCGGCACCGCCCCGGCGCGGGCGTTCAGCGATTTCATGAAAGTCGCGGTTGCACGGCGTCCGGTCGAGAATTTCCAGCTCGAAGTCCCAATCCCTGACTGGCAACTCGAGCCGGACGAGGAAGTATTGCTCGATCCCCTCGCCGACGCGCCATTGGTCGACGCCGACGGCAATCCGATCAATCCGCGCCCCTCGATTCCGGACGACGTGCTTGGCGCGCCTGCGCCACAGCAAGCGCCCGACGAAGGACCCGACCAGCCATGGCTCGACGAAGTGCTTGATCGCAATCAGCCGCCGCCGCGGCCCCCTGCGCCGTCAGCCCCGCCCGACCCGCTTGAGGCGCGGCCCCAATAAGCGCAGCGCCTGGCGCGCTGCGGCGACGTCGCCGTCATAAAGCCTGGCCTGGAGCGCGTGGAAGCCAGGCCCGTGATTCATGTGGACGCGGTGCGCGACTTCATGCGCCACGACGTAGGCGCGCACATGGTGCGGGGCGAGGATGAGGCGCCAATTATAACGAATCGCGCCCGACAACGAACAGCTTCCCCAGCGCGTGCCGGCATCGCCGACGCTGACCGGTGCGTCAGGGATGTTGTGACGCACGCTAAGGGCACGCGTTTCCTCGACCAGCTGCAACCGCGCCTGGTCGCGCAGCCACCGCGTGATACGCTCGCCAAACCGGTCGGCGGGACCGCCGCAAGTAACTTCCGAATTGGCCAGACGCGGCGTGCGCGGGGCGGCGGCGTCCCACTGCAACCGCAGTTCGCCGCCATCGAAGGGGATGGTCGCACCTGCGACCAATGGTTCCGCCGGCTCGATCCGCGCGAGCTGCGCTTCGACCCATGCCGACTGCTGGCGCGCCCAGTCGAGGGCGGCAATGCGGCTGATGCGACGTGGCACGGTGAGGCGGAGAAGGCCGCGAGGCTCGTCAAGCGCGAGCCGCAAGCGGCGCGCGCGGGGGTGAGTGCGAAGTTCAACCGGCCAGGGCAAGCCCGCCAGCGCGAGGGGCTCACTCACAGTTCGCGTTCGACAAGGTGAAATTCGAGCTCGCCGGCATCGACTTCGCTGATCGTCCAGCCGCGGGTGGATTGGCCCGCCTCATGAACGGTCTCGCGGCTTCCGGAGACCAGATAATGCCACTCCCGTAGCGGCTGGCCCTCGGAGCGGAGGCGATAGGCGCAGGTCGTCGGCAACCATTCCAGCTCATCGAGCTTCGCCGGGTCGAGCTTCACGCAGTCCGCGACATGGCGTTTGCGATTGGCATAATCGGTGCACTGTCCGGCGCGCCGGTCAAGCAATTTGCAGGCGACGTTGGTGGGGTAGAGCTGGCCGGTATCCTCATCTTCGAGCTTGTGCAGGCAGCAGCGGCCGCAGCCGTCGCACAGCGCTTCCCACTCGCCCCGGTCGAGCTGGGCTAAGGGCTTTTCCCAAAAGGCTTTTGCATCGTTCATCGTCGCGCCAGCCATGATCCGCCACGCTGGCGCGAGCAAGCCAAATCGGGCACGGTAGCGCGATACGACCGATGGAGTGACCAATGACTGCGGCCCGCACCTGTTTGATGATCGCCTTTTGCTGCGCTTTTGCGGCCTCTCCGGGGGCGACCCAGGGCAAGCCCGACAGCGAGACCTTTCTCGAGGCAATCGAGGAGCAGGACAACAATAAGGTCGTCGATCTCGTTACCAGGAAGGGACGATCGATCATCAACGTGCGCGGCTATTCGGGCGCGACTCCCCTCACCATGGCGATGCGCAAGCGATCAATGCAATATGTAAATTACCTGCTTCAAAATGGCGCCGATGCCAATTTGGCCGACAAAAGCGGCGAAACTGCAATCCTGATCGCGGCGCGTATGGGGAATTTCGAAGGGGTGAACGCGATGCTTGCTGCCAAGGCGGCGGTCGATGCGTCCAACCGCCAGGGGGAGACTCCGTTGATCGTCGCGGTCCAGAACCGCCACGTCCAGGCAATCAAACGCCTGCTCGAGGCCGGAGGGAGCACGATACGGACTGACAATGCCGGACTTAGCGCGCGGGATTATGCGGCGCGAGACCGGCGCTCGGCCGAAATTTTGAAGCTGTTCGAAACGGTGAAGAAAAAGCCGATTTTTGTGGCGGGACCGATCATTCGCTAGCGCTTATTGGCCCTCGCCAAGCGTCGGGTCGATCTGGGCGGAAAGGCGCCGCGCTGCACGGCGCGCGAAACGCAGCAATTCGGCCTTTCGCCGTGCTGGCGCGAGCGGGCGGTGCGAGGCCTCGCGCCAGATTGCGGCGTCATAGCGGTCGGCGACCAGCAGGCCGGCTTCGCCCGGCAGGAAGCGGTCCTGGTCGAGGATCGACGCCAGAGCCGAAGGAACCGCCCAATAGAATCGGTCGCAATAATCGAGATAGTCGGTCCATTTCCCGTCGCCCAACAGGTCGGCGCGGCTGACCTTGATTTCGACGATGACCAATTGGCCCTTGCCGTCGATCGCCATCATGTCCGCGCGACGTCCATTGGGCAGCGGCACTTCGCAGATGGCGAACAGATCCTGGCGGCAGAACAAGCGCGTCACCCCGCGCGCGACTTCACCCGCGACTGGCGGCTGGTCGGCAAAGCAATCGGGAATCGGGGAAACGACTGAGGGCACGCCTCAGGCTAGAACAAAGCGTGACCGGAATCTAGCGGTAGAAGACGTGGTTGCCGAGCGTCGCGACTCGCGTCAGGCGCCAGCCTGGCGAGACCCGGCGGGCGTGGAAGAACAGAGCCTTCGACACCGGGGTCGGGGCAAGCTTGCGGTCGACGATTTGCGCAATGGCGACCGCATTCTTCCACTGGATATGCGAGCGATTGATCCGCGGCATCGACTTACCGCGAACGAAGCTGAATTGGCTGCGCTGGTAGACGACGCCGCAATAAGAGGAAGGGAATCGGCCCGAGGAGGCACGGTTGGCGATTACGTGGCCGACCGCAAGCTGGCCCTTGAGCGACTCGCTCTTCGCTTCGAAATAGATGGCGCCGGCGAGGCATTCGAGTTCGCGGCTGCCGGCATCGGTGGAGCGAAGCTGGGCGACCATCGAAGCGAGGTCGCCTGTCACTGGAGCCGGCGCTTCGTTCTGCGCAACTGCCGATTCATCGAGCGGGGCGAGGAGATCGGGCGCGGGTGCAGCGGGAATTTCTTTGACGACGGCGGGGACGACCATCGTGCGCATCGCATTCGTTTCGCTGAGTGGCTGCGCTGCAGGAGCAGGACGAACCTGCGCCGGGGCGACGGTGGCGGCGCTAAGCGCGGCAAACACCAACATAGCGGAACGAAACGGATGAAGCATCAATGACCCAAAACATGCGGTGAACCCACCGTCCGACAGGGGATGCGTTGACGCATCGCCTGCCGGGGGCTGTCCCCCGACTGCGTGGCACTTAACTGGCTGAATTGCCCAGAGGAGTGCCCCCCGCTCTGTCTGCATTCCGCTTTTACGATTGGTTCCGTGGGGTCAACCGATTGCGATCGTTTCAGCGATGAATCGTTCTGGTAGCGCGACGTCCAGTTCAATTAACCATAAATCGGGATCGTTCGAACGCCGCTTTTGCGACCATGTTTGCACCGATTCCGGGGTCGCACCGGCCGCTGGCCCGACAGTTTGCCACTCATAATCCCCGTTTGCACCTGGGCCGCGCTCGAGGCAGGCGAAATGAACCCCGCGCCGGGCAATAAGCAGGACCAGCGCGCCGCGGTCGGGATCGCCCCGGGCAATGACCATAGCGAAGCCGCCTTCCACCTCGGCCCGGCGCAGCAGGCCGGACACTTCGAGATGGACCGGAAGGCGATTATCCAATGTGTGCGTCGCCCGTCGCGCGATAGCCGGCAAGGCCCGACAAAGCGATATGGGAGCGCAGGAAGGTGCCGGTGCCGCGAGCGCATTCTTCCCCGCTTGAATCGACGATTCGCGCTTCGGCGACGAACACTCGCCGACGGCCAGAGACCCACCGCCCCTCGGCCCGCGCAGTGCCGTTCTTCATCGCTTTCGTGAAATGCAGATTGAAGGCGGTGGTGAGGAGAAAGCGATCGCTGACCAATGCATTGGCGGCATAGAATGCAGCGTCGTCGAGCATCTTGAAATAGAGCGTGCCATGCGCTGCACCGGCCGCGTGATAAGCATCCTCGGCAACGGTAAATTCTATCTCGCTCCGTCCGGCTTCCGGAAGCACCAAGGTGGAAGCGAACAAGGTGTTGATCGGCGCCGAAGCGTAGAGCGACTCGAGCGCGCGGAGATGCGCATCGAGCCCGGTCAGTGGATCGTCAGGCGGCATCACGCTCGTCGGCGCCAAGCAGCACCGCCGCAAGCGCATCGCGGCTGCGCGCGCCGCGCAATTTCTCGACCGTTGGTGCATGGCGCACGAGCCGACTGATCGCTGCGAGCGCCTTCAAATGCTCGGCCCCGGTATCGGGCGGCGAAAGCAATAGGAATACGAGATCTACCTTGCCGCCGTCGATCGCCTTATAATCGATCGGAGTCGAGAGACGTACAGCGAGCGCATAGACGCGCTCAAGTCCCGGAAGCTTGCCGTGTGGGATTGCCACCCCGCCGCCGAACCCCGTCGATCCGAGGCGCTCACGCTCGCCCAGTGCAGCGGCGATCATGGCAGGATCGAACGACAGGCGCGCGCCGGCGATCTGCGCCAGCTGATTGACCAACTGGCGCTTGTTGTTGACCGCGAGATCGATTCGAATCGCCTCAAAATCGAGAAATTGCGAGAGCATCATAAGTGTGAACTTTGCGTACAGGCGCGGGAGCGCGAACGGGATCGTCCGGCGCGGTTAGTCCAAAATGTCGGCTCGTGTCACTTGCCCTTCGGTTCGACCCAGCCGATCGTGCCGTCGTCCCGGCGATAGACCATGTTGAACGCACCGCTTCGGCTGTTGCGGAACATCAATGCGTTGGTGTGGCGCAGGTCGAGCATCATGACCGCGTCCGACACGCTTGCTTCGGGAATATCGACGCGAGTCTCGGCAACGATGGCTGGCGATTCGGGCGGCGGCGTTTCATCGTCCGCCGGGGAAGCGAACACCGTGTAGGCGGCATCGTCCTCAGCTGGCGATTCCCCGCCACGGTGGTCGCGAAGCCGGCTCAGATAACGCTTGAGCTGACGCTCGATCTTGGATGCAGCTCCATCGAACGCCGTCTGTGCGTCCTCGGCGCGATTGGATGCCTTGAGCACCATGCCCTGCGCCACGGGTGCAATGATATTACAGTCGAAGAAATCATGCGGCGCCTGGCCGAAGGTGACGTTGGCCGTGATGCTGCGACTGACGTATTTTTCGGACATCGAATTCATGCGGTCGGTAACGTGCGCGCGAAGCGCTTCCCCCGTTTCGACCTGATGGCCCGAGACCCTGATTTCCATATAGCTATGTCCTTTGAAAATTCGCTCGACCTTGCAAATGCGTCAGGCCGCGCCGCGTTCCGTCGGCCCGAGAAAGCGCTGCCAAAGCGGCGTCTTCATTCGTGCCAGGAACCCGCCATGGCGTTCCAATTCTGCGGCGGAAGCATGGTGCGGTCGCGGTTCGCGGTAAGGGCGTGCAAGCGCGGGTTCGGTCGATTGTTCGACGTTGCTTGCCGGCACGTCGGCGACCAGGCCAAGCCCGATCTGGCGCCCGCCGGTGAGCTCGACATAGACTTGGGCAAGGAGCTGCGCGTCGAGCAATGCGCCATGCTTGACGCGGTGCGATCGATCGACCCCGAAGCGCGTGCACAAGGCGTCGAGACTATGCTTCGCGCCGGGATGGCGGGTGCGTGCAAGCCCGAGCGTGCAGACCATGCGGGTCATGCACAATTGCGGCTTGCCGCACGACTGAAGCTCATGATTGAGGAAGCCGAAATCAAAGCTGGCATTATGCGCGACCAGCGGCGCGTCGCCGATGAATTCGAGCAGCTCGGCGACCTTTTCGGCGAAGCGCGGCTTGTCCGATAGGAAGGTCGTGCTGAGCCCGTGGATCGCTTCGGCCTCACTCGGCATCGCGCGGTCAGGGTTGAAATAGCAGTGATAGTGACGCCCGGTCTCGACCCGCCCGAGCATCTCGACGCAGCCGATCTCAACCACACGATCACCCCCGGCCGGACTAAGGCCCGTGGTTTCGGTGTCGAAGACGATTTCGCGCATCGCTCAGCTTAGACACCCGTCTGGAGGCCAAGACAAGTAAGGATATGGTTCACTTGGGCGCGAGTCCCGGTCAGCGCACCCGACGTGTCGACGACAAAATCTGACCGCGCACGCTTTTCGGCATCGGGAAGCTGGCGTGCGAGGATCGCCTGATATTTGGCGAGCGTCATTCCCGGCCGCGCCAATACGCGTTCGCGCTGCACCGCTTCGGGCGCGGAAACGACGATGATTTTGTCGAACGCCGCGTCGCCGCCGGTTTCGAACAGCAAGGGAATGTCGAACAGCAAGGCGTGCGTATCGCCATGTTCGACAATGAAGCGGGTGCGCTCGTGGTGAACCGCGGGGTGGACGAGCGCCTCGAGCGCGGCAAGCTCGAGCGGATTGCCAAACACTGCCGCGGCAAGCGCGTCGCGGTCGACGGTTCCGGCTTTGGTCGTCCCCGGAAAGCGCTCCTCGATTGGCCCGACCAGCCGGCCACCTTTGCCCTGTAGCGCGCGCACAGTCGCATCGGCGTCGAAACAAGGAATGCCGGAATCGATAAACATTGCCGCCACCGTCGATTTGCCCATTCCGATCGATCCGGTCAGCGCAAGCGTGATCATGGCCGAAGTCTCTCCCATAATCCGGCGTCGCGATCGCGCGGGGGATCGACGCCGAACATCAGCTTGAAGCTTGACGCCGCCTGCTCGACCAGCATGTCGAGTCCGGTCACGGTCGAAAGGCCGCGCGCCTTGGCAGCAAGGATAAGCGGCGTGTCGGCGGGGTTGCTGACCATGTCGAACACCAGCCCTTCCGGCGGAAGCAAAGAGAGATCGCAGTTGAGGCATTCGTAGCCGGCCATGCCGAGCGGCGTGGCATTGATCAGCACGTCGCTGTCGACCCGCTCGGTAAGTTGCCGCGGGCCGACCGCAAGTCCGAACTCGACTGCAAGCTTGGTTGCCGCCACCATATCGCGCGCCTGGATGCGGACTTGATCGATACCAAGCAATTTCAGCGCCACCAAGGCACCGCGCGCCGCGCCGCCGGTGCCGAACACGGTCACGGTGCCGACACGGCGCCCGGACTTGCGCTCTCGGTCAACCAACGTCGCGATTGCACCCACATCGGCGTTGGCGGCGAACAATTTACCCTCGCGCATAAGCAGCAAATTGGCCGCCCCTGCGGTCACCGCGCGATCGGTCGCGCCCTCGGCCAGGTCGAGCGCCGCGCGCTTGAGCGGCATCGTCACATTCGACCCGCGCCACTGCGGATCGGCCCGCGCGGCAGCGACATGGGATGCCAGCTCATCCTCGCGAACGAGTTGGCGGCGATAGGTGGCGGCAATGCCAAGCGCGTCGAGCCAATATTGGTGGATCAAAGGCGAGCGGCTGTGCTCGATCGGGTCGCCGATGACTTCGGCATAAGCGCTTGTTGCCCTGCTTGATGAACTGGGAACTGACGTCATGATGGCATCATTCCCCTCTCGCGAAGGGCGCTCAGCAGCGGCAGCAGCGGCATCCCCAATATGGTAAAATGGTTGCCGTCGATCGCGTCGAACAGGGTCACCCCGCGCCCCTCCATCCGGAACACGCCGACGCAATAAGCAACCTCGGGCCATTCCAGATTGAGATAGGCTTCGATGAAATCCGGCGAGAGGGTCCGAACCTCGAGCGTCGCCTGATCCACGTGGCGCCACTCGACCTCTCCGTCGCTCGCCAGTGCAACCGCGCTCGACAGCATCATCCGCTTTCCGGAGAAATGCGAGAGGTGGCGCGCCGCATCGGCCCGATCGACGGGCTTGGAAAATAAGCGCCCTTCCACCGACAGCGTCGAATCGCTGCCGATCACCAGATCACCGGGACGATCGAGCGACAGCGCCTTGGCCTCGGCGATCTGCAAGGCCAGGCTTGGCGCATCGCCGTCGTGCGACTGCTTGATGCTGTCTTCATCCACCGAAGGCGCAATTGCGGCTGCCTCTATCCCTGCCAAAGCAAGCATTGATCGCCGGATTGGACTGGTCGATGCAAGGATCAGCGGCACGGAACAACCTTGTGGAAAACTCTGGGGGGCGGCGTAGCGCACCATTGGGGATCTGCCCAAGCGCCTTATTCCGCCCCCGCCGTTCGACCTTGCTTCGATAATCTGTCCACAAGGGATAAATCTCATCCACAGCCTGTGAATCACGGGGGAGAGGATGCCGCGACTCGCGCAGTTGCGCCGAGGGGCGTGCGAATCGCAGCCTGTTGGCAAAATGGGGTGGCACGCTTAAACCCCGCTGCCAACGCCCCTACTATCACTCCATCCTTTGACTCTTAATATATAACTATAAAGGAATAGAGGGTGGCCTCTCCCTTGCCCGACGTGATTTCCCCGGTTCGCTCCGCGGTGGACCAGCCGTTGCTTGCCGTGCTGCGCGGTGAGCGGCGCGATCCGCCGCCAATGTGGCTGATGCGCCAGGCCGGGCGCTACCTTCCCGAATATCGTGCACTGCGCGCGATCAAGGGCGGCTTCCTCGACATGGCCTATGATCCGGAGACGGCGGCCGAGATCACGCTCCAGCCGCTCAAGCGTTTCCCCTTTGACGGCGCAATCCTGTTCTCGGACATCCTCATCGTCCCCAACGCGATCGGCCAGGAGCTGACCTTCGTTGCCGGCGAGGGACCACGCCTGGCCCCGCCGCTGTCGGAAGCCTCGCTGGACGACCTCCAGCCGGTGCTACAGCGGCTCGAACCGATCTGGGCTACCGTGAGAAGGGTCAAGGCCGCGCTGGCCCCTGAGACGACATTTCTGGGGTTCGCCGGAAGCCCGTGGACCGTCGCCACCTACATGGTCGCGGGGCAGGGCAGCCGCGAGCAGGCCGAAACGCGCAGCCTCGCTTACCTCGACCCGGGCAAATTCGAGGCAATCATCGAACGGATCGAGACGATCACGGTCGATTATCTCTCCGGCCAGGTGGCGGCTGGCGTAGACGCGGTGCAATTGTTCGACAGCTGGTCGGGAAGCCTTGCGCCGGCGGAGTTCGAGCGCTGGGTCATTGCTCCCACGGCGCGCATCGTCGACGCCTTTCGCGCCCGCCACCCCGATACGCCGATCATCGGGTTCCCGAAAGGCGCGGGAGGCAAGCTGCGCGCTTATGCCGCCGAAACCGGCGTCGATGCGCTTGGCCTCGACGAGACCGTCGATCCGGTCTGGGCCAGCCGCGAGCTGCCGTCACATTTACCCGTCCAGGGAAACCTCGATCCGCTGGCTCTGATTGCCGGCGGCGACACGCTGCGCGATGCCGTGGCCCGCATCCTTGACGCTTTCTCCGCCCGGCCCCACATCTTCAACCTCGGGCACGGCATTCAGCAGACGACGCCGATCGCGCATGTCGAACAATTGGTCGAGCTTGTGAAGGGCGCGAAGTGACTCTCCTGAGCGAATATGTCGGCTTTCTTGGTGCCGCTTATCTGTGGGTCAAGGCGGCGCATGTCACCTTCGTGATCTTCTGGATCGCCGGCCTGTTCATCGTCCCGCGCTATTACATCCATCACCAGGCAACGACCCCCGGATCAGCCGAGGATCGCGCATGGATCGAGCGCGAGGACCGCGCGCGCACCGTTATCCTGATGCCGGCAATGCTTATCACCTGGGCGCTTGGGCTGACCCTTGCGGTCCATCTCGGCGCCTTCGACCAGCCGTGGCTGATGGCCAAGCTTGCGCTCGTGCTGCTGCTCTCGGCCTACCAGGGCTGGATCATGTCCTACGGCCGCAAGCTGTCCGCCGGACGGCGCGAGCTCGAGGACAAGAAATTGCGGATGATGAACGAAGTCCCCGGCATCCTCACCGCCTTGATCGTCGTCCTCGTCATCGTGCGTCCGTTTTGACGGCTTGCGCCTAAAAGTTTGACTTCGCCGCCTTTGCCGAACTAGGGCTTGCACCAGACGGCTGCGTCGACTGCGTTCCCTCGCCGATGCAATCCCCATGCTGTCACCTCAGCGGCGTCCTGCCGTGAGTAGAACTTTCCTGACCTTTCACGCTCGAGACCGCGCATGCACCTCAAAGACCTTAAGAAGAACACGCCCGCCGAACTCGTCGCAATGGCCGAGGAGATGGGGGTCGAGGGCGCATCGACGCTGCGCAAGCAGGATCTGATGTTCTCGATCCTCAAGGTCCGCGCCGAAACCGGTGCCGAGATCTGGGGCATGGGCACGATCGAGGTGTTGAACGACGGCTTCGGATTCCTGCGCAGCCCGGAAGCCAATTATCTTGCGGGCCCGGACGATATTTACGTCGCACCCAATCTCGTTCGCAAATTCGGCCTGCGCACCGGCGACACGTGCGAAGGCGAAATCCGCGGGCCCAAGGATGGCGAGCGCTATTTCGCGCTGACCCGGATCACGCAGATCAATTTCGACGAGCCCGACGCCGTCCGCCACCGCGTCAATTTCGACAATCTTACCCCGCTCTATCCCGACAAGAAGCTCACGCTCGACAGCGCCGATCCGACTCAGAAGGACAAGTCGGCGCGCGTGATCGACATCGTCTCGCCGCAGGGCAAGGGCCAGCGCGCACTGATCGTCGCGCCGCCGCGCACCGGCAAGACCGTGCTGCTTCAGAATATCGCTCGCGCGATCACCGACAATCACCCCGAAGTCTTCCTCATCGTGCTGCTGATCGACGAGCGGCCCGAGGAAGTGACCGACATGCAGCGGTCGGTGAAGGGCGAGGTTGTTTCCTCGACCTTCGACGAGCCCGCCTCGCGCCACGTCCAGGTCGCCGAAATGGTCATCGAAAAGGCCAAGCGCCTGGTCGAACATAAGAAGGATGTTGTCATCCTGCTCGATTCGATCACTCGCCTCGGCCGCGCCTACAACACCGTCGTTCCCTCGTCGGGCAAGGTGCTGACCGGCGGCGTCGACGCCAACGCGCTGCAGCGGCCCAAGCGCTTCTTCGGCGCGGCGCGCAATATTGAGGAAGGCGGTTCGCTGTCGATCATTGCGACTGCACTGATCGATACGGGCTCCAAGATGGACGAGGTCATCTTCGAAGAATTCAAGGGCACCGGCAATTCGGAAATCGTGCTTGACCGCAAGGTTTCGGATAAGCGCATCTTCCCGAGCCTGGATGTCGGCAAGTCCGGCACCCGCAAGGAAGAATTGCTCGTCGATCCGGCAACCCTCTCGAAGATGTGGGTGCTGCGCCGTATCCTCATGCAGATGGGCACCATCGATGCGATGCAGTTCCTGCTCGACAAGATGAAAGACGCCAAGTCGAACGAGGACTTCTTCGCCAGCATGAATCAATAGCTGGGGCCGGCAAATTCGGTTCGCTTGGCGCGTGCCGATTTGCCGTTCGAGAACTAATTGGGCGCTGATACATTAAGCGCCGAACGGACAAATTAAGGGGCTGCTACCCATGATCGACTTGCTACTCGCCGCTGCGCCCGCTGGCGGCCTCGGTTCTCCCGCCGACATGTGGAATGCGATCGTCCACGACTTTTCGAACATCACCTCGCCTGGCGCGTTTTCGGCTTTCATCCAGGTGCTGATGATCGACCTCGTGCTTGCCGGAGACAATGCGATCGTGGTCGGTGCGCTTGCTGCGGGGCTTCCCCCCGAGCAGCGCAAGAAGGTCATCCTGATCGGCGTGCTTGCCGCGCTTGTGCTGCGCGTCATCTTCGCCTTGCTCGTTACGCAATTGCTCCAGATTGTCGGCCTGATCCTGGCCGGCGGTATCCTGTTGCTGTGGGTGGCATGGAAGATGTACCGCGAGCTCCACCATGGCGGTGAGAGCGCCGGAAGTCCCGAAGTCGCGGGTGACGAGAATAGCGGTGTCCGTCCCGCCAAGAGCTTCGCTGCGGCCGCCTGGGCCGTCGCCGTTGCCGACGTCTCGATGAGCCTCGACAATGTCCTCGCGGTGGCCGGCGCCGCGCGCGAGCATCCCGGGATCATGATCGTCGGCCTGATCTTCGCGGTCGCCCTGATGGGGATCGCGGCCAATGTCATCGCCAAATATATCGAGCGTTATCGCTGGATTGCCTATGTCGGCCTGCTCGTCATTCTTTACGTCGCAGGCAAGATGATCTGGGAAGGCTGGACCGACATCGCTCCGCTGATCGGATGACCGTGAACGCGGCAGGCGACACGATTGTCGCGCTGTCGAGTGGTCCGCTCCCTGCGGCGATCGCGATTATCCGTACCAGCGGGCCAAGCGCGTTGGCTGCCGCGCGAGCCATGGCAGGCAAGGCACCCGAGCCCCGCCGGGCCAGCCTGCGCAGTTTTTGCGACCCCGCCGATGGCGCCCTGATCGATCGCGGGCTGTTACTATTCTTCCCAGGTCCCGACACGTCGACTGGCGAAGATGTTCTGGAATATCAATGCCATGGCAGCAAAGCCGTGGTTGCAGCACTAATCATTTCGCTCATTTCCCTGCCCGGAATGCGTGCGGCGGAACCGGGTGAGTTTACCCGACGGTCGCTTATCAACGGCCGCATCGACCTCACCCAGGCCGAGGGACTTGCGGAACTGCTCGAGGCCGAAAGCGAAGCGCAGCGCATAAGCGCATTGCGCCGCGCCGAGGGCGAGCTCAGGCGCCAGATTGATGCGTGGCGTAGCCAAGTGCTGGCTTTGTCCGCCGAGGCCGAAGTGGCCATCGATTATGCCGACGAGGAAGATGGCGCGGCGCTGTTCAACCCCACGCCGCGCCTGAATGCGCTCGTTAGGTCGCTTGATGCGCTGATTGCTGCACCGCGCGTCGAGCGCCTGCGGGACGGCGTGCGTCTGGTTGTGGCTGGACCGCCCAATGCCGGCAAGTCGAGCCTTGTCAACGCTTTGGCTGGCGAGGCGAGAGCCATCGTGACGGCAGTGCCGGGCACGACTAGAGACGTGATTGAAGTTCCATTGTCGATCGGCGGCGTAGCGCTGACTTTGGTCGACACGGCTGGCCTCCGCGACACGGACGAAGAGGTTGAAATGATCGGTGTCGGGCTCGCCGAGCGCGAGATTGACCGCGCCGACCTCTTGCTATGGCTGGGCGAGCGCGACGACCTGCCGCCGCATCCGCGCACACTGCTGGTTGCAAGCAAAGCGGACCTCGAGCGCAAGTTACCAGGCCATCGAGTGTCGGTTGTGGACGGCGAGGGTATCGAACAACTTAAGCGCTGGATCGTCGACCAAGCATTTGATCTCGTTCCGTTACCGGAACAACCAAGCTTGAACGAGCGCGAGGGGACATTGTTGGTCGCTACGCGAAACGCGCTTGTCCGCGCCGCATCGCTGGTCGACCCGGTGCTGATAGCCGAGGAATTGAGACTGGCACGAACCTCCCTCGACATGGTCTCCGGTATATCCGGCGTCGAAGGCCTTCTCGACGCCCTATTCTCGCGCTTCTGCCTAGGAAAATAGTTTCACGTGAAACATGCTTCTTTTGATTTCCGTAGGCGCCAGGTCTAAGACGCGAGGATGTTTGACGTTCTTGTCATCGGTGCCGGGCACGCGGGTGTCGAGGCGGCTTCGGCTGCTGCGCGCCGTGGCGCGCGTGTGGCGATCGCGACCTTCGGGCGTGGAGACATTGGCCGAATGTCATGCAACCCCTCGATCGGCGGAGTGGGCAAGGGCCATCTGGTTAGAGAGATTGACGCGCTTGGCGGACTGATGGGCCGTGCAGCTGACAGTGCCGCCATTCATCGGCGTATGCTCAATTCGAGCAAGGGGAGCGCAGTGCGCGGCCCGCGCGTGCAGGCAGATCGGCGGCGATTCAAATTCGCAGTCGAACGCGAGCTGTCCCATGATGACATCGAACTAGTAGAATGTGCAATCGACGGACTGATTATCGAAGGCGGAAGCTGCCTCGGCGCTATCACCAGCGACGGGAAAAGGCTTGAAGCCCGCGCCACGGTGCTTGCGACCGGCACCTTCCTTGGTGCGCGCCTGTATCGAGGTCGGGAGCGCTGGCAAGGTGGACGGGTAGGCGACCCGGCGGCCAACATCCTCGGCACTCAAATGGCTGAGCTCGGACTGGCGGAGGGCTATCTCAAGACCGGTACTCCGCCCCGCATTGACGGCCGTACAATCGATTGGGCACGGACGACGCCACAGCCAAGCGACGCGCGGCCTTGGGCGATGTCGCTGGCCGGAGTGACAAGACCGCTACCGCAATTGGCCTGTGCGCTTACCCGCACAAACGAACGCACCCACGACGCAATTCGTGCCGAACTGTCCGACTCGCCTCTTTTCAGCGGTGCCATCGCGGGCCGCGGGCCGCGCTACTGCCCGTCGATCGAGGATAAGGTGGCTCGCTTCGGTGATCGTGACGGTCACCAGATCTTTCTCGAGCCCGAAGGCCTCGACGATGCAACCGTTTATCCCAACGGGATTTCGACCTCGCTGTCGACCGACGCCCAAGAGCGGTTCATCCGAACGATCGCGGGACTCGAGCGGGCGGCGATTACCGAGCCCGGCTATGCGGTCGAATATCGCTATGGCGATCCCCGCCGACTTCGCGCCACGCTTGAGCATCAGGGCCTTAACGGCCTGTTCCTCGCCGGCCAGATTAATGGCACTACTGGCTATGAGGAGGCTGGAGCGCAAGGGCTCGTCGCTGGCGCCAATGCAGCGGCGACTGCTTGCGACGTTGCGCCAATTACCCTCGACCGCTGTCAGAGCTACATCGGCGTTATGATTGACGACCTCATTCTTCAGGGGGTCAGCGAGCCTTATCGAATGCTGACGGCGCGCGCCGAGCACCGTCTCCACCTGCGATCGGACAATGCCGTTACCCGTCTTGGTCTTCGGGCATTGGAAGCCGGACTGCTCGATGACTGCCAGGCGAACCTCGTAAAGAAACGGCTCGCGGCGAACAACGAGGCGCGTGGAAAGCTTGACCGCGTCGAACCCGGGACCGCGGTCGGGCTCAGCGAAATGAAGCGCCAACCGTTACGCGAATGGTTGCGCCGGGGCGAGGTCGAAGACCGCTTGCGCCAGCTATACTGCGACGACCCCGCGATGAACGAAGCGATCGATGCAGCTGTGTACGCGCCCTACCTCGATCGTCAGGAAAAGGAGCTGGCCGCGCGTCACCGCGACCGCATGATGGTGATCGAACGAGACTTTCAATATGAGCGCGTTCCTGGCCTTTCGACCGAGATGATCGAACGGTTAAAGCGCGTCAGACCGGAGACGCTCGATTCGGCGTCGCGGATCGCCGGCGTGACTCCAGCCGCCTTGTCAGCGCTGCATTTTGCCATTGTTCACCACGCCGAATGAACGTTTCACGTGAAACACAGGAGCGTCTCGC
>JALYRC010000054.1 GCA_030855555.1 Pseudomonadota bacterium
TGGCGTTGACGATGTCGGCCGGCGGGCGAATGTCCTTCAATTCGACGCGGGTGATCTTGACCCCCCATGCCTCGGTCGCCTGGTCGACCACGGCGAGCAGCCGGGCATTGATCTCGTCGCGCTTCGATAGCAGCTCATCGAGGTCCATCGACCCCATTACGGTGCGGAGATTGGTGGTCGAAAGCGCGAGGATCGCCATATAGACGTCGCTCACCTCATACGCCGCCTTGGCCGGGTCGAGCACCTGGAAGAACACCACCCCGTCGACCGCGACCATGGCATTGTCCTTGGTGATGATTTCCTGGCCAGGGATGTCGAGCACCTGCTCCATCATGTTGATCTTGTGACCGACGCGGTAGAAGAAGGGCGGGACGAAGTTGAAGCCTGGCTGAGCGACCCGCACGAAGCGCCCGAAATGCTCGATCGTGTAGCGATAGCCCTGGTGGACGATCTTGACGCTCATCATCACGAACAGCAGCACGAGCACGACAATGGCAATCAGGAATGTGGTCAGCATGATGTTCCCCTTATGTGTGTTTCATGATGGCGCGTGGCGCGCCATGCGAAAAGGAAAATCGGCATGGCGCTGAATCTGTTCGACCGGCGCGCTTTGTTGTTCCTCCCCGCCAGCAACCCGCGCGCCATTGCCAAGGCCCGCGCCAGCGACGCCGATCTTGTGGTGATGGATCTCGAGGATGCGGTGAAGCCGGAAGACAAGGGCAGTGCGCGCGACGCCGCGGTTGCTGCCGTTGCCGAAAAGTGGCCGATGCCGGTGGCGATCCGCATCAATGGCCGGGCGAGCGAGTGGCGCACGGCTGACCTCGCTGCCGTGGCTGCTTCGAATGCGGATTTTGTTGTGGTCCCGCTCGTTGGCAGCGCGGAGGAGGTCGAAGTCGTGGCTGCGGCGGTTGTCCGTCCAGTCGCAGCGATGATCGAAACCGCGGCGGGGGTTCTGGCCGCACCGGCAATCGCCAAGGTAGCCGCGGCGTTGATCGCGGGGACCAACGATTTGTCCGCCGACCTGCGGCTGCCGCCTGGCGCAGGCCGGATGCCCTTGCAGGCGGCGCTGCAATTTGTTCTGATCGCCGCGCGGGCTTCGGGGGTTGCGGCGTTCGACGGGGTGTTCAATCGGCTGGAAGACGAGGACGAGCTGGCTGCCGAATGTGTCGAAAGTCGCATGCTCGGCTTCGACGGGAAAAGCCTGATCCACCCGGGCCAGATCGCGGCCTGCCATGCAGCCTTCGCGCCCTCGGCGGAGGAAATCGAGCGGGCGAGGCGCCTTGTCGCGGCGGCGACCGGCGGCGCGGAGCGCTTCGAGGGCGCCATGATCGAAGCGATGCACGTCGAGACGGCGCAGCGATTGCTTGACCGGGCGCGCTAGACCTCTTGGCTTATCGCGCCGCGGCTGGCATGGGCGCGCATGGCCGACTATCTCCATGACAACATCCCGCTTGGGCTGACCTTCGACGACGTGCTGCTTATCCCGCTCGAATCGAGCGTTCTTCCAAGCGGCGCCGACACCAGCACCTTCCTAACGCGCGAGATTCCGCTGCACATCCCGTTGGTTTCCGCGGCGATGGACACGGTGACGGAAACCGACATGGCGATCGCGCTCGCCCAGCTCGGCGGGATTGGCGTGCTTCACCGCAACCTCAACGTCGATGAACAGGCCGATGCGGTGCGCCGCGTGAAGCGCTTCGAAAGCGGCATGGTGGTCAATCCGATTACCATGACGCCGGACCAGACGCTGGCCGAAGCATTCGAACTGATGAAGCAGCATTCGATTTCGGGAATCCCGATCGTCGAGGCCTCGGGAAAACTCGCCGGCATATTGACCAACCGCGACGTGCGCTTCGCGGAGAACCCCCGCCAGCCGGTGCGCGAGCTGATGACTGCCGACAATCTCGCCACCGTGCCTCTGGGCACGAGCCAGGAGGAAGCGCGGCGCCTTCTTCACCAGAGGCGAATCGAGAAGCTTCTCGTCGTCGACGATAGCGACCATTGCGTCGGGCTGATTACGGTCAAGGATATCGAGAAAGCCGTCGCCAGTCCCCATGCGACCAAGGATGGGGAAGGCCGCCTGCGCGTCGCTGCCGCCTCGACGGTCGGAGATTCGGGATATGAGCGGTGCCTCGCGCTGATCGACGCTGGCGTGGACTGCATCATCATCGACACCGCGCACGGGCATAATGTCGAGGTGTCGCGCGCGGTCGAGCGGGTCAAGAAAATGTCGAACAGCGTCCAGATCGTTGCCGGGAATGTCGCCACTGCCGAGGCTGCCAAATCGCTGGCCGGAGCAGGGGCGGACGCGATCAAGGTCGGCATTGGCCCGGGATCGATCTGTACGACGCGGATCGTCGCCGGAGTCGGCGTGCCGCAGCTAAGTGCGATCATGGCGGCATCGAAGGCGGCGGCAGACGCCGGCGTACCGGTGATTGCCGACGGCGGAATTCGTACTTCAGGCGATGTCGCCAAGGCGCTTGCGGCGGGGGCGTCCACGGTAATGATTGGATCTTTGCTCGCGGGTACGCAGGAAGCGCCCGGCGAAACCTTTCTCTACCAGGGGCGCGCGTACAAGGCGTATCGCGGCATGGGCAGCGTGGGAGCCATGGCGCGCGGATCGGCTGACCGCTATTTCCAGCAGGACATCAAGGATCAATTGAAGCTGGTGCCGGAAGGGATCGAGGGGCAGGTCGCGTTCAAGGGCCCCGCGCGCGACATCGTTCACCAATTGGTCGGCGGCGTGAAAGCGGCGATGGGCTATACCGGGTCTAAGACGATCGTCGATCTGCAGCAGCGCGCGAAGTTCGTTCGTATCACTAACGCGGGGCTTAGTGAAAGCCATGTCCACGACGTGACCATCACTCGCGAAGCTCCCAATTATCCGACACGGTAGCGCTTTGCCTGAATATTCATCACCGTTCGTATCGAGGGCAGTCCAGATGCGTCCCTCGACTTCGCTCGGGACGAACGGCTTTTTGGGGACTGCCGCATGACGCCATCAGCGCGCACCCAGGCGGCGATCGAAATCCTCGATCTGGTCATCGCGGCCGCGCGCGATGATGGGCCGCCGGCGGACACGATCGTTCAGCGCTATTTTCAGACGCGGCGCTACGCCGGGTCGAAGGACCGCCGTGCCGTGCGCCAACTGGTTTATCGTGCGATCCGGCGCGCAGGCGAGCGGCCCTTGAGTGGCCGCACGGCGATGCACGGGTTGGCCGAGGATGACGCGGACATTGCGTTCGATGCTGCTGGCCATGGCGCCGCACCGCGCGGGCCCAATGAACGCGCCGCCGCTGCCGCTTTCTTTCCGGCCTGGATCGAAGCCGAATTGTCGCCCCACCTTGATGAAGGCGAATGGCCGGTCTTGCTGGAACGGGCGCCGCTCGACCTACGCGTCAATGTCGCCAAGGCCGAGCGTGACGTCATGGCGGCAGCTTTTGGTGGCGAGGCGACGAAGCTCAGCCCCTGGGGCGTGAGGCTGCCCGCCGACACGCGGGTCGACGACCGGCCCGAATATCTTGCCGGCCTGGTCGAGGTTCAGGACGAAGGCAGCCAGTTGATTGCGTTGGCCTGCCAGCCCGCGGCGGGTCTCGACCTGATCGACCTGTGCGCGGGTGCGGGGGGCAAGGCGCTGGCGATTGCCGCTGCAGCCCCGGGCGCGCGCATTGTTGCCAGCGACACCAATCGCCAGCGCCTGTCGCACCTTGCTCCGCGTGCCACGCGGGCTGGCGCAGACATTGCGGTGCGCCTGCTCGATGCGGGGCGTGAGACCGAGATGCTGGCCGATCTACGCGGTCAGGCAGACGTCGTGCTTGTCGATGCGCCGTGCAGCGGATCGGGGACGTGGCGGCGCAGTCCCGAGGGGCGGTGGCGGCTTACTCCGGAGCGGCTCGACCGGGTGGTTGCGCTTCAGTCCAAATTGCTCGACCTCGCCGCGCCTTTGGTCAAGCCCGGCGGGGCCTTGGTCTATGCGACCTGCTCGGTCCTGTCGCGCGAAGGAGCGGGTCAGGCGGCGGCCTTCTTAGGACGCCATTCAGGTTGGAGCGCGCAAGAGGTGGGCTTCGACGGTGGACGCGCGGAAGGGCCGGGTCGCTTGCTGACCCCGGCCCACGACGGCACCGACGGCTTTTTCGTCGCGCGTCTGTTGGCGCCGTGCTAAAGCCGGCGCAACGGTTGGAGAGAATGATGCGGTTCAGTCCCCTTGTTTTGATGCTTGGCCTTGCGACTTCGGCCCTGGCGATCCCCGCGGCCGGGCAGCGCCCGGACGATCAGATTGCGCCGCGCTCGATCGAATTCCTCAAGCGTGGCGAGGCGGCACTGGCGGCAGGCAATTATCTCGCCGCGGACGATGCCCTTGAAAGCGCGCTGGTGCTCGATCCGCGTAACCGCCGCGCGTTCACGGTGATGGCCAAGGTCGCGATCAAACAGAAATTGTTCGGGCAGGCGATCCGCCTGACCAACAAGGCGCTTAGCCTCGAGCCAACCGACCGGGACGCAATGTCGATCCAGGGCCAAGCGATGGTCGAGGCCGGGGCAGTGCCGCGCGCCCGCGACACGCTCGCCAAACTCGAGAAATTATGCGCTGGTCCATGCCCTCAGGCGGCGGCGCTGAGTGCTGCCATCGCGCGCGGCCCCGCGCTTGCCGCAGCGACTCCGGCGACCTCCAAGAAGGTCAATTAGGCCGGGATAAGATCCGGGCGATCGCGACGAAGTCGTCTACGGAAACGGTCTCGGCCCGGCGCGCCGGATCGATGCCGAGTTGGGCAAGCGCTTCAAGTGCGCCCGGCATTCCCTTGACGCTTTGACGAAGCATCTTGCGGCGCTGCCCGAACGCGGCGGCGGTAAGGCGTTCCAGCACCAGCGGGTCAATGCCCTCGGGTTGGCGCGCTGGGCGCAGATGGACGATCGCCGAGGCGACTTTCGGCGGCGGGGTAAAGGCGCTACGGTGGACCGGCAGTGCAATACGGGCGGAGCAGCGCCACTGTGCGGCTATTGCGAGCCGACCATAATGATCGCCACCGGTTCGCGCGACGATCCGCTCGGCAACTTCGCGCTGGAACATCAGGGTCAGCGATTGCCACCATGGCGGCCACGGTCCGGCCAGCCAGCGCAGCAGCAGTGCAGTCCCGACATTATAGGGCAGATTAGCGACGATATGGGCGCCCGTGCCAACCAGACCTGGCTCGTCAATCTCCATCGCGTCGCCCTCGACGAGCCGGAACTTGCCGGGAAAATCGCCGCCAAGCTCGTCCAGCGCGGGGATACAGCGGCGGTCGCGCTCGACCGCGACGACCGAGGCGCCAGTATCGAGCAAGGCGCGGGTCAGCCCGCCCGGGCCGGGGCCAACCTCATAGACCGTATCGCCTTCGCCAACCTCGGCAATCGCGGCGATGCGGTTGAGCAAGTGACGGTCGAGAATGAAATTCTGGCCGAGCGCCTTGGACGCCGACAGGCCGTGGCGCGCGATGATCTCGCGCAATGGCTCGGGCGGTTTGGTCGGCTCCCTTGGCCCGGTAGAAGTGGTCACCGACAGCAGGAGCGGTGAACGGCGCTTGCCTGCGCCTGGCGGATCGCTGCAGCCATTGCCCGCGGATCGGCCCGGTCGGTGCCGGCAATGTCGAACGCGGTGCCATGATCGGGCGAAGTGCGGACGATCGGCAACCCAAGCGTGATGTTGACGCCCTCCTCGAAATGGAGCGCCTTTAGCGGGATCAGTGCCTGGTCATGATACATGCACAAGGCGGCGTCATAGCGAGCGCGCGCCGCGGCGTGGAACATCGTATCGGCAGGGTGGGGGCCGGTGACATGCCAGCCTTCGCTGCGCAACGCTTCGATGGCCGGGATGATGTGGTCGATCTCCTCGCGCCCAAGCGCACCGCCTTCGCCGGCGTGAGGGTTAAGCCCGGCAACGGCAAGCCGCGGCTCGGCGATCCCGAAGCTGCGCTGAAGCCCGCGCAGCGCAGCGCGGCCGCGCGCCTCGATCAATGCGGACGTGAGCACGCCGGGTACTTCGGAAAGCGGCATATGCGTCGTCACCGGGACCGTGCGCAGTGTCGGCCCGGCAAGCATCATCGCCACGTTCAATGGCGACACGCCACAGCGCTCGGCAACAAATTCGGTCTGTCCCGGATGGGCAAAGCCGATGCCGTAGAGTTGCTGCTTCGAAACCGGGCCGGTTACGACCCCCGACGCCGTTCCGGAGCGGGCAAGGCCGACCGCAAGCTCAAGCGCATCGAGCGAACAATGCGCGCCAGCGACACTCGGGCTGCCGGGCATGTCGGCCTGCGCAGCCGAGATCGGCCATAAGGGAAGGCCGACGTCGAACGCGCTGTCGACGTCCTGCGGATTGTCGATCATGACGATGGGGCCGTCCCACACCGCCGACAGGCTGCGCGGATCGCCAACCGCGACAAATGGCGGCAAGCAAAAAGCGCCGCGGTGGTCCCAGCATTTGCCGATGACCTCGGGCCCGATCCCGGCCGGATCGCCGAGAGAGACCGCGAGCGGAAGCGGCTCCATGCCCTAGCGGAAGTCGATCACGGCATCGCGGCGCAAGTCGCGGAGATAGCGGCGAGCGCGGGCATTGATGCGTTCCTCGTTAAGCTGATTATAGACCTGCTCGAAGGTTGGGGCGGACGAACTTGCTTCGTCGCGGCCGCACATCACGAGTACGCGCACGCCATCCTCAAGCGAGCCGAACGGGCGCGTTGCCTGACCGACCTGCATCGGCAGCATCATTTCCTGAAGCGCGGCGGGAAGCTCCTTAAGCGCGACCTGGTCGGATTCGACCACTTCACCCTTGAAGTCCGCGGCGAGCTTTTCGGCCCCGCCACAACCGCCAATCGACTGTGCGGCCTGGGCAAAGCGGGCCACGAGCGCATTGGCCGCTGGCAATGGCAATCCTGCGGGCAACTTCATCGACACCTGCTTGAGATTAAGCACGGCCGCGCGCGGATCGGCGGTCAACACCTTGCGCTTGTCGAGCAATGCGACGAGCGAAAAGCCGCCAGGAACCTCGATCGGCGCGGAGACGGTGTTGGACGCCATCTGGCGCACGACCGTAGCGATCGAGTCCGGCAATTGTTCGGGGCGCACCCAGCCAAGGTCGCCGCCCACGGCCGCGGTCGAAGCTTCGCTATACTGGCGGGCGTAACCGACGAAGGACGCGCCTTTCTGCAGCGCCGCGAGAATCTTGTTAGCGTTGCCGAACACTTGCTCGCGGTTGACCGGGTTGGCCGAGAGATAGATTTCCCCAACGCGATATTCTTCGGTGCCCTTGGCCGCCTCAAGCTTGTCGATCACGGCTTTTACTTCATCGTCGCCGACGCTGACACCGTTTTCGATCTTGGCGCTTTGCAGGCGGCGCCAGGCGATCTCGCCTTCGATCTGGCGGCGGATGGCGCGGATCGATGAGCCGCCGGCTGTCAGATAGGCCGCCATCTGCTCGGGAGTTTGTTTCACATTGGCAGCGACGCGCGCGACGGTCTTGTCGATGTCGGCCGGCTTGACGAGGATTTCCTCACGCTTGGCCGCCTGAATCTGGAGCGTTTCGTCGATCAGGTTGCGAAGCACCTGCTGGCGAAGGGCGTCGAGCTCCGCCTCGGGCACCGCATTGCCGCTGGCGATCGCAAGCAAGGCAATGCGTTGCTCAATGTCGGTCTGGGTAATGACTTCGCCATTGACGATTGCGGTCGCCTTGACGACTTGCCGTAACGGCGAGCCGAAGACTTTCAGATTTTGCGGCAGGCGAAGCCCCGCGGCGCTGTTCGGTGGGGGCGCACCGGCCGACGTCGTGCTTTGCGCAATGGCCGCGCCGGTTACAGCGAGCCCGACCGCGCCGAGTAGGACCAATTTGCGCTGGCGCGCCGTCATATATTTGCTTGCAATGACCACGCAATAATCCCTCAAAACCTTGGAATAGATGATGCGCCATAGATGCGACGCGCTGAACGCAGGCTTAGCGCCCAAGCCCCTTGAGGGAAATATTGAACGAAACGGTGCTGCCCTTTCGAAAATCCCCGATGCGCTCATAGTCGCGCTTCCACGATACGCCAAGATCAAGGCAATCGTCCTCATAATTGAGGCCCATGCGGAGCCGGACCGGCTGGAACCCGTCGGCGCCCGTCAAAGGGTCCTCGCGGTTGCTGGTGAGGTCGAACACTGTCGCAGCGAAGAGCGCCCAATATTTAAGGAATTTCACGCGTCCGGCAACGCGCAGCTCCTCCTTGTCGCGCAAATCTTCAATGTCGGCGCTGATATTGCGGTCGAGGCGAAGGTAGCCGAGCTGGACATAGCTCTGGTTGGTGCCAAGCGTGAGGTCGACTTCATTGCGACGCACCGCGGCATTGTCCTTGTCCAGACGATAACGGTGCGTGATGTCGACAAAGCGGCCGTAGCGCAATCGAGTGCGCCCGACGACGTCGGAGAGGCGGTCGGTCAGACCGGTCCCGTCGGGGAAGATGCTTGGAGCGCGCGTAATGCGGAAGCTTTGCCCAACGATGGTGTTGAGCGACCACAGGCCACGATCGAACTGATATTCCAACCCGTAGGTGATGCGCGACCCGTCTTCCCACCGGTCATATCCGGGAAAGCGGTTAAGCGCGAACAGATTGCTGTCCTCAAGATCGACCGAGCGGGCATCCTCATTGGGGATCGACAGGTTGCGCGTTGGCGGCGTGAGGACGAGCTGGACGCGCGGCATTAGCCGCTGGGTGCCGCCGAGCGCCGGTCCGATCAAGGGGTAGCGCAGGTCTGCCGCGAGTGCGCCGATCGCGCGCGCTTGCCAGCCATCGGTGCCGCGATAAAATTCGATCTCATTCTCGCCGGCGTCATTGCTGTGATAGACGTCGCCCCGCGCGAACGCCGTCAGCGTCAATTCCTGCCCGCCGCGGGTAAGGCGGCGCAGGTCCCAGCGCGCGCTGGCGAAGGCGCGTTGGGTATCCTGGCCGTCGATGCGCAGGATCGCCAGGCTATTAGCCTGAAGCTCGATCCGGCCGCCAAGCAACGGATCATCGAGCCGAAGGCGGCCGTCGATTGCAGGAAGCGCGACGGGAAATTGTTTCTGGACGTCGTCGACGCGCAATCCCTCGAATGCCCAGCCGGCAATCGAGAGATAGCTGCGCGGCGTAATCCGTTCAGCCTCGACGAAGTTGCGCAGGCGGTCGTCGCGAGTGAGATCGTAGCGGCGGGTTACGGTCTTGTCCGATGCCAGCCGGATCGAAGAGGTCAGGCTCCATTCGGGACTGAACTGGAAGCGGCCATTGGCCTCGACATAAGCACGAATGCCGCGCCGGCTCCCCTGATTTGAAGTTGCGTTGACCTCGTCGACATTGTCGATCTTGCCGTAGGTGACGAAGCCGCCGACCTGATAGGCGCCAAGACTGGTCAGATGGCGGAAGCGCGCTTCGAAGGCTGGCAGGGCGCTGGTGTAGACGTGCGGGGTAAGCGTCAGATCCTTATTGTCGGCAAGGCGAAGATAATAAGGCAGGCCAATCTCGGCTCCGTTCGAACTGGAGATGCTGAGATTGGGAATCAGTAGCCCGCTGGCGGCACTATTGTTCGAACCGTCCGAGATTGCGAATATTGGAAGCAGGGGCAAGGTAATGCCGAGGATCGTCAATTGTCCGCCTTCGAACCGCAGCCGACCGCCGACCGGATCGCGCGTGACTCGTGCCGCGCTGATCGACCAGCTTGGCTTGCGCGGGCAGCCAGTCGGGCTGGTGACGGGGCAGGGCGAGTAGGTCGCCCGTTCGAGGCGCAATATGCCGTTGGTGCGGGTTGCGCGCTGCGCTGCGACGCGGCCGCCGCTTTCAAGCACGACGAGTAGATCCTCTACCGTGCCGTCGCGCAATTTATCGTCGAGCACGACGCGATTGCCGATCACGCGGTCACCCTCGGGCGACAAGATGACGACATTGCCGATCGCGACGACGCTGCCGGTGTCACGATTCCATTCGACCCGGTCGGACGCGAGATAATAGCCGTCGCGGTTCATCCGCACGCGGCCTTCGGCGACGACCAGTTCGCTGGCGTCGTCATAGCTGACCTGGTCGGCGCTGAAGTCGATTTCGTCCGCGGGGGCGGGGGCAGGGATCGAGACCGCAGGAACCGGCGGAGCCACAGGCACGGAGGTCTGCGCGGCAGCGGTGCCCGCCCCGGCAAACAGCAAGGGCAACGCCATGCAGCGCTTCACTGTTCGATCGATCCTAGCCAAAATTCCCGCCCGGCATTCCCGTGAAGCTCGCGCCTTTGGCCTATCGCATCTTGCTCGCCAAGCGCAAACCACGGCCACGCAATTTTTGCCTTAGCGCGCTCAGCCGCCTAAGGAGCGCGGCAATCCGACCAATTCCAGACCCCCGAGGTATTTCATGCAAATCCGTTTCGCCGCCAAGCGTCCCGTGGGCGATCATGCGCTCGCCCTGCCCGTTGCGGGCAAAGAGTGTGCCAACCTCGATGCCTTCGGGGCTGCCAAGGCGGGAATCGAAGCGGCGATGAAGCGTCAGCGCTTCGAGGGCGAATTAGGAACCAGCGCCGATCATTATCTCGACAGCGACGGCGGGCGTCGCTTGCTGCTGGTGGGGACGGGCACCGAGTCCAAGCCCGACAGCGCCGAGCGGATCGGCAGCGCGGTCACTGCGCGGCTATTGACGTCGGGCGAGCGCGAAGCGGTGATCGACCTGTCCGGGGCTGGCCTGGACGCCGACAATGCGGCGCGCGTCGCACTTGGCGCAATGCTTCGCGGCTGGCGCCACGACCGTTATCGCACGCGCCTGAAAGACAAGCTTCGTCCGACGCTCGATCTCATCACTATCGTCGGCGCGCCCGACGGCGCCGAGGAACGCTGGACCGAGCGTTACGTCCCACTCGCGGATGGCATCATGCTGACGCGCGAGCTCGTCGCCGAGCCTGCCAATATCCTCTATCCCGAAAGCTTCGTTGAACGGGTCCGCCATCTGACCAAGCTCGGGGTCGAAATTCGCGTCCTGGGCGAGGCCGAAATGGCCAAGCTCGGCATGGGCGCGCTGCTCGGCGTCTCGCAAGGCTCGGTGCGCGATGCCCAACTGCTGGTGATGAGCTGGAACGGCGGCGATGCCGGCGCGACTCCGACGGTGTTCGTCGGGAAGGGCGTGACCTTCGACACCGGCGGCATCTCGATCAAGCCCGCCGCAGGCATGGAATCGATGAAATGGGACATGGGCGGCGCAGGCGCGGTCGCTGGCGCGATGAAGGCGATCGCCGGACGCAAGGCCAAGGCGAACGTCGTTGGTATCTGCGGGCTGGTCGAGAATATGCCCGACGGCAATGCCCAGCGTCCGGGCGACGTCGTCACGACGATGTCGGGTCAGACCGTCGAAGTAATCAACACCGACGCCGAAGGGCGGCTCGTGCTGGGCGACGCGATCACCTGGGCGCAAAAGGAATTTTCTCCCAAAACGATCATCGACCTCGCCACGCTGACCGGCGCGATGGTGGTTTCGCTGGGCCACGAATATGCCGGCATCTTCGCCAATGACGAAGCGCTTGCGGCAAGCCTGATCGCGGTCGGCGAGGCGACGGGCGACAAATTGTGGCGCCAGCCGCTCGGCGAAGCTTATGACCGACTGATCGACTCGCCGATCGCCGACATGAAGAATGTTGGTCCGCGCGAGGGGGGCGCAATCACCGCTGCCCAGTTCATCAAGCGCTTCGTCGACGACGGGGTGGCCTGGGCCCATCTCGATATCGCCGGCATGGCGTGGTCGAACAAGGCCGGCACTTATTACGACAAGGGCGCGACGGGATTCGGCGTGCGCCTGCTCGACCAATATATTGCGGATGTGGTCGAGAAATAATCGATCGGGATGCGGGTCGATTTCTATCAGCTTGGCGAGGCGACTGTCGAAGGCGTGATTGCGTCGATCGGCCAGCGACTGCTTGGCGAGGGGCAGCGCCTCCTGGTCGTCGCCGAAGACGAAGCGTTCCTTGCCCGGCTCGACCGGTTGCTGTGGGATCAGGGAGCGGCGAGCTTCATTCCGCATGGGCTTGCGGGCGGCAATGACGACAGCGCCCAGCCGATCCTCCTCTCGTCGGGAAGCGATGCGCCCAATCTCTCGCGCAATGTGATGATCGCCGACGGGACGTGGCGAGAGGCGGCGCTGGGCTATGACCGGGCGTTTCACCTGTTCGACGGCGATAGCCTGGAGGAAGCCCGGCTGGCGTGGAAGCTGCTTGCGGGCCGTGAGGGCGTCGAGCGCCACTATTGGGCGAGCGAGGACGGGCGCTGGGTCAAGAAGGCGTAGAGCTTGCCCTGAACCGCCGCTGCGGCTAGGGGCGCGGCCAATCCTTTCCACTCATCACTGGAGCTTTATATGGCGGTTACCCGCACTTTTTCGATCATCAAGCCCGACGCGACCCGTCGCAACCTGACCGGCGCCGTCACCAAGATGCTCGAGGAGGCCGGCCTGCGCGTCGTCGCTTCGAAGCGCATCCAGATGAGCCGCGAGCAGGCCGAGGGCTTCTATGCCGTGCATAAGGAACGCCCCTTTTTCGGGGAACTGGTCGAGTTCATGATCAGCGGCCCGGTTGTGGTCCAGGTGCTCGAGGGCGAGAGTGCCATGCAACGCAACCGCGACGTGATGGGCGCGACCAACCCCAAGGATGCCGCGCCCGGGACGATCCGCAAGGAACTGGCCGAATCGATCGAAGCCAATTCGGTCCACGGTTCGGACAGCGATGAGAATGCCGCGACCGAGATCGCTTACTTCTTCAAGGAAGAAGAAATCATCGGCTGATTGCAGTTGAATTGTCGATTTTAGAGGCCGTCGGGGCGATCCGGCGGCCTTTTTCGTGCGTTTTGGCTTAGCGACATTCGACCTGTCGGACCTTGGCCGCAGCCTTGAGGCAAGTTGCGCCGCCGACGACGTCGACGCTTCCCGCGCCATTCCCCGAGATATTGGCGGTTCGCGCCACGTCGGCGTAGATCGAACCTGACCCACCGATAGCAATGGCGGCCGTCTGGACCCTAAGCCGCTTGGCGTCGATCGAGCCCGATCCCCCGACGGCATAAATAGCCTGCTGCGCTTTTCCCTCGACCGTGATGGAGCCCGAACCGCCGGTCGCCAAGTGGACCTGGCCGGCATCAAGTCCGCGCAGCGCGATTTTCCCAGAACCGGTTGTGGCCGCCGAGAAACCGTTGCCGCGCATAGCATCGAACTGATCGACCTCGACCATCGCAGCGCCCTTGACGCGCGTGGCGCGAAGTTTGGGTGTGGTGACCGCAACGGTCACACCCGATCCAGGATTCCATGACCAGGACGCACCCGGCCGGAAATGGATTTTCAGCGTGTCGCCGAAGACCTCCGCGACCGTATCGTCAAGGAGGGCGGGCGGGCCGACAAGGCTGATAGCCGCGGGTTTGTCGATGACGAATATGCTTACGCGGATCGGGCCCGAGACCTCGACCTGGTTGAATGCGCCGATCCTCATGTCCCGCTGCGTGTAAGAGTTGGGTTGAGCTTGCTGCGCCAAGGACGAACTTGCCAACAGGATCGCGCCGCCAGCGGCTAATAGCCTCTTTGGCATATTCTTCTCCCAAGTGCGTGGAAGGGACGGCCGCGAATCCTATTTCGCGGCCATCTCAAGCTTCCATGTTCACCGAGCAGGCGGAAGCTACACCATGAAACGACGGTTGCAAGAGGCTCGAAAAAACGGACCCGCGGAACAGGTCGACGGACCCTTCCCGCCGCCCGAATTTTTCACGAATCAGGGTCTTGAAATGGGTGATCGCGATATGATCTGGTCGCCGCCGGGCGCCTTTTCGGGCCCGGAGCGGGTGCCGAGATGAAACCTCGTCGCATCGAGATCGGCGGAAGTGAGCAGAACGCGATCGATTCGCATCCCTCGTCCGAGGTGAAACCCCGGCATGACAGCGTGAAAGAAGACGCGTAAAATTGAGTGCGGCCCCCGGCAGACAGTCGGGGGGGCGGCATCTACTCAGCGTTGGTCACACACTTGTTCCTGCGCTAGGTTCGGACATGGCGATTGGTGATCAGTGTGAAATTTCGATAAGGATCGTGGTCGAGCAGCCAGTCACCGGCGTCCCCTACAGCCTTCAGTCGAAAGATGGCGGGCCTCTCGACGCGAAGCTCTCCTCGTCGGGTGAGCCGTTGCAGTTCGACTTCCGCATGAGAATGGGGCCGGGACCGAAGTTCTTTGGTGAACAGGTGCGGCGGGAAGGCGCTGAGCGTCGTTTCATTTACATCCGGATCGGACAACTGGCTGGAGAAATTTCCTCGCCCTGGTCCCGAAGGATGAAGATCGACATCCACGACATTGAACCGGAACTTCTTGACGGCGCCGTCGCCCGGGGCGGCGTAATCGAGCTTGTGGTGAAGGGTACCGGCGAGGACGGGACGCCGGCCTGCGCCACCGTACCATCGATCCGCCGCATAGCGTGAAGTCCGCAATGGGTAGCAAACGGATATTGCCAACCCGTCGTTTTCGGCACAGAACCAAAGGCGACTGGAGCATTAATTGCTTATACCTTTAGCCGCCTTGCTTCAGATCGTCGCTTCGGTGCCACCAGACAGAATAGACCTGACACTTTCAAAGCCTTGCGCAGCACCAAGCCCCACGAATAATGAAGTCGTCATTTGTGGGCGGCGCCTCGATGAGCCTAGCCCTTATCGCATCAATCAACCGGCAACTGCGGCACCGGAAGTTCCAAAAGCAGAAGTGCGACTTTCCGAAGGGGTGAGCGCCAGCGCGGAAACCGAGAATTTCGACGTTGGGGGACGCCCATCGAAAAGAGCGATGGTGCGCTTGAAAATAAAGTTTTAGCGACCTCAGGCCTAAAATCCGTCTTGGGGCGAAGCCGACAGGGAATTTTTATTACGTCAGCAGCTTTTCCCACTCCAGAACCGCAGATACTGGGCGATGGGTTCAAGCCCGACCGAGGCCCGCAGTTCGTGAAGCTTGGCGGCGTCTTCGACGGGGCTCGGCTCAAAGCGTCCTTTGTTGCAAATGATTTGCGAGCCGTAGCGTTGTCGCTTGCCCTCGAACATCGCGACGGCTGAGCCTTGGTCGATTCATGGCGCGACAATCCAGTTGCACCTTCCGGGCTGTCATTCGTTTGAGCTGCGGATGACGTTTGCCGCCAAGGAGCCCCGACATGGATGAGACACTATTGATTGTGCTTGCGGTGATCGCCGCGCTTGCGGTCGGAGCGTGGTTGTTGATGCGCCAGCGCCAGTCGAAGCATCTGCGCTCGCAATTCGGGCCGGAATATGAGCGCGAGCTCGAGGAGAAGGGCAGCCATCGCAAGGCCGAAGCGGAATTGGCGGCGCGAGAGAAACGCGTCAACAAGCTCGACATCCGGCCGCTCGAGCCGGCCGCAAGGGACGGCTTCAAGTTGCGCTGGACAGAGGTGCAGGCGCGCTTCGTTGATGATCCCCCGGGCGCGGTGAGCGAGGCGGATGAGCTGCTTGGCGGGGTAATGAGCAGCCGCGGCTATCCGGTCAGCGATTTCGAACAACGCGCGGGCGACATCTCGGTCCATCATCCCGAAGTCGTCAAGCATTACCGGGCAGGGCACGACATCACCGGCAGGCACGAGCGGGGCGAGGCCAATACGGAAGAGCTGCGCCAGGCCATGATCCACTATCGCGAATTGTTCGTCGAGTTGGTCGAGGATAAAGGCGCCGAGCATGAGCGGGAGAGTGGCGGCTCGAAAACGGTGGAGAGGTCTTAAGCTAGCGGCTTCATGGGAGTTGACGGCGGGATGCCGAGATACTTCTTCGGTCTGCGCGACGACGAGAATGTCGATGACGAGGAGGGTTGCGTCCTCCCGGACATTGAATCCGCTCTCGTCCATGCAAGAATGGAGGCGCAAGAGATGATCTGCTCCTGTCTTGCCGAGAGTCGGCACGTTGATCTCGAGCACAGGATAGAGGTGCGTGACGAAAATGGCGATGTCGCGGCGGTCGTGCAATTTGCAGAGGCCACACGGTTCGTTCGCGCCGGCGAGCCGATTTACGGCCGGACCCGCGAAATAGATGGAAAGCAGCCACTAGCTTGCTAGGCTGCCTCGGTGAGTGACAGCTTTAACGAACGGGGTGCGCCCGCCGAGTGCCGGCCGGACTGGTCGCGCGAGACGAAAGGGTCCCTATTCGAGTGGGCGCCTTACAAGTCGCTGCTTTCGGCAATTCGCCATTATCAGGCCAATCGGGACAAAGCGGGCATTCTGCCGGCAATTCGCTGGCGCCTTGGTGCTGCAAGATGGCGCGTCTGGTCCGTCATCGGGGGGATCAGCATTCCGGTGCGCTGCCAGATCGGCGGTGGACTGCAAATGCCACACACCAATGGCATTGTGATCAACGTCGGCGCGAAGATTGGCTGCAACTGCGACATCTACCAGCAAGTCACGATCGGCGAAATGAAGGGCGGCTTCCCGACGATCGGGAATGAGGTCTTCATCGGGCCGGGCGCGAAGATCCTTGGGGATGTGAAGATCGGCGATGGCGCGTGCATTGGCGCGAATGCGCTGGTCATCAGCGACGTGCCGGCCGGGGCGAGGGTTTTTGCAACGCCGTCGGAAATTCGGCTAGCGAAGGCTCCGAAGCGATCGGACGCGGCGGCTTAAGGCAAGCGCCGAGATCGGGATTAGAACTCGTCCGCGGCGCGGAGCAATTTGGTGAGCCTAGCCGGAGCGCAGGCTTGCCAGCTTTTCGAGAGCCATTCGGCGACATGACCCCAATCGACACCGGGGCGATCGAGGCGGATTCCGATCCAGTCCGACGGGCCGTAATAAGGCGGGCGGAAGTAGAGCGCCGGGTCGGCCTCGATCAGAGCCGCCATTTCATCCTGGCCGCTCGATTTGACCAGCACTCCGATGCTGTCCTCGCCGTGATGGCGGGTCCACAATATGGCGAAGAACTTGCCACTGCTTTCGCTGCCCACGCGCCAGGCGGGGGCGC
>JALYRC010000057.1 GCA_030855555.1 Pseudomonadota bacterium
GGGTGTGGAAGTGCGGTAACGCATGGAGCTAACCAGTCCTAATTGCTCTTTTCGCGCTTGAGAATCTCACCATCATCGTCAGTCCTGTGGATTGTCGGCGAAGGTTTGACCTCAGCTAGATGACGCTGAATACAAATAAAGGTCTGCACGATTTCTAGAACTCTCGCTCCGCGCCAGCTTCATAGCTTGGTGATCATAGCGTCTGTGACCCACCCGATCCCATCTCGAACTCGGCCGTGAAACCAGACTGCGCCAATGGTACTTCAGCTTAAGCTGCGGAAGAGTAGGTCGTCGCCAGGCTTTGTAGCTGGCGCGGGCGCGAGAGAGGGCCCCATCAAGGTAATACTTTGATGGGTGCCCGAGAAACCCATTTACAATTTCGAAAAGCCGCTGCCGGGTAACCCCCAGCGGCGGCTTTTTTGATGGTGACGCGGGATGGAGCAGCCCGGTAGCTCGTCAGGCTCATAACCTGAAGGTCGTAGGTTCAAATCCTACTCCCGCAACCAGATCAAAAGCCCGCAGGTCGAAAGACTTGCGGGCTTTTTGTTGTCCCCTTTGGCGCATTGAACACTGCCTTTGTTTCTCCAACCTGTGATAAGGTGCGCCATTCTCTCCGACGCCACGATGCAGCCCTGCAGGCCGAGCGCATAGTCGGGTGCTACGCTGGAGACCGGTCAAGTAGTCCCGGCTTAACCTCAACAAAAAACGCCGCGGTATCGCTACCGCGGCGCCATCTTCGGTCAGGAAACGATCAGCCGCTCAGCGCGTGGGATTGCGCCGGCTGTCGACGTGGACATCATAGTCCTTCTTCTTTAATCCAAGCAGACCTGCCAGGCCCAGCGATCCGATGTCGAAGCCATCGTCGTCGTCACGGGTTTCCTGGGTCGTACCGACGTCCCCAGCCGTCGTCGCCATGGCCGCGGCCGGCGTCAGCGTGAAAGCAAGTGCGCCGAGCACTGCGTTGCGGGTCGAGATTGCAAGCTTCATACGTCCCTCCGATTGTTGCGGGCGTCGCCATGGATGTCGTCCTAATCCGCAGAGGCGCATTTAACGGAGTTGGAGCTTGCCGGATCCAACGGCGCACTTCGGCGCACCACATCGCCCCTCCCGCGCGGGAGCCGATCAAAAGATTGGAGCCGAGTGAGCGGTGGCGCGTTGGCGCCACATGAGTCGATTAAACCCCACCGTCGCGGCTGTCATAGCCGGGATTTTCGCTCTGCTCGTCATCCTTTACGTCTTCGCGGGCGGCAAAAGCTCCAGAGATGACGCCGATAAGCGGAGCAATAGGCAGGTCACCGTCCCACAGCCGGCGTCAGCCGCACGCTGTTCCTCGCAAGAGACTTATGATCTGCTTAAAGGCGAACTGTTCCGCCAGGCGGCGGACCTGCGCGGGGACGACGCGAGCACCTTCGGCAAGGTGGCGTCTTATGCATTCCTGCGAGTGACCGGGCCGCGGCTGGCGGGTGAGCAACCCGCCGGGATCATTGCTTGTGCGGGCTCGGTCACCCTCGACCTTCCGCCTGGATTGAGCGTCGCCGGCGGGCGCCGGTCTCTGACCAGTGACGTGAACTATGCGGTCCGGCCGGGGACGGGCGGGGGGAGTGATACGGTGGCGGTTTCGAACGCGGATGCGATCATCACGCCGTTGGCAACGCTTTCAAGAGCCGACGAGAACGCCAGCGACAGCGATGAAGGTGGCGCCGCCGGGCAGGCGGATCAAGCATCGTCGGCGCCTAACCCGGCCACGCGCCCGCAGCCAAGCACGGGCCAGATCGCTCCGCCACCTCCGCCACGCCCCGCACCGCGGCCTGAAGCGCGCGCGCCGGAGCGCTCGGCACCGACCCCGGCCCGCGTGGCTCCATCGCCGCCGCGCGAAGCCAGCGTTCGCAAACAGCTCGCTCCAGCCGCCACGCGGACGAGCGCCGGCCCGAGCTTCAATTGTCGCAATGCACGGACCCGGGGGGAAATTGCAGTCTGCGGGGATCGCGGCCTCGCAAGCCTCGATCGGCAGATGGCCGGACAGTTTAATCGTGCTGTGTCAGCCGCGGATGCTGGAAAGCGTCTGCAACTGCAGCGCTCTCGTACGCGCTTCCTGCGCTACCGTGACTCATGCGGCTCGCAGGCGTGCGTCGCCGGCGCTTACCGTGACCGGATGCGCGAGATCGACGACATCATGAACGAACGGTGGAGCCCGCGCTGAACCTTCTAACGGCGCGTCGGGTGGCGGGCATCAACGTGGATATTGGGCTCGGGCCGGATGAGACCAAGCAGTCCGATAAGTCCAAGCAGCCCAAGCAGGTCGAGCCGAGGATTGCCTTCATCCTTCCCCTCGTCCTCACCGCCGCTGGCAGCAGCCGACGCGACCTCGGTGGTCAGATGCTGTCCCAAAACCGACGATGGCGCCGCGAGAAACGCAGCCGCCAGGACAAGCTTGATCAAACGCATCCACATTCTCCTGCGAGGCAAGAACAACGGTTGAGGCCGGTCGTTCCCTGGCCGTCGCCCAACGCCAATCTCGCGATCACGTAACGAGTGGAACATCTGCGCCGTCGCGGCGGTTCATTGCCCGACCTGCGCCAAGAAGGATTTCGCACATGGGCACCAACGATGAGTTGACCGCGACGCCTGGATCTCCTGCCGAGGACGTCGTCGCCACTATTCCCCTCGTGGAAGAGCGGCTCAAGGTTATCAAGCGCGAAGTCGAGACTGGTCGCGTACGTGTCCACGTAAATGTCGAGGAACGGCAGGAAACGCTCACCGAGCAATTGTCGCGCGACGATGTCCAGGTCGAACATGTCAAAAGGGGGGTTCGCGTCACCGAAATGCCCCATGTGCGGCTCGAAGGCGGCACGACCATTATTCCGGTGGTCGAGGAAGTCATGGTCGTGGAAAAGGCGCTGGTGCTCGTCGAGGAAATTCATATCCGTCGCCGCTCCGTCTCGGAGACGGTGGAACTCCCGGTCACTATCCGGAGCGAACGCGCCAGGGTCGAGCGCACCGCCTCCGGTGACACTACGCCCGCCACCTCGGAGTAATTCGATGTCCAGAATCGTCACTGCACTTTTTGCAAGCCGCGACGAGGCGGAGACCGCCCGTATGCGCCTGGCATCGGTTGTCAAAGTCGAGTCTGCCCGAGTGATTGGCCGGGACACCGCTGGCGCCCTGGTCGGGCTCCCGATCAGGACAAAACAGCTCGATTATCTGCAGGAAGGGCTCAAGCTTGGCGATCATGTGGTGCTTGCCACAGTTGCGCGCGGGGCCAATCCAGAACGCATCGTCGAGGCACTCAGCGTGACCGCCGCCGACGTGCCGCAAAGAGAAGAGCCGCAACTGTCTTACTCGATCGATGGCGCCGACGACGACAAGCCAGCGCCAACACCCGTTGCGGTCGCGGAACGCGAGACGGCTGCGCCGCCTCCCCTGCAAGCGCGCGAAGCTGAGATGGCTTCGATACCTACGCGGGAAATGCCGGTGCAGGCAGTCGTGGCCCCAACCGAACAACTCCCAACCGCAAAGCACGATCGGTCTGGGCTTCAGCCTTCTGCTGCGGCGGAGAGCAGCGAAGAGGTGCGCATCGGCGAGTCTCGCCTGGTTCGAAGCCGCGGCACGCCCGTGCCCGAGGGTGACGAACGTTCGGCATTCGAAAGCCAGACCCCGGCGCGGCGGCTAAGTGAAGAAGAAGTGCATGCCGGCGGCCTGCTGAAGGATCGCGTCATTGAAGTCGTCGAAATGCGCGAAGAGCCGATCATCACACGGGAAGTCGTCGTACGTGAGGAAGTGCTGATCAGGAAATCGGTCAATCAGCGCAGCGAAACGGTCCACGATACGGTTCGGCGAACCGAGGTCGAAATCGAGGATTTGCCGTCGCCCAAGTGAGGCCGGAAAACTCTGGCCGCCTCCCGCCCGCTGCTTGAGCCAAGGCGATGTTTGCCACATATCTCTAACACTTGGGACACCCCGCCTGCGACTGACCGCAGTTCCTAACGGACTGGCGCATTTCCTCTTTTCTTCCGGAACGACGCTGATCTGACCGCCGTCGGGCACGCGCGATAACATCATCGATGAAGATCACATCCCAATTGTTCAGGAAGAGCTTCGCGTCGGAAAACGTGAAGTCGAGCGTGGCGGCGCGCGGGTTCGCTCCTACGTTGAAGAGCGCCCCGTTTCCGAACAGGTGAATCTGGGCCGAGAGCATGTCAGCGTCGAGCGCCACCCGATCGACCAGAAGCTGTCGTCATCCGATTTCGCCGACAAGGACCTCCTCCTGGAGCGCACCGTCGAAATGCGGGAACGGTCTGAGGAAGCCGTCATCGGAAAAGATGCGCGTGTGACTGAAGAATTGGTCGTGCGGAAAACCGCGGACCAGCACACCGAGAATGTTCAGGACACGGTTCGTGAAACAAAGGTCGTTATCGACGACCATTTGACCAGCCGCTAACCCTGAAAAGAGGCAGGCGCCGCGCTGCGTCGCCCGCTTTCACTAACGTGAAGAGCTCGACTGCGGATACGCAGCCGGGCTCTTTGCATATGTGCTGCGCCAAGTGCGTCACGAAAGACAGGTCACTCGGCTGTTTTTGCTTCATCCTGCGCCGGGGCGGGAGGGCCGGCATCACCTAGGCTTGGACCTGGGCCCGCCTCGGCGACCTGTTCCTCCGGCGACGCGTCGGCGACGACTTCATCTGCAGCCCAGGCGCCGCGCTTCCCAATCGGCTCCGGATCGCCCGTCGTGCTGTCGACGATGGTCTGATGCTCGACTTCGCTGTTCAACTCCGCGCCGATCACGAGCACATAAGCCGACAGATACATCCAGGTGAGGAAAGCGATCACGGCGCCAAGCGCGCCATATGTCGCCTCATAGCTTGTCACTTGAGACAGATATAAACCGAACAATAAGGTAAGGATCAGCCAGGTAACGCCCGTGAACATCGAACCTGGAGTGATCCAGCGCCAGCGCGGATTCTCGCGCGACGGTGCGTATCGGTAAAGCAATGTAGCAAGTCCGGCTGCCACGAGCAAAATGCCTATATAGGCCACCAGCTTGCCCACCATGATGGTCAAGCCCGAGGCTTCAGGCAAAAGGCGCTCCAGCGATGTAATCGCCGCCGTGGCCGCCAAAGCACTAAGTCCCAACACGACGGCACAGCAAGTGATGAGCAGCGCAATGGCGTAGAACCGCGCGAGGCTTCTTTTCTCGCTTTCGTGATAAGCAATGTTCAGCGCGATCATGATCGATCCGGCTCCGTTGGTACCGCCGTAGAGGCCGAGTGCAAGCGCAGCCGCGATGCCCGTACCTTTGAGCGTCCCGGACGTGGATACAGCAGCCAGCAATTGTTCGCCTACCAGCAAGGCGATATCGGGCGGCAGAAAGTCGGTCAGGGTTTGCAGGTTGGCGATAACAGTCTGCACGTCGGCCAGAGCGCCGTAGGTCAGAACGATCAGTCCGAGCAGCGGCACAAATGCCAGAAAGCCGTAGAAGGCCACTCCGGCAGCAACGAGCCCGACATTGTCGATCCAGGTCCGCTGCCACGTCCGGGCAACAATCTGTTTCCAGGCTGCAGCCGGCATTTGCCAGGGACTGGTGGCCTTGGTTCCCAACTGGTCTGTTCTCTTATCCACGATCGGAAAACTGCGCCGCTCCTGTCCTGTTCCACTTATGACGAACCGCTGTCTTGCCCGGAGCAGAGCCCGTCGGTGCAAGCAGCCACTCCGTTTGGTCCGAAACGGCGGCAAACTTCAATCTTCCTTCGCCTTTCGCGACCCATTTGGCTTGCGAGGGGAAGCAAGTGGCAAGTCGGCAATCAGGCGTAAACGGATCAAGCAAGCGGCGAAGCTCGGGCGACGTGCTGGTGCCAGCGTTCCATGCCCCGCTCGGCACACTTTGTTTCCTGTCGCTCGGCAATGACCGTGACCAAAGGCGCGTCCGCGCCGCTCAGGTGAGAGCGGTGGTCGGCCTGATGCCGTTCACTGCGGTCATCAATTTGTTTAACGCCGCATTGCTTGCCTTCACATTGCGCGGATCGGTTCGGGACATCGACCTCGCCGTGTGGTTCCTTACGATTGCCTTCCTGTGCGCAGTCAGGGCCCTGCGCGCATGGAAAGCCCGGTCCACAGCACCGAGCGCTCAACCGCCGGAAGTGCATTCGGTCCTGATTGGTGCCTTGGCCTTTGCAGCATTGTGGGCAGTGCCATTGCTCGCCTGGTTCGACCTTGCCGATGCCAATGAGCGCATGTTCATCATGCTGGTCGGAACCGGGATGATCAGCGGCGCCAGCATGACGCTCGCAACAATGCCGCTTGCCGCCTTCACCTACGTCGGGCTTTTGACCGGAGCGATGATCTACATCGACTTGCGAATAGGGCTGCCAGCGCTCGCTGCCATGTCCGCGGCGTTCATGCTGACCTTGTTCAGTGCCAGCCTGCTTCACGCCCGCCAGTTCACGTCACACATGCGCACGCGCATGGAGCTCGAAGAGAAAGGCGAGCTGATCGGGCTTCTGCGCGAGTTCGGCGCAAGCGGCAGCGGCTGGCTGTGGGAGCTCGATGGGGATTTCAAGCTCAGCTACATGTCTCGTGAGATGGCGTTGGCGAGCGGCCGGGAGCTGAAGCGCGTCCTCGGCCTGCACGTCCACCAGATCCTTGACCCCAGTGGCCGGGTGGTTGGCGTCTCCGAAGGCATGCGGGAGATATTCAAGCATCTTGCGGGATTTACGGCGTTTCGCGACGTGGCCATTCCCACCACTGACGGCCGCTGGTGGTCACTTTCGGGCAAGCCGATGCTGGATGAAACAGGTCGCTGCGTCGGATGGCGCGGCGTCGGGTCGGACATCACCGAGGTTCGTACCGCCGGCACCAACAGCGTCCGCACTGCGCGCCACGACCCCCTTACCGGTCTCGCCAACCGCTTACTGGTCCGCGAGGAGCTCGAGGAGTGCCTCCTGAGGAAGTCAGCGGGGTGCGCCCTGATGCTGATCGATCTCGATCGCTTCAAGCTCGTCAACGACACCCTTGGTCATGCCGTAGGCGACCAGTTGCTCACGGAAGTCGGGAGGCGACTGAACCAGGCGGTGAAGGGCATGGCGCGGGTTGGCCGCCTCGGCGGCGATGAGTTCGCTGTCATCTGGCCAAATCTGCTTGGCCGTCGGAGCCTGGCCGAGCTTGCCGACAAGCTGATCTCCGACATTTCGGCGCCATATCTGCTTGGCGGCGTAGAAGTGCATATCGGCGCGACGATCGGCATTGCCAGCGCGCCGCACGACGGCGAAAGCGAGGATGAGTTGACGTGCGGCGCCGACCTCGCCCTTTATCGCGCCAAGGGGCTTGGCCGCGGCATTCATCAATTCTTCGAGCCATGGATGCGGGAGGTCGCGCAGTCGAACCGCGAGCTGGAGTCGGATCTTCGCCGCGCCCTTGCCGATAATCAGCTGTCGCTTGCCTATCAGCCGATCGTCTCCGCACGAACCAGCCAAAGAGTTGGTTACGAAGCCCTTCTTCGCTGGAATCATCCGACGCGCGGGGACATCCCTCCCGATCGCTTCGTGCCAATCATCGAGGATGCTGGCCTGATCAACGAAATCGGCAATTGGGTCGTTCACCAGGCCTGCGAAGAAGCAGCGCGCTGGCCGGGCGAAGAACTTATTGCGATCAACGTGTCGGCGGCGCAGCTTGGCGGCGCGCGACTGGCGACTGCGGTCGTCGCGGCTCTTCGCGAGAGCGGCCTCGACCCGAGGCGGCTCGAACTCGAACTGACCGAATCTGTATTTCTGGGCGAGGATGAAGAAACCCTCGGCGCGCTTGCCGATTTGCGCGCGCTTGGCGTGCGGTTGGTCCTCGACGACTTCGGAAAAGGCTATTCGTCCTTTGGCTATTTGTCCCGCGCGCACTTCGCCAAGATCAAGGTTGACCAGGCCTTCGTACGCGCTGCAGCCACGGGCGAGCGGGAGAGCCTGGCTATCGTCCACTCGATCGTCGCTTTGGCCGGCGGGCTAGGCATAGAGACGACCGCCGAGGGAATTGAAACGCAGGCCGAGGCGGAGATGATGTGCCTACTTGGATGCACCCAGCTCCAAGGCTTTTACTTCGGCCACCCCGGCGAGCCGGAAAGTCCTGCCCTGGTCGATCGGCGGCGGCGTATCGCCTGACCGTCGAGAACGGGCGGTTACGCGGGATCGTCAAGATAACTTCGCAGGAGCGAAGCGACCTCGATTATGTGTCGGTCCATGCAGGTTGTGCGGTGGTACCGCTGACCGGGCGGAGCATTATGCCTGCATCCGTTTTTGTCGTCTCGCCCTCTGTCGCAGGTACACGCCTGACCTCCCGGTCCGCTCTGTTCTTTTCCCATGCCAGGGCATGACGGATGATCGTCTTGAGATCATCGAAGCGAGGGGTCCAGCCGAACTTTTCGCCGATCAGCGACGCGTCCGCGACTAGTTCTGCCGGATCTCCGGCGCGGCGCGGCGCCTTGTAGACGTTAACGCGCCGTCCGCTTACTTGCTCGGCCGCACGGATGACCTCAAGGACCGAGAAGCCGTGTCCGTAGCCGCAATTGGCCGTTAGATTGTCTCCGCCGGCAACCAGGTGGTCGAGCGCTTTGACATGCAGGTCCGCGAGGTCGGACACATGGATATAGTCGCGAACGCCAGTTCCGTCCGGCGTGTCGAAGTCACTCCCATAGACGTCGACCTTGGCCCGCTTGCCCATGAGATGCTCGGCGACAACTTTGATGAGGTGCGTGGCGCCCGCTGTCGATTGCCCGGCGCGGCCCTCCGGATCAGCGCCGGCGACGTTGAAATAGCGTAATACGGCATAACCAAGCCGATGCACCTTCGCGGCGTCGGCAAGGACCTGCTCGATCATCAGTTTCGACGTGCCATAAGGATTAATCGGTCGGGTCTCGGCCGTCTCCGCAATCGGCACCTGGTCCGGCACCCCATAGACCGCTGCGGTTGATGAAAAGACGATGTGAGGCACCCCGGCTTCAACCGCCGCAGAAATCACGCCGATGCTTTTGCTGGTGTTATTATGATAATATTTGAGCGGGTTAGAAACCGATTCCGGCACGATCAGTGACGCCGCAAAGTGCATGATCGCGTCGAAACGTCCCTTGCGCAGCACGGTGGCGAGATAATCGTGGTCCCCGATATCCGCTTCATGGAAGGTGATGTGCGAAGGGACTGCCGAACGGAAACCGGTCGACAGATTGTCCAGCACGGTGACTTGATAGCCCGCCGCGTCAAGCGCCAGGACGGCGTGGCTTCCGATGTAGCCAGCTCCGCCAAGGACGAGCACCCGAGGCCGGGGAATGGTCTGGTGCGAGTTCATGCCGCGGCCTCCACGTCGAGTGCCGCTTCGGAACTGAGCTTCTCCATGTGCCGCCGATGCGTCGCAAGCGCCTGGCCGACGACCTGGTCCATATTATAATAGCGATAGGTGGCCAGCCGCCCGACGAAGGTGACGTTGCTCGTCTCGTCGGCAAGCGCCTTGTAGCGCTTGAACAAGGCTTCATTCTCGGCCCGCGGAACTGGATAATATGGATCACCCTCTGCCCGTGGATATTCGTACGTGATGCTCGTGTTGGCAGCTTCCTGGCCGGTCAGATACTTATACTCGGTGATGCGCGTGTACGGCACGTCCTCCGAAGGATAATTGACCGTCGCGACCGACTGGAACCGTTCCTGCTCAAGCGACACATGTTTGAATTCAAGCGAACGGTACGGCAGCTTTCCGAAGCGGAAGTCGAAATATTCGTCTATTGGCCCCGTGAATACCAGATGGTCGTACTGGACCTCCTTGGACACGTCGCGATAATCTTCTCCAAGGCGCAAGGTGATGTTCGGGTGGTTCAGGATCCGCTCGAACATTGCGGTATAGCCCTTCGCCGGCATCGCCTGGAACGTGTCGGTGAAATAGCGATCGTCGTCGTTGGTCCGGGTCGGGACGCGCGAGGTGACCGACTTGTCGAGCTCCGAAGGATCCATGCCCCACTGCTTGCGCGTGTAACCGCGGAAGAAGGTTTCATAAAGCTCGCGACCGACCTTCGATACGACGACATCTTCCGACGTACGGACCGTCTCGACCGGCTCGGCCAGGCCTGCCAGATACGCTTCCGCATCTTCGTCGGTTTCGAGCTTGGCATCATACATCAGGTTAAGCGTCGTCCGGTTGATCGGCATCGGCACCAACTTGTCGCCAAGGTCGGCTAGGACGCGATGCTCGTACGGGCGCCACTCCGTGAAGCGCGACAGATAATCGACGATATCCTGCGAATTGGTATGGAAGATGTGCGGTCCATATTGGTGGATCAATATGCCCGCTTCATCCAGATGGTCGAAGGCATTGCCAGCGATGTGCGGCCGGCGGTCGATCACCAATACCCTCTTCCCAGCGTCGGCGGCGAGCCGCTCGGCCATGATCGCACCGGCAAATCCGGCACCGACGATGAGATAATCATAATGCGTTTCAGCGCGCTCGGGACGGTTTTCCAGACGTGCCTTCTCGATATGCAGGCGCATGTCGTTCACGACGCGATCCCATGACAGCTTTGACAGCAGCACATCGGATTGGGCAATCCAGGCCGCACGTTCGTCTTCCGACAAGGTAAGTATCCGCTCGCAAGCCGCGACGAAATCGTCAGCACTCGACGTCACCGTAACCGCGTCGATTTCCCCATAATGGCGAATGACGTCGGTGATCGGCGTGGATACGACCGGAACGCCTGCGGCCAGATATTCGGGCGTCTTCGTCGGACTGATGAAGCGCGTCGCGGCGTTGATTGCGAACGGCATCAACGCGACGTCCCAGCCCGACGCATAGGTTGGAAGCTCAGCATAGGTCTTGGGGCCCAGATAAGCGATATTGGAGCGCTGCGGCAGCCGTGCAGGGTCGATCTTGACCACTGGCCCTACCATCACGATCTTCCATTCCGGCCGCTGATCCGCAATTGCCGCGATCAGTTCAAGATCGATCCGCTCGTCAATGACTCCGAAGAACCCAAGCCGCTTGCCCGGAAGCGCAGCTTGGTCCGCCGGCTGCTCCGTCACCGAGCGGGCAGTTGCAAAATGCTTGGTGTCGACGCTGGAAGGGAAGGGGTGGACCGAGGAGTGAACCGCGCGCTTGGCTTCGTACAGACTGTAGCCGCCAGTGAACACAAGGTCCGCAATGTCGAACAATTCGCGCTCGAGCTCGGGCAGCTCGGGCGGCGCCTGGTCGAAATTCGCAAGCTCGTCCATGCAGTCATACACCACGCATTCCGACTGGAGGTGACGCGTAAATGGCACCATCATCGGGCTGTAATACCAGCGCACCTGCGGCGTACCGCGCTCGGCAAGGACTTCGTCGAGCATTTCACGCAGCTGGCTCTCGACTTCCGAAGGCGAGAGATCCGGAGAGAGATGCGGTGCGAAAATTTCGACCCCGCAGACGGGTGAGCTGCGCTCGAGGTAGCGCTCGGCGGAGTCGAACACAGGCTCTTCCCAGAACAGGACATCCATTGAACGTGCGAGTCGAGTCATGATGTGCTGGGGCCGCTGAAAGACAAAATTCCAGCGAAGATGAGAAAGACAAAGTAAGGTTGCACGATTGTCTAGGGTATAACTTTGCCTGCTGCTCACATTGACCTCACATGAATGGATATAAAATATAAACTTGTTTCGGGCCGGATTCGTTCCCTCGCCTCGCCTTATCATAAATCAGCGAAACTATCGGCGGTCTTCGGGGTTAGAAATGGGTCTGGCCAAGGATTTCAAGATGACGGATAGTGAAAGTGCCGGAAAACCTGACCGGATTGATCTTTGGGGAGGTCCCGAATGCACCATCTGCCGCATCGGAGACCAATGGCGCGACCAATCACAGGCAACCGGCCATGACAAGCGCTTGGCTGACCTTGACCTAATCGCCGAATTGGGAATCAAGACCGTTCGTTACCCGATCCTGTGGGAGAGAGCGGCAGCGGATTGTTCGAGTTCGCTCGATTTTTCTTGGGCCGATCGACAGCTCGACCGGCTTCGCACCCTTGGCATAGATGTCATTGGCGGCCTGACCCATCACGGCTCGGGGCCGCAGGGCACTGACCTTCTCGACGAGGAATTTCCGAGCAAGCTTGCCGACTATGCGGCGCACGTTGCCCAACGCTATCCCTGGATCGATAAGTGGACCCCGGTCAACGAGCCGCTCACCACGGCGCGCTTTTCGGCGCTTTACGGGCATTGGTATCCGCACAAGAAGGATTTCACCTCTTTCGCGCGAGCGCTGATCAACCAATGTCTTGGTACGGTGCGCGCGATGGCCGCGATCCGCTGCTACATCCCCACGGCAACCCTAATTCAGACTGAGGACATCGGGCGGACCTTTGCGACGCCTCAGCTTCAGCAGCAGGCCGACCATGACAATCTACGCAGTTGGCTAAGCCTCGACCTCTTGTTCGGCAGGGTCGACAAACGCCATCCGCTTTACGCGCGCCTGCGCCGCGCGGGGATATCGGAAGCGGCTTTCGAGGAACTGATCGAGAACGCCGAGCGGCCGACGATGATCGGCGTAAATCATTATCTCACCAGCGACCGATTTCTCGATCACCGCTGCAAATTTTATCCCGACGAAGCGGTAGGCGGCAACGGGCGCCAGAAATATGTCGACGTCGAAGCGGTGCGTGTGGCGCATCTCGTCGATTGCGTCGGAATCACGCATCGCCTGCGCGAAGTGTGGCAGCGCTATCGTGCGCCGATCGCCATTACCGAAGTTCACCACGGCTGCACGCACGATGAGCAATTGCGCTGGCTGTGCGAGGTCTGGGAAAGCGCGCATCGGGTCAAGGCCGAAGGAGCGGATATTCGCGCGGTCACTCTATGGTCTATGTTCGGCAACGTCGACTGGCGCTCGCTCCTGACCCGCTTTGACGACCATTATGATCCCGGCGTGTTCGATGCTCGGTCGGACCCGCCGCGTCCGACAATATTGGCCACCGCCGCAAAAGCCTTGGCCGCTGGCGAGCAATTCGATCATCCTGCCTTGTCCTCGCCCGGATGGTGGCGGCGCCCCAACCGTTTTTATGGAAAGCGCCATTTGGAACATGTGCCCGAACCCACCGGAGCCCCATTACTCATCGTTGGTGCCACCGGCACCCTCGGCAGCGCGCTTGCAATGGTCGCTCACCGCCGCGGCCTACCGGTGCGCCTTACCAGCCGGTCCGAACTCAATATCGAGGACCAATCAAGCATTCGTCGATTTATCGCGCAGTCTCCGCCCTGGGCGATCATCAATGCCGCCGGTTACGTGCGGGTCGCCGATGCAGAACGCGACGAACAGAATTGCTTCGCCGCAAATGCCAAGGGCGCGGAGAATTTGGCCGCGGTCGCTGCAGACCGCGACATCCCATTGGTTGGCATTTCGTCGGACCTCGTGTTCGACGGAACGAGCGGACCTTATGGCGAGACCGACGCTTGCCATCCGCGCGGGGTGTACGGCCACAGCAAGCGAGCCGGCGAGATCGCCATGCTCGAAGCGAGTAGCCGGAACCTAGTCGTTCGCACTTCGGCCTTCTTCGGACCATGGGACCAGCATAATTTCGCATTCAACACGCTGACCGCGCTGAAGCGGGGCGAGCGGGTCGAGGCGCCGGAGGATGTCCGAGTATCCCCGACCTATGTCCCCGACTTGTGCCACGGGCTTCTCGATCTGCTAATCGACGGCGGAAGCGGCCTTTGGCACCTCGCCAATCCCGGCAGCTTGAGTTGGTACCACTTCGCACTACGCCTCGCCGAGCTGACCGGCGTGGACAGCAACAAGCTGACACCCATCAGCGGAGAGGCCTCCGATACGACCCTCATTAGCACGCGCGGAACACTGCTGCGGCCGCTGGATGCCGCAATGGCGGAATATTGCGCGAACTTTGCCTCGATCGAGCAGTCGTTCACTACCGCCGGCGGCACTCCGGAAATGGCGATATCGGCCCTTCAATCCTGCTGAGCGACGCTCGAAACTGCTGCCAAGGCGCAGCTTCGGGTCGCCAGCCGCCGCGGTCGACGTGCCGGCTTCGATGGAACCGAAGCCAACCAGAATCGTAAAACCTTGACCCGCTTTTTTGGAGGCCGACCTGCCTCGTTATTTCATCCAACTCTACAATCACGAAGTTTTGACGGATGAGACCGGGCAAGTCTTCGATACGGCCGGTCCTTTGCGAACAGCCGCCGCTGCCTGGTGCCGGCATCACATTTCTTCGAGTTCAAAGGGGCCAAGGCACCCAAATCGAAGTATAAATTCACCCTGCGCTGCGACCCCTGGTTCTGTTTCGCTAGCCTGTGGAGTCCGGGCACGCCGGAGAAAGGCGAAGCCTTCACTTTGCTCACCACCGCGCCGGGACCCGACGTTGCGCCAATTCACTCTCGCCAAATGGTCGTGCTGAAGCGCGACGACTGGAAAAGCTGGCTCGATCTCACCAGGCCCGAAGCGGAACTGCTCGGCGCGCTTCCTCCCGACAGTCTTACCGTCGAGCAGGTGCGCTAGACCGTGCCAGCCAAGCTCAAGGTCTTTCGCACCGTGACCGGCTTCCACGACGCCTATGTCGCCGCGCCCAGTCGAGCCGCAGCCCTTCGTGCGTGGGGCGCGACGACAGACCTTTTCGCAATGGACGCCGCCGAGCAGGTCACCGACCCGAAACTCATGGCCGAAGCACTCGCCAGGCCGGGGGAGGTCATCAAGCTCTCGCGAGGTTCAGACATCGAGCACATGGCTGCTGCGAGCCCTGCTGCCAAACCCAGACCCAAGGTATCACCTGCTCGCGAAGCGAAGCCCCGTCCAAACCGGGCCAAACTCGGAAAGGCCGAGAAGCGGCTCGAAGAGGCTGACGCGGCGCATGCCGAGCACATGCACGCGCTGGCGACCGAGAAAGAGGCGCTGCGCAAGCGGGAGGACGCTGCACGTCGCGCCTATATTGCCAAGAGATCCAAGATTGAAGACAGTCGCCGAGCCGAGGAGGACGCCTATGATAAGGCCCTTGAGGTGGCGATCTAGCTAGGCTTAGCCTCCGTTATGGAGGGAAATCATACGAAAACTTACGAAACAGGCGTTCATCGTAGGGCGGTGCAACACGTTCCAGTTTCCGCCCCATCGCATCCGCTTGATGACCAGCCGCGTCTTGCGGCCTGGACGATCTGGCTGGAGCGTCCCTGGCGCGTCGAGTGGAGCCCGGAGGTCTATGACCAATATGGCCTTCCGCGTGGATCGAGCCCGCCGACTAACGAGAATTACTTCGCCCTCGTCCATCCCAGCGATACCAATCTTTCCGCGCGCGAGTTTCGGCAAATGCTTGCCGAGGGGAAGCAGCGGAGCTGGCGTTTCCGCATCATCCGCCAGGACGGCAAAATCAGACACATATTGACCACTGCGGTGCCGACGATGCCGCCCGGCGGCGGGGGCTATGTTCGGGGGGTCGATTATGACGTCACGGACCTGATCGACGACGACGCTTTGTTTGAACGCGAGCGCGCTTATCGCTTTGTTGCCGACAATGTCCGGGACGTCGTTTTCCGCTGCTCGGACAAGGGCCGGGTCGAATTTGTCTCAAAGTCCGTCCGTAATCTGCTTGGTTTCTCCCCCGAGGAGTTGATCGGCCGGCCGGTATCGGAGTTGCTGCATCCCGGCGACGTGGCAGAGGCGGGGCGACGCTTCGCCGATCAGGTTGCGCGCAAACGCTCATCCAACAAAATCCATTGGGAACACCGGCTCCTGCGCAAGGATGGCACTGCGGTGTGGATCGAATGTGCGCCTCGACTGGTGTTCGATTCCAACGCGCGCCTGATTGGCTGGGTCGATGTCATTCGCGACATTACGGCGCGCCGTGCGTCCGATCAGCGCATTCACCACATGGCGCGTCACGATGCGCTGACCGGCCTTCCCAACCGCATCGTCCTCGACGAACGTCTCGAAGCGGAACTGGCGGGCAATGGAGAAGGCCCGACCGTTGCCGTCCTGTGTCTCGACCTCGACCGGTTCAAGGCGGTGAATGACACGCTTGGCCATCAGGCAGGGGACGATCTGCTGCGGCAGGTTGCGGACCGCCTTCGTCAAACGATCGGTGACTGTGGCGGCTTCGTCTCGCGGCTCGGAGGCGACGAATTCGTCGCAGTCATCGTCGGCGCTAGCAAGCCCGCTGTGGACCGCCTGGCGGAGGCCGTCATCGCCTCCATTTCCAATGGATATTATATTGGTGAACAGCGGGTCGACGTCGGCCTGAGCGTTGGCGTTGCCTTTTCGCCGGGTGATGCCACGGACGCTCCGGGCCTGCTTCGTGCCGCAGACATCGCTTTGTATCGCGCCAAAGCCGAGGGGCGGGGGATCAGCTGCCGCTTCGAACGCCGAATGGAAGAGAGCCGCCAGGCACGGCGCAGTCTCGAGATCGAATTGCGAGACGCGCTGGGCCGCAACGCCTTTCAACTATTCTACCAGCCAATCGTCGACATCGCTTCCGGCCGCCCGGTCGCAATGGAAGCGCTGCTTAGGTGGCGTAACCGAAATGGGATCCTGGTGCTTCCGGCGTCCTTCATTCCAATTGCGGAGGAAACCGGGCTGATTGACCGCCTCGGCGAATGGGCCTTGCGCGAAGCGTGTCGCGCGGCGGCCAGCTGGCCCGAACACTTGAAAGTGGCCGTCAATCTTTCGCCGGTTCAGCTCCGCAAGAACGGGCTTGTCGCGACGGTCGTTTCCGCCCTCGCCCAATCGGGTCTGCCGGCGGAGCGCCTCGAGCTGGAGATCACCGAGGGCGCGTTGATTGGCGACGATCCAACGACCTTGAAGGCAATGCGCCAACTCAAGCGCCTCGGGGTCAGCATCGCGCTTGACGATTTCGGGACCGGCTATTCGTCCCTCGGCTATCTTCAGAAATTCCCGTTCGACAAGCTCAAGATCGACGGCTCGTTCGTCAGCAATCTCGCCAATAGCGCCGAAGCCAAAGCCATTGTTCGCGCAGTCATCGCCCTTGCGACGGCGCTGGGCATGGTGACCACCGGGGAAGGCGTGGAGACCCCGGAACAGCTTGAAGCTTTGCGCAGGGAAGGTTGCGGACAGGCGCAGGGTAACCTTCTCTACCCTCCGCTCAACGCGAGCGAAGTGTTGAAATTCCAACTCAATCGCAAATCGACCAAGCCGTCCCGAGCGGCCCGACCGGCCCGAGTCGCGCAACGCGGCTGACAGGCGTTAAACCTGTCAGCCGCGCCCATGTCTCTGCTTGTCAGGCTTCCTCCGCCGCAATGGCTTCGCGCCGGGCCCTGCGCCGCCGGCTCCAGATACCAAGCCCCTCCACCGAGGCGGAAAAGGCCATTGCCGTGTAAATATAGCCTTTTGGCACATGCACGCCGAGCCCATCCGCGATCAGCACCGCGCCGATCATCAACAGAAAACCGAGCGCCAGCATGACCACCGTTGGATTGTCGCGGATGAAGTTGGCCAGCGGATTGGCCGCGAGCAGCATGAACAGCACTGCAACCACGACCGCGATGACCATCACTGGCAAATGATCGGTCATGCCCACTGCGGTGAGGATCGAGTCGACCGAAAAGACAAGGTCGAGCAGCAGGATCTGCGCGATCGCCGCGCCGAATGTCAGCGTCACTCGTGCGCTGTCGAACACGTCGTCGTCGGGGTGTGGATCGGCGTGGTGGTGAATTTCCTTGGTCGCCTTCCAGATCAGGAATAGTCCGCCGGCAATGAGGATCAGGTCGCGCCATGAAAATTGGGTTTCATACGTCGGCACGCCCATGTCGCTCACCGGCCCTTGGATCCCCAGGTCAAAGACCGGCGCGGTGAGCCCAACCAACCAGGCGATCGCGGACAGCAGCGCCAGCCGCATCGCTAGCGCCAGGCCGATGCCAATGCGCCGCGCGCGCTCGCGCTGGTGCGGCGCCAGCTTGTTCGACAGGATCGAAATGAAGATCAGATTGTCGATCCCCAGGACGACTTCCATCACGATCAATGTCAGCAGCGCCGCCCACACTGCAGGGTCGGAAAAAAGCGTAATCAAACCGTCCACGACTAATCCTCTCTAACAATCAGCTTCGCGCTGTTGATCGGGCAAGAGGATGCAGTTGAGACGACAGGGCTGCACCGGATTCTTTTCCGATGCGGTCCGACATCGCGATTGATTAATCGCCAGAGGGGCCCGGTCCGCGCAGCCCTCCTAATCGTGGCAGGCGATCAGTTCAAGCGCCACGGGAGGTTACGGCGAGTGCCCGGCCGCAGCTTGCTGGACGACTCGATTCCAACCCATCACCAATCGTTTGCGAACATCGCTGCGCATCGAAGGCTCGAAGCGGTCGATGGTCGCTGCATTGCGCGGCAAGTCGGCTAGGCCACTCCACACCCCGCACGCAAGACCAGCGAGGAAAGCCGCGCCAAGGGCCGACGATTCCAGATTGCGGGGCCGTTCCACGCCTACCTCAAGCACATCGGCGAGAAACTGGCACAGCCACCCGTTGGCGCTCATCCCGCCATCGACTTTCAACGTCTTAAGCAGGCTGCCTCCATCGCTCGCCATAGCCCGGAAGACGTCCAGGGTCTGGTAGGCCACGGCTTCCAGAGCAGCGCGGGCAAGATGCGCCGGGCCGCTATCCAGGGTTAGCCCCGACACAGTAGCACGCGCATCGGACTGCCAATAAGGCGCGCCAAGGCCAACGAAGGCGGGCACCAGATAAACGCCATGGTCGTCGGGAAGGGCGGCAGCAAGTCGCTCGGTCTGCGCAGCGTCCGAGATCACCCCAATGCCGTCGCGCAGCCACTGGATCGCCGCCCCGGCAACGAAGATCGACCCTTCGAGTGCGTAACGGATCTGTCCGTCGATCCGATAGGCGGGCGTGGTCAGCAGACCAGCGGCGGAGGTGACCGCCTCGCGTCCGGTATTGAGCAACAGGAAGGCGCCGGTCCCGAACGTCGACTTTGCCATCCCTTCCTCAAAGCAGCATTGCCCGAACAGCGCCGCTTGCTGATCGCCCGCCATTCCCCCGATCACAAATTGCCGCTCGAACAATCCCGCCGCCGTCAGGCCAAAGCCGGCATCATTGTCGCGCACTTCGGGCAGCATCGCGGCAGGCACTTCGAACAGCCTGCACAGATCCGCGTCCCACTGCTGCTTGCGGATATCGTAGAGCATGGTCCGCGAGGCGTTGGTGACGTCGGTGGCGTGGACCGCGCCGCCGGTGAGCCGCCACAGCAGGAAGCAGTCGATCGTCCCGAATGCAAGCTCGCCGCGCTCGGCTTTGACGCGCGCACCAGTGACCGCGTCGAGCAGCCAGGCGATCTTGGTTGCCGAGAAATAGGGATCGAGCATCAGCCCGGTCTTGCTGCGAACTTCGGCCTCGACGCCGTCCGCCTTCAGCGAGGCGCAACGATCGGCCGTGCGCCGGTCCTGCCAAACGATCGCACGGTGGATCGGCTCGCCCGTCGCGCGGTCCCAGACAATCGCGGTTTCGCGCTGATTGGTAATTCCGATGCCGGCGATCTGCGTCGGCGAAACGCCCCCAGCGTCGATCGTCTCGCGCACCGTGGCCAGCGTGTCGCGCCAAATGTCATCCGCATCCTGCTCGACCCAGCCCGAACCCGGATAATGCTGGACCAACTCGCGCCGCGAAGTTGCTTTTGCCGCGCCATACCGGTCGAACAAGATCGAGCGCGTAGACGTCGTGCCTTGATCGATTGCCAGGATATGATCAGCACTCATGGCTTGCCCTCATGCCGCGCCCGGTGCGCCGCTGAACATGGGATTCGAGCCTGGCGACCGATGCTTCATTGATGTGGATTCCCAATTTCGACCGGCGGAATAGAATGTCATCCGCCGACAAAGCCCACTCCCGATCGATCAGATAGTCGACCTCGCGCGCGGTCAAGCCGGCGCCGAATGTTTCGCCCAGATCGCTTAAGGTTTGTAAGTCCCCCAACAGGTGTTTCGCTTCCGTGCCATAGCTTCGGCCAAGCCGATCGAGCAGGCTAGCCGGCAAGTCGGGATAGGTGGTGCGCAGGTGGGCCAGATAGTCGCTCAAGGATCCGGGCAATGCGCCACCGGGGAGCGCGGCACTATCTGTCCAGCCGCCCGTCATCGCCGGGAAATATCCCGCCAGGCGATCAAGCGCTTGCTCGGCAAGCTGGCGATAAGTCGTAATCTTGCCGCCGAAGATGGTCAGCGAAGGCGGGCCCTGATCGTCGAGTTCGAAGACATAATCGCGAGTCACCGCCGAGGCGTTGCGCACTCCGTCTTCCAGCAAGGGCCGAATCCCGGAATAGCTCCACAAAATGTCGGCTGCCCCAACGGTTCTGGCAAAATTGCGCGCGACCGTTTCAAGCAAATAGGCAACCTCCTCATCGCTGATCTTCGCTTTGCCCGGCGCACCTTCCCACCCGACATCGGTTGTCCCGATTAGTGTAAACCCCCCTTCATAAGGGATTGCGAAGACAACACGCCCGTCCGGGTTCTGGATGAGGAAGGCGTGATCGCCGGCGAAAAGCTTGGGAAGGACGATGTGGCTGCCCTTGACCAGCCGAACCGAGCGTTCCGATCGCGTTCCAAGGCGACCGATCATTTCCCCCACCCACGGCCCCGCGGCATTGACCAGCGCGCGCGCCCGCACCTGATGGACGCCGTCGGGGGCGCGCAGGACCGCAAGCCAATAGTCGCCGCTCCGCGTGGCAGCGCACATCTCGGTTCGCGTAAGTACGACCCCTCCGCGTGCCGCGGCATCGACCGCGTTAAGCACCACCAGGCGGCTGTCATCGACCCAGCAATCCCAATAAGCGAAACCCTTACCCGCCGCATGGCGAAGTCCGTTGGCATATTGCCCGTCGGACAGCTTCACGGTCCGCGTGCGCGGCAGCCGCGACATGCCGCCAAGACGATCGTAGATCAGCAGGCCAAGCCGCACGAGCCAGGCGGGCCGCCCCGCGCCGGTCTGCGGAATGACGAACTCGAGCGGGCGGATCAGGTGCGGCGCAATGTCGAGCAGGCGTTCGCGTTCGATCAGCGCCTTGCGCACCAGCCGGAATGCGCCATGCTCAAGGTAACGAAGGCCGCCATGGATCAATTTGGTGCTTGCGGATGACGTGTGCGCGGCGAGGTCGTCGCGCTCGACGAGCAGTACCTTCAGCCCGCGCCCGGCGGCATCGCGCGCAATCCCGGCTCCATTGATCCCGCCGCCGACGACCAGCAAATCATATTCGCCCGCGGCGCTATCCATTTTTCGTCAGCGGCTGGCTGGCGCTGAGTGAATCTCGATTCCAACCGCCCAGCGCCGCTGAAAGCCGCGCCAATAGGCCGGCTGGCCATCCCCGGCGGTCTGGCCACCGAAACTCTGCCCCGGCGCACTTGGCCATTCCCCGTTTGAAGCAATCGGGGAAGGCACGTCCAAATAGGCTCGCCGCGAGTCGTCGCCCTTCATCTCCAGGTCGAGAAAGGCGGTGATGAAATGCTGGTTGATCGCGTTGATCCGCTCGCTCCGCCACACCGGCTCGGCAAGGGCGTCAACAAGCCCGAAGTCCGCCGCTGGCGAAGCCGGCAGGGGATTGCCGCCCACGTTGTGGCGCGCATCGCGATACACCAGAAGGCGGCGGCGGGATCCTGTCAGGCCGTCGAACACGAAGCGCACGCCCTGCTTGTAATCGACGATGTCATCCTGGTCGCCAGATATCATCAGCGTTGGCGCAGTGATGTTCGACAATCCGCTGTTCGTCCAGCTGCGGTTGGCCGGCTGCGCGCCCCACGGAGCGATTAGAATAAGCGCGCGGACCTCGCGCGGGATGGCGGCGTCGCGGGACAGAACGACCTGCTGAAATGGTGGCGGCAATTGCTTGATCGTCGGACTGGCGGGATCATAGCCCGCGCCCGCCGTCGCAAGTGCGCCAAACCCGCCCATCGAATAGCCGATCAGTCCAACTCCGCGCGCCGGGTCGATCGAAGGCCAAGCCGTCTGCACCGGTCCACGCGCCCGCCCAAGCATGAACCCGATTACTGCCCGTTGATCGCGGGCGCGATTGACGATCACTTCGCCGAAGGAACGTGCAAAAGTCGGACCATCGGCGAACGGCTGGTCGCCATGGTCGATCGCGGCGACAACATAGCCTTTCGACGCCAAATTCTCGCCAAGGAAGCTCATCAGTTCTGGCCACCCGCGATAACCGTGCGACATGACGACCAAGGGGAAGCGCCCCTTCGCTGGCACGGCGTTGGCGACGGCCAGGGCAGGATAATTAACTGCGACCGCCGGGGCGCCAACCCGCTCCAGCCGGTGCGAATAGTTTGTCGCCTGCCCGCCACTGACCGCGGGGTACCACAACCGTACCTTGACCGCGCGCGCCTCGGCTCCTGCGACCGCAATAGTTTCGATCAGGGTCCCGACGCCATGCTTTCCAAGTTGCGCAAGCTCGGGCGCATCGACCGGGGGGCGGGCAGGAGAGGCCGCTGCTGCCGCTGGCATGGCCAGCGCCGTCATCAGGAGGACAAAGAAGGAAAGGCTTCGCATCGATGATCTCCCTAGTGGCCGCCATCCTCTTATTGACGGTTCATGTAACACTGGCAAGTCTGAAGGGAGCCGGCGCATTGCCAAGCCGAATAGCGCCAGTTAGTGACGGTTTGTGCAATTGAAACCTGAAGGGGTTCGGATGCGGGACAAGGCTTCAGGGAAAAGCGATCGTTTATCGTGGGGCATCCTTGCGGCTTATGGCGGGCTCCAGTTTCCGCTGTCCACCGTCGGCCTTCCGCTTTCAATCTTCCTGGCGCCTTTCTATGCCGGCGAGCTGGGCATTCCGCTTGCCGCCCTCGGGCTTGCCATGCTGCTTGCTCGCCTGTCGGACATTGTCATCGATCCGCTGATCGGAATGGCGACCGACCGCTGGCGCCCGGCAATCGGCCGACGGCGGGTATGGGTGCCGATCGGGACGAGCGTGCTCGCGCTCGGCATCTGGTTCCTGTTCAATCCTGGCAAGGACGTCGGGCTTGGCTATTTCATCGCCGCGCTGACCGCGACCTACCTTGGCTTCACCATGACTCGCCTTCCTTATCATGCGTGGGGAGGCGAATTGTCCAACCGCTATGAGGATCGCACCTTGGTCACTTCGGTGCGCCAGGTGTTCAGCCTCGCCGGCCTCATCTTCGCGACAGCGATTCCGGCGATCATTCTCTCGCGCCCCGGGGCCACGTCTGCGACCGTGCTTGCCACGCTCAGCGTTGCGATGGTCGCCGGACTGGCCTTTTTCGGATTGCTTCTGTTCCTGTTCGTGCGCGACCCGGTGACGACCACTGAGCAGCGCTCGATGGACTATCGCCGAACCGCGCGGCAATTGTGGCGCAACGGCCCGTTCCGGCGCATTTCGATCGTCCTTTTGTTCGGCTTCATTGCCGAGACATTCCGCATCACGATCACCGTTTTCTTCGCGCGCGACGTGATCGGCGTTCCCAACATCGGCACCATCTACGTCTTCTATTTCCTCACCGGACTTGCGGCAGTGCCGTTCTGGCTGTGGCTCGGCAACCGCATCGGCAAGCATCGCACGCTTGCGGTCGCGTTCGGCGTAGTCGTGGTCACCAACGTCGCTATCTTCTTCCTCGGGCGGGGCGATATCGCTGCCTTCACGGCCTTGTTCATTGCCAAGGGTTTCTGCTTCGGCGCGCTTGAATTGCTTCCCGCGGCAATGGTTGCCGACAGTGCCGACGTCGACACCATCTTCAGCCGCGAACGTCGCCAGGGCCTGCTCTTCGCCGTCACCGGAATGATCGTCAATTTCGGCCAGGCGGTTGGCCAGGGCCTGTCGCTCAACCTGCTTGCGCTGGTCGGTTATGATGCCTCTGGGGCAAGCAATGGCCCCGACCAGATCTATTGGCTGCGTGTCCTCTATTGCATCCTTCCGGCGATCGTCATCGCCATCCCGATCCTGATCTTGTGGCGCTATCCGCTCACTCGCGAACGCCATCGCCGCTTCCAGACCTTTATCGAGGCGCGCGACCTTCATTTGTAATCGCAGCATCGCTCGCCAGCTCGCGCACCGCGGCCATGATGATGTGCGTGACAAGATCGGAAAGCTCGTCGCGATCTGCTGCGGGCCCGCTGCGGTTCAGGATCCGCCCGGCCGCCCCCGTCACGCCCATCAGCATGTCCGCAGCGCAGCAGGCAAGCTCGGGCGATATTCCGAAGTCGCGGCTCATCAATGCCCCAAAGAATTGCGCCGTATCCTGGCGCCCGAGCCGATGGTGGTCCGAGACGGCATCGACCACTGCGGGTTCGGCGAGCAACCGCTGCAGCAGTTCGCCTTTTTCCGCGACATGGAACAGATAATCGACCGTCGTCGCACGCACGACGTCCTCGAGCTTCGCTTCGGGTTGGCCAGGGGGCCTGCTCGAAAATGCCGGATACTCACGCAGCAAAAGGGCGGCCAGCAACGTCGTGCGATTGCCGAAATAGGCATAAGCCAGTGCTTTCGACACGCCGGCCTCAAGCCCGACTCGCTCCATCGTCACCGCCGAAACGCCTTCCGCCGTGACGATCGCCGCAGCTGAATCGAGCAATAGATCGCGCCGCACTTCGGGCGACAGGCGACGCCGCGGAGGTTGCGCAGGCGCGGTCAGCCGCAGGGATGAGGGCCGCTTGTTCATGCTTCGCTCGAACCACATCCCGGCACCACGATCAAGACGCCGACAAACAGGTTTCTCATCTGTTGACGGTTTATCTAATAAACGTCAGAAGGTAACCGGCATCGAAGTTGGGGGGCTGGCGCAATTAGCAATCAACTATTCGGGAAGGTCGCACTGGTCAGCGGAGCGACCCGCGGGATCGGCCTCGCGGTCGCCGACCGATTGTCGGCCATGGGAGCAGACATCGTCTCACTCGACTTGCCTGGCGAGGATGTCACCACGCTTCAGGCATTGCTTGACCAGCGCGAACGAAAACTGCTGGTAACCTGCGGCGACGTCGCAGTGGCCTCAAGCTGGAGCAGCGCGCTCGACCAGCTCCTCGCCGAGTTCGGGCGGCTCGATATTTTGGTCAATAACGCCGGGGTCGCCGGCTTCGTCGGCTCCATGCTCGACTATCCCGAAGACGCATTTGATCATGTCATGGCCGTCAATGCGCGCGGCGTTTACCTCGGCATGAAGCTGTGCGTTCCCTTACTGCTGAAGACGGGCGGGTCGGTGGTCAATATTGCCTCGGTATCGGGGATCGGCGGTACGCCAATGGTGTTCGGCTATAGTGCCAGCAAGCATGCAGTGGTCGGCATGACCCGGACCGCTGCGAGCGAACTCGCCAGCCGCGGCGTTCGAGTCAATGCCGTATGCCCGGCACCGATTGCTACCGACATGATCGACGAATTGGCGCGCACCCGAAGCCCCGACGATCCCGAAGCCTTCGCTCGCGCCTTCCAGGAGCGGCTGCCAATGGGGCGCTATGGCGAACCGGCCGAAGTCGCCAATGTCGTCGGCTTCCTCGCCGGTCCCGACGCAAGCTTCGTCACTGGCGCAATCATCCCGGTCGACGGCGGTGTCTGCGTTAGTTGAAACCGTGGATGGCGGCACGACCCGCCTGATCGACCTCGGGTCGGTTACCCTCCATGTCGATCTCGTCGGGGAGGGGCCGCCGATCCTGTTCCTTCACGGCTTTCCCGAAGGCCGCCGCGCCTTTGCGCCAGTCGCCCACCGTCTGTCCGACACCTCTCGCGCAATCCTTCCCGACCAGCGCGGCTACGGCGGCTCGTCACGCCCTGTTGCCGCCGGCGCCTACGCAATCGACAAATTAGTCGACGACGCCGCGCGGCTGATCGATGCGCTCGGCTATGACCGCGTGACGGTTGCCGGCCATGACTGGGGCGGGATCGTCGCAATCGCACTTGCGTCGCACCATCCCGACCGCGTCGAGCGATTGATCCTGGCCAATGCACCGCACCCCAGCGCCTTGCGAGCAGCACTTCTCGACGACCGTGCGCAAGCTGCGGCGTCGGATTATCTTGCTCGCCTGCGCGGCCCCGATCCGGAGCAATTACTGCTTGCCGATGGCCCCGCCACCGCCTGGGACCGCATCTTCGCCGGCACCCCGATCGACTCCGCGACCCGGCAGGCGATGATCAGCGACTGGAGCGTAGCTGGCACGGTCAACACCATGTGTCGCTGGTATTGCGACAATCCCTATCTAACCGCTCCGGCCCACCAAGTCTCGCCCCCCTGGAACGAAGGCGGGCTCCGCGTGACCGCGCCAACGCTTCTCCTATGGGGAATGCAGGACCGTGCGCTGCAGCCCAGCCTGATCGGGCGATCCGCCGCTTACTTCGATCGTATCGACATCGTCCGGCTCTACGATGCCGGCCACGACATCATCCATACGCAGGCCGACAAGGTCGCGCGGCACATTCGCGAGTATCTGGCATGAGCTTGAGCGTCCACCACATCGCGCTTAACGCCGCCGACCCGCGAGGCCTCGCGCAACTGTACCAGGCCGCAGCGGATTTCCAGCAAGTGGAGGAACGCGCCAACGTTCGCTGGGTCGCGGCACCCAATCTGTTCATCGCGCTTCACCCCGCAACACGCCCGATTGGCCCGGCGGAGACCGAGCGCCGCGTGTGCGATCCGGGCATTACCCATTTCTGCGTCCAATCCGGCGCCGGCCAGCGCTTGTGGGACAGGTGGAGCAACGCCGGCCTCGACTTCAATGGCCCCCCGGTCGCGCTCGGCACCGGCGCTACTTACGCATACGGCCGCGACCCGGAGTGCAACGTGATCGAGGCGGAAGGCATAGCCGCCGATCCCGACACGCCCGCCTGGATCGCCCATGTCGCACTCGCCACGCCGTCGCTTGATAGCATGACCGATTTCTACGCCCGCCTCATCGGCCGCGCCCCGCACCATCGCGGGACTTACGCCAACCCCTTGTTCGAACGCATCACCGGGCTCGCCGATGTCGAGGTCAGCGCGGCATGGATCATGGCTGACAATCTCATTGTCGAACTGTGGCAATATCATAATCCGCCGACGCTTGCCGCCGATCCGCTTGCCGACGGCGCCCCAGGCTATCGCCATCTCGGCTTTGCCTGCACCGACCTCGTCGCCGAAGTCCGCCGCCTTCAAGCCAGCGGGATCGCGCTTGATGAACCGCGCGAAGTGTCCGGCCTCCGCAGCGCGCAAGGGCGCGACCCGGACGGCAATCTCTTCGTCGTGACGCAGATCGCCGCGCCGTCCCACGCGCTCGCCCTGTCGAGCCTGTCCGCACCGCACATCATCACCGATCGCAACCGCCAACTGCTCGCGACAGGAGACTAGAATGATCACCACGGTTGATCGCCGCTTCGGCGAACAGTTTCTGCGCAGCATCGACGACTTCAACGCGCACGGCGTGCATTTGCTGTTCAACGAATGGTGGGAATCGGCACCACCAGCAGTCATCGAAAAATATGTCGACGCGATCACGTCGCATCCCGAACAAGGCCCGCTTGCCCGGGAGGAATGGTATGCGCAGCCGCAAACGATCGAGGCGCTAAGTCACTATGCGCCGGGCACGCTAGGCGCCGCTTACCACGCCTTCATGGTCGACAATGATCTCGCCGAGCGCCTCGCGCTTGGCTATCGTGAGCTTCACGAACAATATGCCCGGTCCGGCCAGCTCCATGCGATGCCGCCGATCATCCAGTATAAGGTTCTGCGCGGATATCAGACCCACGATCTCCACCATGTCCTGACCAACTATCCGGCGACTCCTTTCGGCGAAATTGCGCTTCAGGCGTTCGGCTTGGCGCAGATGGATTTCCCTTATGCGGCAATGTGGATCGCGGTGGTCACCGGTCACATGGCGCTGGTCGATCCGTGGCTGATCAAGCCAGCGATGGACGCGATCAGCGACGGCTGGGCCTTCGGGCGAGCGACGCGATCGATCCAGTTCGTCAAGTTCGAGACCATGCTGACCCGACCCATAAGCGAGGTACGCGCCGAGTTCGGCCTTAACCGCCGATTATCGGTCGTTACGCCCGATCCCGGCCGGGTTCCCGAGCTCACCGCGTAGCGCGGCCCATCAGGAGGATAGAATGAAGCACCGCATGCTCTACGCCAGCGTCGGGATGGCGCTTGCCGGCGCGCTTGCCAACCCCGCGATTGCGCGATCATCGCACAGTTGCTCCGTACCCCGCCAAACAGCGGTTACGCTGGGCCCGGCGCAGAGGGCGCGGATCGACCATCTGCTTGCCGACATGGTGGCCAAGAAAATCGCGCCCGGCGCAGTGGTTTTGATCGAACAGGATGGCCGCATCGTCTATCAGCGGACGCTCGGCATGGCGGACGCGGAGGCGGCTAAGCCGATGCGGGCCGATTCGCTGTTTCGCATTTTCTCGATGACCAAGCCGGTGACATCGGTCGCTGCGCTTCAGCTTGTGGCCCGCGGCAAGCTTTCGCTCGACGCTCCTCTTTCGCACTATATTCCCGAGTTTGCGGGCACCCGCGTGTGGACCGGTTCCGCCGTTACGCCGTTCGAAACACAGCCACTTAATCGACCGCTGACCGTTCGCGATCTCCTCGTCCACGGTGCCGGGATCGTCTATGCCGAAGCGCAGCCCGACCCGGTTCATGCCGCTTATACGGCGCAGGCGATTCCCGCCGCGCCGGGCGTGGCGCCTCCTCCGCGCGGGGGCGTCACGGCGGTGGCAAGCACCGCCGAACTGGCGCGACGAATTGCGACCGCACCGCTGCTTCATCAACCCGGCGCGCGCTTTACTTATGGCAATTCGAGTGACGTGCTCGGCCGCGTCGTCGAGGTAGCAAGCGGCCAGCGCTTCGCCGACTACGTCAAGCGCAACATATTGGATCCGCTGGCGATGAGTTCGACGCGTTTTCAACCCACCACCGCCGACGCGGCGCGAATGACCAGCGCTTATGCCAGCCAGGCCCAGGCCAAATTGCCGGGCGACAATCTGCTCGGAGGGGTCGATCCGACAACCCTGAAGGCAATCACGCCGTTGCGGGTCGATGAGGGAACGAAGAGCGTGTTCCTCACCGGCGGCAAGATTGACTTCGGCGGCTCCGGCCTGGTTTCGACCGCCGCCGACTATGGGCGCTTCACACAGATGCTTCGTCAGGACGGTCAGCTCGGGAAGGTACGCATCCTGCCTCGCGCGCTGGCCCGCGAGATGCGCGTCAACCAACTCACTCCCGAGGCACGAAATGTGTCGACGGCCTTGACGAGCGCGGGGCTCGGCTTCGGCTACGGCCTTGCAGTGCGCGAATCCGCGACCGGCGTTTCGCCCATATTCCCGCGCTGCGGGGCCTTCTGGGGCGGCGCGGCCTCGACCTTTTTCTGGATCGACCCCGCGGGCCGCACCTCGGGGGTGATGATGACGCAAATGTTCGGCGGTGACGTGCGCAATTACTGGCTCGAAATCATGCGCACCATCTACGCTCCGACGCCTGCCCCGAAGACCGGCACCGCGACGCGCTAGCCGAAGCTGGCGCGCCGCGGCGAAGCGGTCAGAACTTGACCATCGTCGTCAGGCCGAAGGTGCGCGGCTCGAGGATGCGCGCGTTGCGATAGCTGCCCACCAGGTCGCTCTCGATGATCGAGTTGGTGATATTGTCCTTATTGCCAATATTCTTCACGTACGCCTCGATCGAGAATTTCTCGCTCGGGCTCGACACACGGACAATCGCATTGGTCACCGACCACGCCTTGATGCGGTCGTTGGAGGTGTTGAACTCGCGCGCGAAATAGGATGACTGGCGGCTGTAATCCCCGCGCAGGGTCGCCGACCAGCCGGTCGATGTCAGCGGCACGGTATATTGCGCGCCAAGGCTGATCTTGAACTTGGGCGAGTAAGGTAGGTCGTTGCCGTCGAGGTTGACTGGCACCGCGGGCGTACGCGTCGGCGGACCCTTGGACGGATCCCATTGCGCCGGGTTGGCGGGATCGACGGTTAGCAGTTCGCCGATCCGCGTGTGCAGATAGGATGCGTTGGCGTTCAACTGGAAACGCGGCACCGGCTGCCACAGGAACTCGCTTTCAAGGCCATAGATCTTGGCGTCGGAATTGACCGTGACGACCGAAGTGCCGAGCCGCTGGCCAAGCTGGAGGTTCTTGTAGTCATAATAGAAAGCGGAGAAATTCGCCTGAAGCGTACGCCCGAAGAAGCTGTTCTTCGAACCGAGTTCATAGGCATTGATGAACTCGGGGTCGAACCGCGGCGTGCCCGAATTTCCGACGTTCAAACCACCGCCTTTGAACCCGCGCGAAAATGACGCGTAGACCAGATTGTCGCGCGTCAGTTCATGGTCGAGAACAATGCGCCCGGTGACGGCGTCGTAGCTGCCCGAACCCGTGGTGAATGGCGGCGGCGCCGACAAGAAGATGGTCCGCGTGCGGATCGACTTCTTGTCCTTGGTATAGCGCGCGCCGACTGTCAGTTTGGTGCGATCGCTGAAATCGTAATAAAGCTCGCCGAAAACGGCGTGCGACTTGGTTCGAGCTTCAGGTGTCTCGGCGTTGAAAAACCATGCCTCGGGCGGAAGTCGAAGGATATTGGCTGCCAACAACTCGATCGCAGGATGATAGATTTGGAATGTCGCGCTGCCCTTGGCGTTGAAATAATTTGCCCCGGCTATGAAGTTCAACGGACCGTCGAGAGCCGACACGGCCCTGAACTCCTGATAATAGGTCCGCCCGCTTGCAAGGAAACTGTCGGTAGTGATCAGCTGGTCGGTGGTGATGCGGTTGCGGCGTGAGCTATTGTAGGTGATCGGCCGAAGGAAGCGGAACGGCAGCACGGCATTGTCATAATCCGTATTCGCTTCGGACTCGCCCTTGGTGAAACCCGATAGGGACAGCAAGGTCACGCCGCCGAAATCATGGCTCATTTCGAGCGAGGCCGTGGTCTGCTTCCCGTCGAACCGGGATCCCGTATCGGTTGCAACTGTGCGCAAATCCTCGGGATTCTGGGCACCGGCATAGATGTTGTAGGTCGGCGAGACGAGCGAGCCGCGGAAAAAGCGCAATAGCGACTGGAAAATTACGCCGCTGACGTCGGGCGAATCGAACCCCAGTTCATTCGGCGAGCAGCCCAGGACCGGCGTTGCCTTGCACAGGCGCTTATTCTCGCGCGAACGGCTGCTGCCTTCCTTGCTATGCTGGACCACCAGATCGACCGTCGTATCCGGTCCCGGCATCAGCCGAAGCGAGCCGCGGACCGAAAATTGATCGCGGCCATCGATGTCGTCGCCGGGCCCGATGTTCTTGGTGTAGCCGTCGCGCCTGAGATAGAAACCGGCAAGCCGTACCCGGACCGCGTCGGCGAACGGCAGATTCAATGCGCCATGGGTGCGAAAGGTCGAATAATTGCCGAACTGCCCCGACCAGTAACCGCCCCACTCACGGCCCGGTTTGGCTGTGATCAGATTGATCGTCCCGCCGGTCGTGTTGCGCCCGTAGAGCGTACCTTGCGGACCGCGCAGGACTTCGATCCGCTCGAGGTCATAATATTCGTCCTGCGGGCGCACCCCGATCGGCGCAAAGTTGAACAATACGCCGGTGCCATTGTCGGCGGTTGGAGAGATGGCGTTATTGCCGACCCCGCGCAAAGTCGGCCGATCATTGCCGACCAGGATCAGATTGGGCACGACCAGTTGCAGGTCGAGCGTGTCATCGATCGCGCGTTCGTTGATCGTGTCGCCCGAAAAAGCCGATACCGCGATCGGAACGTCTTGGATGTTCTCGAGCCGCTTCTGCGCAGTGACGACGATCTCGGCAATCGCGTTTGGATCGTCCGGCGCAGTCTCGATCTTCTGCGCTTCGGGGGGCAAAGCGGCCGGGTCCGCGGGCGCGCCTTGCGCCTGTGCGGCGGTCGGCGCGTGCAACGCCGCAAGGGCGATTCCGCAAAACAATATATGCTTGATGCTGGCCACAATAAGTCTCCCCCGAACGCTTATTACATTAAGCGTCAAAAGTGACCATTATTACAACATCCGTCAAGAGCGATTTTTCTCATTCTCGGCAGTCTCTTCGCTCGCCTGTCGCGGACCGCTCGGCGAAACCGCGCGCAACGACGCGAAGATCATTCGCAACGTCAACTCAAGCACCTCGTCGGGATTGGCATTGGTCGAATGGAGTCGCGCACCCGCAGCACCGGTCAAGCCCATCATCAAATCGGCAAGGACGACGGCCTTGCGCTGCGGCAAACCATAATGGCGGGCGATCTCGTCGCCGAAATAGGACGTCGTTACCGACCGCGACCGCGCATCGTCCGGCTCGACCGCGCGCGCGACCTCGGGCTCGTGCAGCAAGCGCTCGATCAGTGCGCCATTATGCGCGACGTGAAGCAACCACGCCGCGGTCGTCGCGCGGACCTTGCTTTCGAAATCCTCGGCCTCCTGGAGCAAGCGCTGGCCCTCGGCGCGAAACCGCGCCTGCTCGCGCAGTAGCAGCGCGGTCAACAATCCCGTGCGATCGCTGAAGTAAGCATAGACCAGCGCCTTCGAAGCACCCGCCTCGCGCCCGATCCGCTCCATGCTGACCGCGCTGACCCCTTCCGACAGCACCAACTGCGCCGCCTGATTGAGGATTTCCTCGCGGCGCAATTCGGGCGTGAGACGGCGGCGTTTCGGTGAAGCGGTGCTGGGCATGTTCGCGCTGTGTGCCTTACTCGGGCGGCCGGCGCCAGACCGCTAAATCCGCCGGGCCAAGCGCCCGCCTCCCGACAAGGATATCAGCGCCATGCGCGATGACATCGTAACCCAGCGTGACCGGCTCCGCTCCATAGTTGAAGGCGAAGTGCAGCGCCCCATGACGCCGCACCCGAACGTCCCGTGGCACCTCGACAGTGGCCAAGCCCGCCTCCTTGGCCATTTTGCACATGATCCGATCGAGCAAAGCCGCGTCGGCCCAACCGGCAAGATAGCGTATCTGGTCCCGCCGAAAGAGAATGCCGTCCCCATTGCTTGCCACGATCTCGGGCACCAGCGCAGTTTCGACGGTTTCGACCCAGCGCTCGATCGTTCCGCCATCGACGTCGAGGACGATCCCTGGACGAAGGCTTTCCACACGCGGCACGCGAAGCGGGATAAGGTCCTGCAACCCGCCCGGCGGCAATGACGGCGGGATCGAAAAATCGGCGGTCTTGCTTCCGCTTCGCGGACCAATCAGCACCGGACAATCGAGCACCCCAAGCCGCGCGACCAGCGCCGCATCGACGATTGGCAAGCTCGGCGCAACGACCATGCGATAGGCTGAATGATCGGCGCCCGGAGCAACAATATCGATGTCCAGCCCAAGTCGGCGAAGCGCGCTATACCAGCCGAATACCAGCTCCATATAGTTGAAGCTTGCCCCCTGCGGCTGCGTTTCGAACAGCCACGCCGCTTCGTAATTAAAGATCAGCGCAACGCTGGCCCGAACTGTCGAGCACTCTCCGATAATATTCAGATCCACCACCGCCGCGCGCACCTCGGCCACGGCCACATCATCGGACCGGTCCGGCCGAAGCAATCCCGCGTGCATCTGCTCCTGCCCGAACGGCGCTTGTCGCCAGCGAAAATAGGACATCAGCTCCGCCCCGTGGGCAAAGGCCTCGAGCGTCCACAACCGCACCATGCCGGGCAGCGGCGCTGGATTATAGGCCGCCCAATTGACTGGCCCCGGCTGCTGCTCGATCACCCACCACCGCCCGCCCGGCGCGCACCCGCGGTAAAGATCGTGATGAAAGGCGGCGATGTCGGGATGTCCCTGCCGCGCGTAGCGAAGCTTGTCTTCCTGGGGAAACCAGAACTGCTCCAGGAAGCCGAGCGGGTAGGAGTCCCAGCCAACGACATCGAGGTCGCGCGCTACTGCGTGATGATCGAACTGGGTGAAGAACCCCATGAAATTATGCATGATGTCACGGCCGGGCGAATAGCGCCGGACGATGTCGGCTTGCATTCGGTTGAACGACACTACTTCGTCCGATGCGAACCGCCTGTAGTCGAACACGTGCGCGGGATGCTGTTCGGTTACCGCCAGGTGCGGCGGGTCGATGGCATCGAAGTCGCGATATTCCTGGCTCCAGAACACCGTGCCCCAGGCCGCGTTAAGTGCCTCGATGGTCCCATATCGCGCCCGCAGCCACTCACGGAAATGCCGGGCGGCGGCGGCGGAATAGCTTACCACCGTATCATGGCAGCCATATTCATTGTCGATCTGCCAGGCGACCACGGCGGGATGGTCGCCATAGCGCTTAGCAAGCAGGCCGACGACGCGCGCGCACTCTTCGCGATACGGCCGGTGGGAGAAACAATAATGCCGCCGCGATCCGAATTTGCGCGGCCGTCCATCGGCATCGATCGCCACCATGTCCGGCATTTGGTCGACCAGCCACTTGGGCGGCGTTGCGGTCGGCGTGCAGAGGATCACGCCGATTCCCTCGCCTGCCAACGTGTCGATGGCGCGGTCAAGCCAGCCCCAGTCGAACCTGCCCGGTTCGGGTTCGATCCTGCTCCACGCGAACTCGCCGATGCGCACCCTTGTGAGCCCCAGTTCCGCCATCCGCCGCGCATCGCCGGCCCAATATTTCTCGGGCCAATGTTCGGGATAGTAACAAACGCCTAGCCGCATCACGCCTCCTCGATCGTGATCAGCCACGCCGTCCCCGGATGGACAAGCGGCAGCGCGAGCCCTGACTCGCCAAGCGCGACGCCGGGCAAGCGAAGCCCGGTCCGCCATGCGTCCGGTTCACGCAAATAGGCCGCGCCCAAGTCGGGCCAAGGCTCGGCCAGGCGCACGAGATAATGCCGGTCCGCCGCGAAGCCCGGCAGTCGCACCGACTCGCTTGCAAACTTTGCTGCAAATCCGGTCTGCGCAACCATCGCAATCGATCCCCGCTCATGGCGGATCAGGCTGCCGAATATCGCCTCGTCATCGAACTCCAGCTCCTCGAGCGTCCCTTCGTGAAGCGCTTGGCGAAAGCGATTGCGCACGCTCAGCACCTGCTTCAACGCCGTTCGTTGGTCGGCATCGAGCAAACGCGGATCGGCCTCGATCCCCATGTGACCGAACAAAGCGACCTTGGCGCGAAGATCGAACGGCGAATGTCGTCCTGTCTGGGGTGACCGCGCCGGGCCGATATGGCTTCCCACCATCTCCGGCGGAAGAAATTGCATCCACGCCTGATTGATCCGCACGCGCTCGAACGGGTCATTATTGTCGCTCGGCCAGACGCGGGTGCAATATTGCAGCATGCGCAAATCGATCCGCCCGCCGCCGCTTGCGCACGCTTCGATCTCGACCGCCGGATGCGCCGCACGCACGCGTTCGAGCAGCGCATAAAACGCAAGCGTCTGCGCATGACCGATCGGCCCATGCGCGGTCGACGCCGGGAACAGGTCGCGGTTATGGTCCCATTTGAGATAGGCGATCCGGTGATCGCGAAGCAGCGCATCGAGCAGGCCGAACACATGGAAACTGACGGCTTCCTGAGTAAGGTCGAGAACGAGTTGCCCCCGCTGCGTTGGCCGCTCCCGCCCGTGCAAATGGATGCACCAGTCGGGATGCTGACGGTAAAGGTCGCTGTCCGGGCTCACCATTTCAGGCTCGACCCAAAGCCCGAAATCCATCCCGAGCGCTTCGACGTCCGCAATCACGCCGTCCAGCCCATCAGGGTAAAGCTCTTGGTCCGCGGTCCAGTCGCCAAGGCTTGTCCGGTCGTTACGCCGCCCGGTGAACCAGCCGTCGTCAAGCACGAAGCGCTCGACCCCGATCGCAGCGGCGGCTTCGGCGACCTCGCGCAATTGCGCCGCGCCAACATCGAAGCCAAGCGCGTCCCAGCTATTGAAGTGGAATTTGCGCGGACCGGCCTCGGCGCTTCTCGGCGCAATGTCGCTTCGGACAAAGCGATGGAATTTGCGGCGCAAGCCGTTGCGCCCGTCGCCGGCAAAAGCGAACATCGCCTCGGGCGTGGTAAAGCTTTCCCCCGGCGCAAGCATGATCTCGCCGCTCTCGTGGCGAGCGCCCAGTTGCACCAGCGTGCGCCGATCGTCGTCGGTCTCGACGATTGTCTCGACATCCCCGCTCCACGCCACATGCGCGCCAAGGACGCAGCCATGATTGGCCCCGGCACCCGCTTCTCCGAACATAACCCAACCTGGTCCCCCATGTCCCGGCCTGCCGCGGCGCGATTGCTCGACGATTCGCGGCCCGAGGCGCTGGGTGCGAGGCTGCATTTCATTTCCCCAGCGGCCGGAAAAGGTGGTTATGTCGGCCGCCCAGCCGGGCACCGGCAATACAAGCGAAGCGATCCGCTCGACCGCAATCCGCTCATCGCCTCGATTGATGATTTCCATCGCCGCCCGCACCACGTCCCCAGCGCCGATCCGCCAGCGCAGCACCATCGACAAATCTTCGCGCGCGTCAGCGAATTGGAAGTTGACGGCATCGCCGCTGGCAGTCGTTGCGGACAGCACGAAGTCCGGCACGATCGCCTTGTCCCTCCGGCGCAAGCACAGCGCTGGCGTACCCGTAAAGCCAGCGCCCGCCTGGGGCAGCAATGTTGCCGCAACGGGCACGTCGGGCTGCGATTCGTGGACGAAGGACGCGCTCGCGGCAGCCAGCGACCCCATGTCAACATCGGCGGGCAGCCTCGAGCCAAGATTGACGATCGACGGCGCGCCCCCCACAGGCGATGCGAATACGATCGTCAGGTCGTGCCCGTCGATCCGGGCAAACGCCTCTCCTGGCGGGATCGTCATCTATGGCGCCTAAAAGTTCGCGGCTTTGACCAGTCCGCCGTCAATCCGCAGATTGGCGCCGGTAATGAAGCTTGCCGCCGGACTGAGCAGGAACACCGCCGCCGCCGCGACCTCCTCGGGCGTGCCAAGCCGGCCAAGCGCCGCCATCGAGGCGGCGCGGTTGATCGAGTCGGGATGCGTCTGTCGCACCATGTCCCAATAGCCGCCTTCAAACTCGATCGGTCCTGGGGAAACGGCATTGACCCTGATGCCGCGCTTGCCCAGCACCGCCGCCCATTGCCCAACCAGATTGACCAACGCCCCCTTCATTGCCCCATAGGCCTCTTCGTGCGGCGGCAGGGTCGTCAGCACGGCGGCGATCGATGCCACAAACAACATCGCCGACTGCGGCGCGAGATGCGGTTCGACCAATTGTTTGAGCCGGACATGCTGGAGCAGATCGACTTCGAAGGTGTCCGTCCACCAGTCGGGCGACTTGGGATCGATCCGGGTCGAGACGTTGCTGATTACGCCATCAATGCCGCCAAGCGTTTCGGCGCTGCTCGCCACCCACTCGGCCATCGCCGCAGGATCGCGAACGTCGAACGCCCGGCCGATCGCCGGGTCGCCTAGCTCGGCTAAGGTCCGCTCGAGCGTTTCGCTCCCGCGGGCACAGATCGCCACTCGTGCACCCTCGGCGACAAGGCTCTTCGCCATCGCCAGCCCGATTCCGCGGCTCGCGCCGCTGACCAATATTCGCTTCCCCTTAAGTCCCAGATCCATTGCGCCCTCCGTTTGGGGAGAGCTTATTCAACAAACCGTCGATAAGCAAAAGTACTTCTTTTGCTCTTCAGCGCTGCTCATATCCGGCGAGGCATTCCGCAACCCATCGCGCCGCCGTCAGCGCGCTCAGGTCGCTTGGGTCGAGCGGCGGATCCCATTCGGTGAGGTCGATCAGCTGCACCTTTGGGCAGGCGGCGAGCATCCGTACGGCGGTGAAGAAATCATGCGCCGCCATCCCTCCTGGCCTGGCACCGGGCGCTCCGGGAAATTGCCCGCGGTCGATGACGTCGATGTCGCAGTCGACGACGATCCGGGTGCAATGGGCGACATGCGCCAGCGCGGTCGAGATCGCCTGGACGATGCCGTTGCGGCGGACCTCGGCGATCGTCACGACCAGGTGCCCTCCCTCGATCGCGTCGCGGTGCATCGCCGCTGAATTGGCAAAACTCGCGAGCCCGACCTGGGCGATGTTGCGCCCGGGCAGGCCATCCTCGCGTAGCGCCCGCACCGGATTGCCATTGCCAAGCCCTTGAGCCGTGTCCCGAAGGTCGAAATGCGCGTCGAGGGTGATCAGCCCGACCTCGCCAAGCGGCAGTCCAAGTCCAAGCAATGCCGGCCGCGTGACGGCATTATTCCCGCCCACGACCAAAGTCAGTGCATGGCGCGCGACACTCGCTGCGCAGGCAGCACGGATTGGGTCGGTTGCCCCCTCGATCGTCAGGCCCTCGATCGAAACATCGCCATGGTCGGCGATCCGCGTCGCCAGTTCGCGCTTGCTGTCGACGTCGTAACGCCCGATCCGCTTGAGCGTCGCGCGGAGCAAGCCAGGCGCTAGGTCGCAGCGTCCGGGCGTCACCGACCCGATGCCAAGCGGCGCCCCGACCAAGCCGACAGGCGCGGGAGTCTCGGCGGATACGATCAGATCGCTCAGATTGGGCCAGCTCATGCGCTTGACGCTAGCACCGCTCCCGCCCAATGCCACGCCCCAAAGGACGACAATGCCATGTGGGACCGACTGCTTACCGACTGCCACGTCGCGACGATGGTGCCCGCCCAGGGCAACCCGATGGGCATCATGACCAATGCCGCCGTCGGGATCGTCGATGGCCGCATCGTTCGCGTCGGCAAGCGTACCGAGCTTGCCGGATTTCGCGCCCGTGAAATTGTCGCCTTGGGCGGCGCATGGGTGACGCCCGGGTTGGTCGATTGCCACACGCATCTGGTGTTCGGCGGAACCCGCGCCGCCGAGCACGCCATGCGTCGCGCGGGCGCGACGTATGAAGAGATTGCAAAGGCCGGGGGCGGTATTGCCTCCACGGTCGCTGCGACGAAGGCTGCCAGCGCCGATGAATTGCGCGCTTCCGCCCGCCGCCGCCTTCATGCGCTGATGCAGGGCGGTGTGACCACGATCGAGGTCAAGTCGGGCTATGGGCTCGACACCGCCTCGGAAATCCGCTTGCTCAACGCCGCACGCGCAATTGCCCGCGACGAGCCGGTGCGGCTGGTCACGACCTTGCTTGCGCTCCACGCGCTCCCACCGGGGGCCGATCGCGCCTCTTATGTGAAAATGGTCACCGACGAGATGATACCGGCAGTCGCGCGCGCCGGGCTTGCGACCAGCGTCGATGCCTTTTGCGACACCATCGCCTTCACCCCCGCCGAAGTCGAGCACGTCTTCACTGCGGCGCGCGCCAACGGCCTTGCGGTTCGCCTCCACGCTGAGCAGCTCAGCAACCAGAACGGCGCCGCGCTTGCCGCCAGCTACAAGGCGCTTTCGGCAGACCATCTCGAGCATCTCGATCCGCTTGGCGCCCGCGCAATGTCCTCGGCCGGGACCGTTGCAGTGCTTATTCCCGGCGCTTATTACGCACTCCAGGAAACGCGAAAGCCGCCGGTGCAACTGCTTCGCGACACCGGCGTCGCGATCGCCATTGCCACCGACTGCAATCCCGGCACCTCGCCTCTGCTTAACCCGACGCTGGCAATGAACATGGCGTGCACGTTGTTCGGCCTCACTCCCGAGGAAGCGCTTGCCGGTATGACGATCAACGCCGCGCGCGCCCTCGGCCTCGCCCATGAGATCGGCAGCGTGGAGGCGGGCAAGGCCGCAGACCTGTGCGTGTGGCAAATCGACGATCTGGCCGAACTCAGCTATTGGGTCGGCCACCCCGGACCCGATCGGCGGATCGTCGCGGGGCTGGACGCCTGAACCGTGGGGACAATCTTGACTGACCGACGCGACAATAGCCGCCACATCAAGGCGCGCACCGGCCCGACCCTCGTCGCCCGATCGTGGCAGACCGAGGCCGCAGTGCGGATGCTGATGAACAACCTCGATGAGCAAGTCGCCGAGGACCCGCAGACGCTGACCGTCTACGGCGGCATCGGCCGTGCCGCGCGCAACTGGGCGTGCTACGACAAGATCGTCGAGACGCTCGAGCGCCTCGATGACGACGAAACCTTGCTTGTTCAGTCAGGCAAACCCGTTGGCGTGTTCCGGACCCACGGCGACGCGCCACGCGTCCTCATCGCCAATTCGAACCTCGTCCCCAAATGGGCGACATGGGAAAAATTCAACGAACTCGATCGCGCCGGACTGATGATGTACGGTCAGATGACTGCCGGCTCGTGGATCTACATCGGCACCCAGGGCATCGTCCAGGGCACGTTCGAGACATTCGCCGAAATGGGCCGCCAGCATTATGAGGGCGACCTCACGGGCAAGTGGATCCTGACCGCCGGCCTTGGCGGGATGGGCGGCGCGCAACCCCTCGCCGCGGTCATGGCCGGCGCCCATTGCATCGCCGTCGAGGTCCAGCAAAGCAGCATCGAGAAACGCCTCGCCACCCGCTACCTCGACCGCAGCGCGACCAGCATCGACGAAGCGCTAGACATCATCGCCAAGGCGACCGTTCCGACCAGCGTTGGCCTGCTTGGTAATGCCGCCGACATCCTCCCGGAGATGGTCGCGCGCAATATCCGCCCCGACGCGGTTACCGACCAGACCAGCGCGCATGATCCTGCCAACGGTTACTGCCCCGCCGGCTGGAGTGTCGCCGAATGGATCGCCAAGCGCGAAACCGACCCGGCCGCCGTGGCCACCGCTGCGCGCCAGTCGATGGCGCGCCACGTCGAAGCGATGCTCGCCTTCCAGAAAATGGGCGTGCCGACCTTTGATTATGGCAACAACATCCGCCAGGAAGCGCTCGACACCGGCGTCGCCCACGCCTTCGACTTCCCCGGTTTCGTCCCGGCCTATGTCCGGCCTCTGTTCTGCCGTGGCATCGGTCCGTTCCGCTGGGTCGCGTTGAGCGGCGATCCCGAGGACATTTATCGCACCGACCAGCGCGTCAAGGAGCTCATCCCCGACGATCCGCACCTTCATCGCTGGCTCGACATGGCGCGCGAGCGTATCGCCTTCCAGGGCCTCCCCGCGCGCATCTGCTGGGTTGGCCTCGGCCAGCGCCACCGCCTCGGCCTCGCCTTCAACGAAATGGTGCGCAACGGCGAAGTCTCCGCACCGATCGTCATCGGCCGCGACCATCTCGACAGCGGCAGCGTCGCCTCGCCCAATCGCGAAACCGAAGCGATGAAGGACGGTAGCGACGCGGTAAGCGACTGGCCATTTCTCAACGCATTGCTCAACACCGCCTCGGGCGCGACTTGGGTCTCGCTCCACCATGGCGGCGGAGTGGGGATGGGCTATTCGCAGCACGCCGGAATGGTGATCGTCGCCGACGGCAGCGACGACGCCGCCCGCCGCCTCGAGCGCGTCTTATGGAACGACCCCGCCACCGGAGTCATGCGCCACGCCGACGCGGGGTATGACGAAGCGGCGGAGTGCGCACGCGAGCAAGGCCTCGATCTGCCGATGGTAGGGAATTAGAACGTGATCGCTTTGCAACCCGGCACCGTCACTCTCGACACCCTGCGCGAGCTGTGGACCGGCGCCCCCGCGCGCTTGTCCGACGACGCACTGAGTGCGATCGATACCGCTGCCGCCTCAGTCGACCGCATCGTCGCCTCGGGCAAGACCGTCTACGGCATCAACACCGGTTTCGGCCTCCTCGCCCAGACCCGCATCCCGGCAGACAAGCTCGCCGACCTCCAGCGCAATCTCATCCTCAGCCACAGCTGCGGCCTCGGCGACGCGCTTCCCCGCAATACCGTGCGGATGATGATCCTGCTCAAGCTGATCGGGCTTGGCCGCGGCCATTCGGGCGTCCGCCGCGAAGTGATCGACGCGCTCGCCGGCTTGCTCGATGCCGATGCAATGCCGATCATCCCGAGCCAGGGCAGCGTCGGCGCATCGGGCGACCTCGCCCCGCTGGCGCATATGGTTGCAGCGCTGATGGGCGAGGGCCGCATCGACCTGGCGGGCGAAATTCTCCCGGCGGGCGAAGCGCTCGAGCGAATGGCGCGCGACCCGCTCGTCCTTGCGCCGAAAGAAGGGCTTGCACTGATCAACGGCACCCAAGCCTCGACTGCAATCGCCCTTGACGCCTTGTTCCTCGGCCAGCGCATCTTCTCCGCGGCGATCCATGCTGGGGCGCTGTCGACCGACGCCTTGAAGGGCAGCATCGCCCCATTCGACGACCGCATCCATCGCTTGCGCGGCCAGCCCGGGCAGATTGCGGTCGCCGCCCGGTTGCGCGACCTGCTCGACGGCAGCGACATCAACACCAGCCACCACGACTGCGACCGTGTCCAGGACCCCTACAGCTTCCGCTGCCAGCCGCAGGTCATGGGCGCCTGCCTCGACCTCCTCGCCAACGCCGCGCGCACCCTGGAAATTGAGGCCAACGCCGTCACCGACAACCCAATCCTCTTCCCGGGCTCGGACGAAGTCATCTCGGGGGGCAACTTCCACGCCCAGCCGGTCGCTTTCGCTGCCGACATCATCGCCATGGCGTTGTGCGAAGTCGGCTCGCTCAGCGAACGACGCACCTCGGTGCTGGTCGATCCGCACATGAGCCGCTTGCCCGCTTTCCTAACCGACGATGGCGGGCTCAACAGCGGCCTGATGATCCCGCAAGTCACGGCCGCCGCATTGGTCAGTGAAAACAAGTCCCTCGCTTTCCCCGCCAGCGTCGACTCGATCCCGACCAGTGCCGGCCAGGAAGACCATGTCAGCATGGCCCCGATCGCGGCGCGCAAGGCGGTCACTATCGCGCGCAATGCCGCGGGCGTCGTGGCCATCGAACTCATCGCCGCTGCGCAGGGTGTCGACTATCACGCCCCCCTCAAGACCAGCGCAAAGCTGCAACCGCTCCACGCCAAGATCCGCGCTCTTTCCCCCCACCTCCAGACCGACCGCTACTGGGCCGACGAAATGGCGACCCTGCAGGCGGCTGTGCTGAGCGGGGAAATCGCCGGCACTTCCGCGCTCTAGCGGCGGCGGCGTGCCTTGCGGGGCGTGGTGACCCGCGCCCATAACTGAGTCTTGCACACCAGTCCGCCCATCGCGCAGCCCTCGATCTCCAGCGCACGGGGCCCGAGCAAGCGCAATTCGCCGGGCGCGCGCACGTTGCGATCGGGGACGAAGAATGTGCCGCGCCACGTGCCTTCGCCAACGGGCACAAGGCGGCTCATCAATTCGGTGCCGATCAGGCGCGGCGTTCCGGCGGCTGCCGCCCTGGCCCTGGCATCGGGCGATGCGCTAACGACGCGTCCGCACAAGGCAGCGCCGCACTGGGCAATTCGGACGGTGACGGTGCGGGCGGGATTGGTCCACTGGCCCTCGATCGGGGCGGCGGCAAAGGCGGGGCTTGCAAACAGCGCCGCGGCAAGGAGGTATTTGCGAACCATAACAAGCCCTTCGATGTGCCTGTCGTCAACGGTCGGGGCCACGCTACGATCCGAATCAGTGGAAATCCCGGCTTTTCGGGATGCATTGGACGTTGCGCGGATGCATCGCCGCTGGCGGCTTCCAGCTGCCCCCGCCGTCGCCCGCGCTTAGCGTCGATGGCATCGCTTCCTCCGAAATCGTCCGCAGCATTGCCGTATCGTCCTCAAGCCGCTGGGCGACGACGTGGACCACCTCTTCGTCATGCTGGACGATGCCGTGGATCACCATCAGCCGCGCCCCCATGACGATCTTGCGCTGCGCCTTGAAGGCGTCGGGCCACACCACGAGATTGGCGACCCCGGTCTCGTCCTCCAGCGTGATGAAGCATACCCCCTTGGCGCTCCCCGGGCGCTGGCGGATCAGCACCAGCCCGGCCAGGCCTACCCGGCGGCCATATTTGATCGATCGCAAACTGTCCGCGGTGACGTACCCGCGCTGCGTGTAATGTGTCCGCAGGAACAGCATTGGATGCGCCTTCAGCGACAGCCGCACGCTCTGATAATCGGCGACGACATGCTCGCTAAGCGGCATGTTCGGCAGGCGCACGACCTCGGTCTCCCACCCCTCGTCGCGCGCTTCTGCCGCGGCGAAAAGCGGCAAATCGGGCGCGCCTTTTAGCGCCTTGGCATCCCACAGCGCGGCGCGCCGGTCGAGCCCCATCGACCTGAACGCATCGGCCCCCGCCAACCGCTCGACCGCCGCGACATTCACCCCGGCGCGGTTCTTCATTTCCTCGACCGAAGCGTAAGGCGTGTCGCCTCTGGCCGCGACAATCCGCGTCGCCGCATCGAGCCGAAGCCCGTCGATCTGGCGCAGGCCAAGCCTCAGTGCCAAGGGCTCAACATCCGATCGTCCTGAGCTTGTCGAAGGGCGCATGCAGGACGGCCGTGCCAGCGCCCTTCGACTTCGCTCAGGACGAACGGAGCTTGGTTGCTGTTCGGGAGCCTCCAACGTGCAGTCCCATTCGCTTTCGTTCACATCAACCGGCCGCACGTCCACCCCATGCTCCTGCGCATCGCGGACGATCTGCGCAGGGGCGTAAAACCCCATCGGCTGGCTATTGAGCAACGCCGCTGCGAACGCCGCGGGATATCTCCATTTGATCCAGCTCGATACATAGACAAGGTGCGCGAAGCTCGCGGCGTGGCTTTCGGGAAAGCCATATTCGCCAAAACCCTTGATCTGGTCGAAACAGCGGCGCGCGAAATCGGGGTCATAGCCGCGCTCGATCATCCGCCCGACCATCTTGTCCTGCAGCAGGTCGATCGTCCCGCGGCTGCGGAAGGTCGCCATCGCCTTGCGCAATTGATTGGCTTCGGCTGGCGTGAACTTCGCCGCGTCGAGCGCGATCTTCATCGCTTGCTCCTGGAATATCGGCACCCCCAGCGTGCGCCCCAATATCCGCTCGAGCTCGTCCGCCGGGCCATGCTCGGGCGCGGGGCAGGGGTAGCACACCGGCTGCTTGCCCGACCGTCGCTTCAGGAACGGATGCACCATGTCGCCCTGGATCGGTCCCGGCCGGACGATCGCGACTTCGATCACCAGATCGTAGAAGCAGCGCGGCTTCAACCGCGGCAGCATGTTCATCTGCGCCCGGCTCTCGACCTGGAATACGCCCAGACTGTCGCCCTTGCACAGCATGTCGTAAACGCCGGGCACTTCGCGCGGCACGGTCGCCAGCTCGAACCTTTCGCCGTGATGCTGTTCGATCAGGTCGAAGGCCTTGCGCACGCAGGTCAGCATGCCAAGCGCAAGCACGTCGATCTTGAGGATGCCAAGCTCCTCGATGTCGTCCTTGTCCCATTCGATGAAGGTGCGATCGTCCATTGCCCCATTGCCGACCGGCACCGTCTCGGTCAGCAGGCGCTCGGTCAGGATGAACCCGCCGACATGCTGCGACAGATGGCGCGGCATGCCGATCATCTGTTCCGCCAGCTTCACCACGCGGCGCAAATGCGGATCGTTAAGGTCGAGCCCCGCCTCGACCACGCGATCGTCATCGACCTCCTCGCCCCAGCTTCCCCAGATGCTCGATGCGATCGCCGCGGTGACGTCCTCGCTCAGCCCCATCACCTTGCCGACTTCGCGGATCGCCGATCGTGGGCGGTAATGGATTACCGTCGCTGCAATGCCGGCGCGTGTCCGGCCATATTTCTGGTAGATATGCTGGATCACTTCCTCGCGCCGCTCATGCTCGAAGTCGACGTCGATGTCGGGCGGCTCCTTGCGCTCCTCGCTGATGAAGCGTTCGAACAGCAAATCGCTTTGCGACGGATCGACCGCAGTGATCCCAAGGCAGTAACATACCGCGCTGTTCGCCGCGCTTCCCCGCCCTTGGCACAGGATTGGCGGGTCGAGGCTGCGCGCGAACGCCACAATATCGTGCACAGTCAGGAAATAACGCGCGAAATCGAGCTTCTCGATCAGCGCAAACTCGTGTTTTACCTGTTTCAGCACCTTTTCGGGCACCCCGCGCGGCCAATGGCGCGATGCTCCCGCCCAGGTGAGATGCTCCAATTGCTGCTGCGGGGTTCGTCCCTCGGGACAAGTCTCCTGCGGATACTCATACTTCAATTCATCAAGACTAAAGTCAATCGAATCAGCCACTTCGCGCGTCGCGGCGATCGCATGGGGCCACCGCGCGAACAATCTCATCATCTCCGCCGGTGACTTCAAATGACGTTCGGCATTGGGGTGAAGCAGCAACCCGGCCTCGACCAATGTCACCTTCTCGCGGATACAGCTCATCACGTCCTGCAACGGGCGGCGGCTTGGCTCGTGATAATGGACGTCGTTGGTGGCAAGGATCGATCGCCCGTGCGCTTTCGCCAGCCGATCGAGCCGCTCGACCCGCGCCAGATCGTCGCCGCGATAGCCATGCGCCGCAGCAATGTGGCGCATCCCCGGAAGCGCCGCGCATAATGCCGGGAACGCCGCCTCGAACGCGTCCAGATCCTCGTCAGGCATGGCGATCAATGCGATCCCCTCGGCATGATGCGCGACCTCGCTGAGCAGCAGGTCGCACTCGCCCTTGGCGCAGCGCATCTTTCCCAAACTCAACATCCGCGACAGCCGGCCATAGGCCTCGCGGTCACGCGGATAAGCCAGCAGGCTGGGCGCATCGATGGGGTCGATCCGGCACCCGATCAGTGGCCGCAATCCCGCGCCTTTCGCCGCGCTGTGCATCCGCACCACCCCGGCCAGCGTGTTGCGGTCGGCGACCCCGATGGCGTCCATCCCCATGTCGAGCGCGGCAAGCACCAGCTCGATCGCATCCGAGCTTCCGCGCAGGAACGAAAATGGCGTCGCCACGCCAAGCTCGACAAAGCTGGCTGGCGCGATGGCCTCTACGGGGCCCCCTTCGCGCACCAGCCGCTTGCGCGCCACTGCCGTGATTTCAGGCATCAGCCAAAGAGCCCGTGCAAATACCACTCGGGGGCACCGCCGCGGCCATCGCCGACCAGCCCTTCGCGGTAAATCCAGAAGCGCCGTCCGCTGCTGTCCTCGACGCGGTAATAGTCGCGCAATCTCGTATCGGCCCGCTCGCGCCACCATTCGGGCGCGATCCGTTCGGGCCCTTCCACGCGCGCTATGTCATGCACCCCGCGCCGCCACGTGAAGCGCCGCGGCAGCCCTTCCGGCGTTGCATAAATCACGCCGATTGCCTCGGGATGATCAAGCAGCCGCTGCGGACTTCTTCCTGCTCTCCTGTCTTTCACGGGAGAGTGAGATGAGTGCTTCTCCTTTCCTTCTATTCCCACCCAGCCGCTTGCACGCTCGGGTAAGTGACTCCCCCGCGCGATTGGCCGGCGGACCTTGTCGGCGCCCAGTTTGACGCTCAGCCGGTCGACCAGCTCGGCCACTTCGCGCTCGCCGCGCGGCTCGTCGATCAGCGAATCCTGCGCCGCGCCGAGCGGTTCGCACCAGCTCGCCTCGAGCAGGAAGGCGTCGAACCCGAACCCGGGGTCGAGTTCGCCGGTCCTGTCGACCAGCAGGCGCCGCAAATGCTTCGCCTCGCGGCTCGGCAGGGCGGTGGCCGCTGCCGCCATCGCGACTTCGCCATCGACGCGATAGCCGCACAGTATCAACCGCCGCACGCCGAGCCGCCGCGCCGCCAATATCGCTACGAGTTTGGGCACCAGCAGGTCCAGCGCCTGGCGTGCCGCGCTTGGATCGGCGACCGGCTCGGCAAGGCGGATCGTCGCGCGGGGCGGCGCCTCGCACGGCGCGGCCGTCAGGGGTTCGGCCTTGCGCCCAAGCATCCGGTCGAGCGCGTCCAATGGATTGTCGGCCTCACGAAAGCGCCGCGCGAGGCTTCGCCGCGGCACGCCGGCAAGCTGGCCGATAGTCTTCAGGCCAAGCAATTCCAGTGTCCGCGTCGGCCCCGGCGGCAATCGCAACGCAGCGACTGGCAATGGGGCAAGGAGATCGCTCAAATCCTTCTCCCCGTGTGAAAAAGCGGAAGATGAATAGCGCGCCAGCCCCCACGCCGCGCCGGTCGTCGCTGCAACTGCCACGCGGCAGGTCAGCCCCATGGCTGCGAACCGCTCCTCCACGTCGCGCATCAATGCCGCCTCGCCACCGAACAGATGCGCTACCCCGCTGACATCCATCCGCAGCCCGTCCTCGCCATCGACTTCGACCAAAGGGGACCAGCGTGAAGCCCAGCGCGCCAGCCGGGCAAGCAGGGCCGCATCCCCGGCAAGGTCCGCCGCCACTGCCGCAAGCCCTGGGTCAAGCGCGCGCGCATCGGTCAACCTCGTCCCGCGCCGCACCCCGGCGCCACGCGTCGCGGCATGAATCAATTGCCCATGTGCCGCTTCGACCACCAAAGCCACGCGGTCGTCATCCGACGCGCCGCTCGCCTTCAACCAGCGTTCGATCGGCAGCCGCGGCAACCACAGAGAGGCGATCTGCTGATGCGTCATGATGTGCAATCCATTTTCCTGGCGCCAAGCCCCGCGCCCGGAACAGTTCGGCGTTCCATGCCGCCGCACCCGGCGCCTTTGGGTCGAGCGCATTGGCGAGGCTCGGCGCACTCGCCACGCGCCATCGCATCCGCGCTCCGCTGAGGTTGGCGTGGCCGCCAAGCCTGATCAAAAAAGCGGCCACACCATATCGTTCGGCAGCAACCGCCAGCCGCCGGGTTGCCGTAAAGTCCAATGCCCTGGGGTCGCCCCAAATCTCCCCGATTACCGCGCCCAATGCCGAGCAGCGCAGCCCTTCCTCCATCGCCCACAAAGCGGCGCGGGCATCACGCGCGTCGACATGGATAAGGTCGCTTATGCCAAGCCCGGGCGGATAGATTCGTCCCGCCTCGATCATCGCCATCCGCTCCTGCACCCACAGCAATGGCTTGCCGCGCGCGACATGGGCGAGCAGGAAACCGGTCGCACCGCCGTCGCGCGCGCTTGTCGGAAACAGCTCGCTGAGCGTCGGCCGCTCGGGCGCGGGTAGGGTTGTTGCCGGATCGGAGGACGCGCTTATCTCTCCGCCGGCCACCAGGGAAAGACCTGCCGCCACTCGACTCGCTTTGTTTATGTTCTACTTTTGTTCTTATACGCCAAGTCCGCCCGGCGGAGTCAATGACTCTAATTTTCCTGCTTTTGCGAAGCAGAACTACTCCGGAAATTCCTCAAGGAATTTGGCGATTTCCCGATTGATCTGCTCAAGCGCTGCTCGGCTCACTGCAAAGCCCATGTGGGTGGTATTGATCTCGACTTCCTTGTCGCGTTCGCCCTCAAGTCCGCGCGCGGCGCGCACCGACACGATCCCGTCGCGCCGCGACCACAAGGCTAGAGTCGGCACCGGCGGATTATCGACCAGCCGAGGAAAGGGCGGCCGGTCTACCGGGTGCCCCGCCATCCACTCATAGAAGGCGCGCACATTATTGTTCGTCCTGAGGTCACCCGAAAAAGGCGCCCCAAGCGTCACCACGCCTCTCACCATTTCGGGATGCGCCCGCGCTAGCTCCCGCGCGTAAATTCCGCCCAGGCTCCACCCCACCAGCAATACCTTGCGGTGGTCCGCCACCGCATCGAGCCGCGCCTTGAGCCGCTCCAGCGTATCCGCCTTGGCGCCTGTGTTGGTGCCCATCTCCCACGGATGCACCCGCCAGTTTCCGCGCGCGAGCCCGCGGCGCAGCTCCATCGTCGATCGATCGCTCGCCATGAAGCCGGGCACCACCAGCGCCGGCGGACCGTCTTCGGGACCGCGCGGTCCAAGCGGACCAACCCCCGCAATCATGCGCGGCAAACGCCATGCCACTTCGTTCAGCCGCAGCCACGCCGATGGCGCACGGTCATCGGGGTCGTCGTCGATCTCGTCGGCTACAGAAATTCATCGCCTCCCATCAGCGGCCGGATGGCTTCGGGCAATCGTACCCGTCCATCTTCAAGCTGGTGATTCTCGATCAAAGGCACAAGAATGCGCGGGCTGGCCAGCGCAGTATTGTTGAGCGTGTGGGCGAACCGCACCTTACCCTCAGCGTCGCGGTAGCGAAGGTTGGCCCGCCGCGCCTGCCACTCGTGGAGCGTCGAGCAACTGTGCGTCTCGCGATATTTCTCAAGGCTCGGGACCCAGCTTTCAATATCGTTCATGCGATACTTGCCAAGCCCCATATCCCCGGTCGAGGTCTCGATCACCTGGTACGGGATCTGGAGCAGCGTCAGCAGCCGCTCGGCGATCCCAAGCAGTTTGGCGTGCCACTCGGCCGACAGCGCCTCGTCATTCTCGCAAATGACATAGGCTTCGACCTTGAGGAATTGATGGACCCGCAGCAGCCCGCGCACGTCGCGCCCGGCGCTCCCCGCCTCGCGCCGGAAGCAGGGCGACAGTCCGGCGTAAAGCATCGGCAACTTCGCGCCGTCCAATATCTCGCCCGAATGAAGCGAGGTCAGCGCAATCTCGCCAGTCCCCGCCAGATACAGCGCATCCTCGGCGATATGATAAGCTTCGGCCTCATGCCCGGGAAAATGACCAGTGCCCTCGAACGCCGCATAATTGGCAATCGCCGGGACAGTGATCGGGACAAAGCCGTCGCTCATCACCTGCTCGAGCGCCCAAGCCATCAGCTTGGTCTCGAGCAAGGCCAGCCGCCCCTTGAGGCAGTAGGTTCGCGATCCCGACACCTTGACGATCCGGCTCAGCTCGGCCCAGTCATTCTTCTCGATCAGCGCGACATGGTCGATCGGGTCGAAGTCGAACCGTGGCCTTTTGCCCTCAGTGCGGATGACGACATTGCTGTCTTCATTGGGCCCGACCGGCGCCCCTTCCCACGGGATCCCGGGCAGCCGAAGCATCATTGCCTTGAGCGCGGCTTCCTTGTCCGCCAGCCCGACCTCGAGCTCGCTTGCCTGCGCGCCCGCCGCTTTGGCTTCGGCGCCAAGCGCACCGCGCTCTTCGGGGCTGGCATCCTTGAAGCGCGCGCTGATCGCGTTGCGGCGCCCACGCAGCCCCTCGATTTCGGTCTTAGCCCGGCGGATCTCGGCGTCCAGGCTCAGAAGCGCATCAAGATCGACGCCGATCCCTTTGTCGCGGATTGCGCGCTCGACATCGCCGCGGTTCGACTTGATCTGGTCCATGCTCAACATGTTTGCCGCACTGCGACAAAGCGGCGGCGCTGACAAGCGCACGCCACTCGGCTAACCTAGAAGGAATAGCGCAGGCTGGCTCTCACACTGCGCGGCTGGAAGACATGATAGTGAATGTCCTCGACGCCCTCCGCCGGCTCACCGGCGAGCCGCGAGGCATAGAAATAATCGACGTCATGATCCTTGCTGTCGAACAGATTGAAGACATCGACGAACGCGCCGATCCGGCCCCATTCGCGCCCAGCGCGAAGGTTGACGAGCAGGGAGCCATCCGACCGGACGCTCTTGTCCTCGATCAGCGGATATTTGCCGAAGTAGCGCACCCGCGCGGTGGCGAGCCAGCCGCTGTCGCTGCTCGCTGTTACGCCGCCGCTGATCACCAGCGGGATCGACCCCGGAATATGATTGCCCGCCGGGTCTGAATCGCGAAACTTCGACCTCGTGTAGGACATTTCGAGTTCGCCGCTCAAATTCTTGGCTGCGAAATAATATAGTCCAAGCTCGACCCCATCGCGCTTGCTCGGGCGGCTCGCTTCGGTGTTGCCGGCGTCGCCCACGAATAGCAGTTCGCTGTCCAGCCGCAGCGTCCACGCCGCAATCGTCGCCTGCACCTTGTCGGTCACGAACAGCCGTGCGCCGACTTCGCCGCCCTTCGACGCAACCAGCGGATCGACGCGCTCGGCGGGATCGCCAGTCACCGGATCGATATTGATCGTCGTCCCGCGCGCGTCGTTCGAATGATAGCCCTGGCCAAGGCTCAGATAGAGTTCGAGCTGCTTGACCGGCGTGTAGATCACGCTCCCCTTGAGCGAGACCTTGCTGTCGTTCGCATCGCCCGAATTTTCGGCAAGCGACTTGGCGTCGACCTTGAAGTCGAAATAGTCGAAACGCAGCCCGAAATAGGTCCGCAACTTGTTGCTGAACGTGAACTCATTGCTCGCGAACAGCCCGATGCTGGCTTCCTTGACGGCATCCTCGCGCACCGTGCTGACCGGCTCGCGCTCCCTCGTGCGGAACAGGCCAACCCGGTCGATGTCGTCATAGCGACCCTCGGCGCCAACGCGCCACCGGCTTCGGCCCCGGCTCCACTGCTGCGACAGCTCGAAGCCATAGAGGCGCCGCTCATCGACTTGTCGGAACTGGTCGCCATTGACCGGGTCATCGAGGAAATAAGTGAAGTTCGAATAGAGGTCGAGGCTCGAGTCAATGGCATAGGCCTCGAAGTTGAGTCTTCCGCCCAGCGCAGTGCCCGTCCATCCGCCCGACAAGCTATAGCGTGACGCTTCCCCGCCGACGCTCGTGTCGATCGACCCGAAGCGTGAGATCAGTCCTTGCTCAACCGCTCGTTCCGGGATCTGATCGGGGGAATTCCACTCATTGTCATAAGCCATCAGTGTGAGGTGCCCGCGTCCCGAGCCTATGGGAGTGCTGTAGCGGAGCGTTCCGACCTTCTTCTTCACATTCTCTTTTATGTCGTCCCACGGGCCGTCGAAGGACTGAAGCTCGGCCGCATAAAGTAGATCGCCGCCGCCAAGCGCGACGGAATCGACCAGCACGCCGCGGCGATAGCCAAACGATCCGACCGTCACTTCGGCGAGTCCGCGCGGCAAGGTGTCGGCAAGCTCGAACCGCGCCGATCCAGCCGACGAAAAATCGCCAACGTCGGCATAATAAGTCCCCTTGCGGTAACGGATTTTCTCCACCGCTTCGGGGATCAGGAAGTTCAAATCGGTCCAGCCCTGGCCGTGGCCGTGGGTGCGCATATTGACCGGCATCGCGTCGACGAAGGTCGCAAAGTCGGTGCCGTGGTCGAGGTTGAACCCGCGCAGGAAATATTGATTGGCCTTGCCGCTGCCCGAATGTTGCGTCGCGACCAGGCCGGGCACGAATTCAAGCAGGTCGCCCGAACGAAGCAGCGGCCGGCTGTCGATTTCCTGGCGGCCGATAACGCCTTCGGATGCCGAAATTGCTTCGCCGACCAGGTTGAGGCGACGGCCAGTGACAATGACGGTTTGCGAGGCCACGTCCGTTTCGTCGGATTGAGCGGCAGTAGAGTCGCTCTCACTACCGATCGGCCGCTGCTGGGCCAACGCCGATGATGCAAAGGCCGTCATCGACAGCAACCAGATCAACTTCGCCATTTCGCCCCCCGGACGGATGATTCGCAGCCAGCTTGTGTATCATTGAGTCCGATCCGCGCATAACATTTGTTGTTTTGTTAGGCGCGAGCAAATTCTTTCCGTATTTGGCATTGATCCGCGAAGCTGTAGGATAGGCACAGTATCGCGCGGCAAGGAACGGCGTCGTCATGCAAAGAATTACCATCTCGCTCGAAGACGAATTGTCCGATGCGCTTGACGCTTTCCTCCAGGCGCGCGGCTACCGCAGCCGCTCCGAGGGTATCCGCGACCTTGTCCGTGAAGCAATGACCCGGCCAAGCGAAGTGAGCGCGCGCCACTCGCACTGTGTCGCCACCCTGTCCTACATCTACAATCACCGCGTCCGCGCGCTGGCCAGCAAACTATCCGATTTCCAGCACGCGCACCACAACCTGATCGCCTCGACCACGGTCGTCCATCTCGATCATGAAAACAGCCTCGAAAGCGTCATGCTCAAGGGAGAGACACATGCAATACTGGCATTCTCGGATCTGGTCGGAGCGGAGCGGGGTGTTCGGTCCCACCTCCTCAATCTCGTCGGCGTGGAACCGCACGATCATCACGATCACGTTCATGACCATCATCACAGCGGACACGAGCATCTGTCCCCAATGAACTGAGGATTCTTGCCTCAATCCCTATCGCCATCGCGACTTTTATCGGCGCGATGTGAAGTTGCGGTTCACTCATATTTCACTCGCTCCCCCGCTCCCCCGCTCACCCGCCGACCACGCGCTTGTGCGCCTACCAATTTGATCGCCTTGCCTAGCGCAGCAATCGCCACCCCGCGGGCAGGAAATCGGTCGACATGTAGAAATAGAAATTGCAGCGCGTGCCCCTTTTGCCGCTGCCGCCCTTGGTGATTCCAAAGGCGATATCGCCGCTGAACACCGGGCCGCCACTGTCGCCGCTGCGGCAATCGCTGGTCCTGACCGTGATCCAGGTCGGCGCACACGTTCCGCCGCACAGCAGGCCCGGCGGCGCGAACTGAGTCAGTTCGACCTCGGCGCAGCTATAGCCGCTGCTCTCTCCATAATGGCACAGCCACTCGCCCGCACGAGTGCTCAGCCGCGACCGCGCCCCGGACAGCCTGCGAAGTGCCCCCTTGTGGCGGTCGGCGTAGAATAATGGCTGCTGCGCACCCGGGGCGACATGGACTTGGACATCCTGCGTGCGCGCGCCCCATTGCCCGGCGAATTGCAGCGGGATCGATCCGCCCTCTGGGTCCTGATAGACCAATGCGTCGGGGCAATGCGCCGCCGTTGCGATCCCGCTGCGCTCTCCGTCGCTCACGGTAAAACCCGTCGTGCAGGCGTAACGCTTGCCGTCCGCGGGATTGATACCCACGACCCGCGCGCCCCCCGCCAATGCCATGTCGACCGTCTCGCGCTCGGCCCGGTCGAAGCGCACCTTGACCCCGGCCAGCGCTTCGGCGCGCTCGCGAAGTGCGGTCAGGTCGGGGCGAGCCGCGTCCTGCGCGCGGATCAGCATGACCAGTTCGCCGGTTCGCGCATCGAGCCCCATGCCGCGATGCTGCGGAAGCAGTTCCGTAAGCTGCGGCCCGCGCTGGAGCATTGCGCGGATAACATCGTCGCCGGTGGTCGGCGCCCCGGTTCGAAAAACGATCGGCACAACCAGCCCGTCGACCATTATGCTCGTGTCCGCCACTGGCGCCGTTCCGGTCAGCAGGACCACCAGCCGAAACACCGGGGCATGGTCGATCGACACCCCGACCAGCCGCTCGCGATACGTCTGCCGGATTTCGTCTGTAACCGCCGCACTCGCCTGCAACGCCCGCAACCGCGGCACCGCCGCTTCGACCGTCATCCCATAGCGCCGCGCATAGCTAGCCGCATCCTGCGCCAGCGCTTCGGCACTAGTCTGAACCCGCGCCGTAATGCGCCCGCCATCTAAAGTCCCGGCACGCGCGTCAGGCGTCTGGGGAGAGGCGGCGCTCGCGAGACACGCCACCATCGACGCCATCACCACCATCAGCTTATTCGGCACGTCGAACTTCACCTCAAAAAAGGCCGTGGAGTGCCAGTTATGGGTGGCACTCCCCACGCTGCCAAGGCTTGGCCGGCCGCTCGCATGCGTTACGCATCGGCGGCCGCCCCCTCCGCCGCAGCCTCCAGCGCGGCGATGTCGATCTTTTTCATCGTCATCATCGCTTCGAAGGCGCGCTTTCCACGTTCCCCGCCCTCGTTGAAATATTCGGTTAGCCGGCGCGGGGTGATTTGCCACGACAGGCCAAAGCGGTCCTTGCACCAGCCGCATTCGCTTTCGCTGCCGCCGCTGTCGATGATCGCGTTCCAATAACGGTCGGTTTCGGCTTGGTCCTCCGTCGAGACGATGAAGGACACGGCTTCATCAAATTTGAACTGTGGCCCGCCGTTAAGCCCGAGGAAGTCCATTCCAAGCACAGTAAATTCGACGGTCAGGACATCGCCCTCTTTGCCGCCCGGGAAGTCCCCCGGCGCGCGGCGGACCGCGTGGACGTGACTGTCGGGAAAGGTCACCTGATAAAAATTGGCGGCTTCCTCTGCCTGTCCGTCGAACCACAGGCAGGTGGTGATCTTGCTCGTCATATCGCTTTCCTCATTTTTCCCGCCTTTGCTCAACCTTGGGCGGTGTCCAAGATCGGCTCGAACCCGCCCCAGAACATTCGCTTGCCATCGAATGGCATCTCGCCGTCTGGCTTCATGTCGGGATCGGCCATGACGTTCTGCCATCCGGCGTCACGCGTCGCCTTGTCCGGCCATTCCACATAGGAATAGACGACATTCTCGCCATCGGTCGCCTGCACCGCGCGCTTGAAGTCGGTGACCGTGCCATCGGGGACGTCGTCGCCCCACGCTTCGACAACGCGCAAAGCACCTTGCTGCTTGAACTTGGCTGCCGCCATCTGCGCCATCGTGCGATAAGCTTCCTTCTTGTCGTGAGGCACGGGCACTACGAAACCATCGGTGTAGCCGCTCCGGCCCGAGGCCTTTTCGTCGACGATGCACTGGAAGCCGCCCATGATCATGCGCTTGCCGTCGAACGGCATGGCTTCGCCCATTTCCTTCATCCGCGGGTCGCTCATCATCTTTGCGTTGGCGGCGTCGCGGGTTGCCTTGTCGGGATATTCGAAGAAAGCGAAGACGACGGTTTCGTCACCCCTGGCCTGGACCGCTCCTTGAAAGTCGGTGAGTTTCCCCTTGGGCACGTCGTCGCCCCACGCTTCTACCTGCCGGATAACGCCGAGTTCCCGGAACAGGGGCGCCGCATCGGCCGCGTGCCTGCGATATTCCTCTTTGTTGGCCGTTGGGACCGCGGCAACAAAACCTTCCACATAGGTCATCATCTCTCTCCTTCGATGGCAAGCAAACGACTCGACTCCACTTGCTTTTTATTCGCTCAAGTTATAGTTTACAACTGTGAAGTCAGAAAACATAACTACAAAGCGTCCAGGCGAGCCCAAGCGACGCTATGATGATGCCTGCGGTACCGCTCACGGCCTTGAGCTGATCGGCGACCGCTGGACCTTGCTGGTGTTACGGGAGCTGATGCTTGGACCGCGGCGCTTTTCCCAATTGCGCGCCGACCTGCCCGGCTTGAGTGCCAACGTCCTGACCCAGAGGCTGGCCGAACTCGAGGAGCGCGGGCTGGCGCGGCGGCGAACCCTGCCCCCGCCTGCCAGCGCGCAAGTCTATGAAGCGACGCCGTGGGGGCTTGAGGCCGAGCCCGTCATTCAGGCGCTTGGGCGGTGGGCGGCTCGATCGCCCGCGCATGATCCGACCTTGCCGCTGAGCGGCGTGTCGATCCTATTGTCCTTCCGCACGATGATCGACGAGAAAAGGGCACGCAAGGTTGATGCCAAAGTGGGCTTCGTGTTCGGCAAGGACCGCTATGTTGCGCGTGTCCGCAAGGGCCGAATCAAGGTTGCACAAGGAAACATCGAGGAATGCGACGCGGTGATTACGGCCGCCCCGACCACGCTTGCTGCGGTGGTCTATGGCGGAGCACCCATCGATCAGCTCGGAATCAGCGGAGACCGGACGGTGGCGGAGAAATTCGTGACCTTGTTTGTCCTGCCCCCAAAGGTTGGCTCGGGGAGTTGAGACGGTAGGGCGAAGTGCCTAAGGCGGATTTCATGAACGACATTCCCAACATCGCCCCCGAAAGCCGCGCCGACACCATCCAGGCGACTCCCGACAAGATGGTCAAGCTGCGCGACGCCTTCGGGATCGACAGCGACATGGAAATCCCGGCGTTCAGTCAGGCCGACGAACGCGTCCCCGACATCGACCCGGCCTATGTGTTCGATCCCGACACCACGCTGGCGATCGCGGCGGGGTTCGCCAAAAATCGCCGGGTGATGATCCAGGGCTATCACGGCACTGGCAAGTCGACTCATATCGAACAGGTCGCGGCACGACTCAACTGGCCGACGGTGCGAATTAATCTCGATGCGCATATCAGCCGCATCGACCTCGTCGGGCGCGACGCGATCGTGCTCAAGGACGGCCAGCAGGTGACTGAGTTTCGCGAAGGCCTGCTGCCGTGGGCGCTTCAGCATCCGGTCGCTTTGGTGTTCGATGAATATGACGCCGGACGACCCGACGTGATGTTCGTCATCCAGCGCGTGCTTGAAACCGATGGCAAGCTGACCCTTCTCGACCAGAATCGCGTGATCCGGCCAAACCCGTGGTTCCGGTTGTTCGCGACCACCAACACGATCGGGTTGGGAGACACGACGGGTCTGTATCATGGCACGCAGGCGCTCAACCAGGGGCAGCTCGATCGCTGGAACATCGTCGCGACTCTGAACTATCTGCCCGCCGCGACCGAGGCGCAGATCGTGCTCGCGAAGTCCGGCGAATATGACAATAAGGACGGCAAGGACACAGTGACCAAGATGGTCAAGGTCGCCGATCTGTCGCGCCAGGGGTTCATCAATGGCGACATCTCGACCGTGATGAGCCCGCGTACGGTAATTAGCTGGGCGCAGAATGCGCTGATCTTCAGGGACGTGGGTTTCGCCTTCCGGCTGAGCTTCCTCAATAAATGCGACGACAGCGAACGCGCGCTGATCGCCGAATATTACCAGCGCGTATTCGGCAAGGATTTGCCCGAAAGCATCGTCGGTCGGGGCTGACTTGACCCGCCTCGCGCCGCTCGACCAATTTCGTCACGCGCTTGCCGGAGCAACGCGGGCGATTGCGCGCGACGCCGAAGTAGATGTGATGTTCGGGTCGGAGGGCGCAGTCCCCAGCGGAAAGACGGCGCGCGTTGCTTCCCCGGGCGCGGCGCTGGAACCGCGGCTCGTGGCCGAGGCGCGCGGTGGCGCGGACGCGCTTGCGTTGAAGCTGAGGCACCACGATGCGAAGCTGCACGAATCGCGCGCGCCGCGCGGCGGCGAGGACAATGATGCGCGCGCTGTGTTCGATGCGCTCGAAGGGGCGCGCGTCGAAGCACTTGGGGCCCGTGCGATGGAGGGAGTGCGTTTCAATCTCTCGCGGCTCGCTGACGCGCGGCTGCGGACCGATGCAATTACTCGGGCGAGGAGCGCAGCCGAGGTGCCGCTGTCGACGGCGGTTGGACTCATTGCCCGCCAGCGGCTGACCGGCGAGGCGCCGCCGGCCGCTGCACACGCGGCGTTGGCGATGATTGCGCCGTGGATCGAGGCACAGGCGGGGGCCGATCTCGATGCGCTTGGGCTGACGATCGACGATCAAGGGGCCTATGCGACCTTGGCGCGGCAATTGCTTGAGGATCTTGAGCTAGCCGCCGCCGAAGACCGTGCCGAGGAGCAGCCCGAAGAAGGCGGCGAAGACGACAAGGGGGAGGAGGAAGGTCCTGACGAGCAGGATGATGCCGAATCCGACAGCGGCGCGGCCGGCGGCGAAATGGAGATGCGCTCCGATAGCGAGGAACGCGACGAGGGCGACGATGACGGGCAGAGCGAGCGGGACGAAGAAGGCGAGGCGACGGCCGGAGATGAAGGCGCCGAGCAGGCCCAGGCCAGCCCGTCACGCCGTAATTGGCAGGAAGCCCCAAGCAGCGACTATCGCGAATATACCAGGCGCTTCGACGAAGTCGTCGAGGCAGGCGAGCTGTGCGATCCCGAGGAGTTGACCCGGCTGCGCGCTTATCTCGACCAGCAGATGAGCCAGCTGCAAGGCGTGGTGACGCGGCTTGCCAATCGGCTGGCGCGACGCTTGATGGCGCAGCAGGCGCGCAGTTGGGACTTCGACCAGGAAGAAGGCATTCTCGATGCGGCCCGGCTGGCCCGCGTCGTCGTGTCGCCGGCACACTCGCTGTCGTACAAGGTCGAGCGCGAGACCGACTTTAAGGATACCGTCGTCAGCCTGCTGATCGACAACAGTGGATCGATGCGCGGACGGCCGATTTCGATCGCCGCGACGTGCGCCGATATTATGGCGCGAACGCTTGAGCGGTGCGGAGTGGCGACCGAGGTGCTCGGCTTTACGACGCGTGCCTGGAAGGGCGGGCAGAGCCGCGAAACCTGGCTTGCCGAGGGACGTCCGGTCGAGCCGGGGCGGCTCAACGATCTACGCCACATCATCTACAAGCGCGCCGACCAGCCCTATCGTCACGCGCGGCGGCATCTGGGACTGATGATGCGCGAGGGGCTGCTTAAGGAGAATATCGACGGCGAGGCACTCATCTGGGCGCATAATCGCTTGCTCGCACGGCCCGAAGAGCGGCGCATCCTGTTGATTATCTCCGACGGCGCACCGGTCGACGATTCGACCGCTTCCGCCAACAGCGGGACCTATTTGGAAAAGCATTTGCGGCAGGTGATTGGTTGGATCGAGACTCGATCGAATGTTGAGCTGGCCGCGATCGGCATCGGCCATGACGTGACCCGCTACTACAGCCGCGCAGTGACGATCATGGATGCCGAACAATTGGGCGGTGCATTGATCGATCAGCTCGCAGCGCTGTTCGACACGGAATGACGCCGGCCGCACGGGGACAGGATGGACCCGGCACAGAACGCAACTGGTGCCGGGTCCCCCTCGTAACGCGACACGAGGGAACCTGTCCGCCGTGGCCGGCGTCGCAGCGAAGCCAAGGGGAAAGCTTCGCCGTTACAAAGGCTTATAACCATTTGGACGGTTATGAACTCTGAACGGCGCTTGCAGTCAATGTTCAGCAAAGCCTGCATTATCAGTAGCTTGGCGTTGGCGCTGCCAATTCTCGCCACGGCAATGTGGAACAAGGCGCAACCAAGCCGTTGGCCCGCCCCGGAGCGAGTGGTGGACGGACGCGCCGTCCCGGTGACGATGGCGCGGGGAGTGAAGGCGTGGCAGCTAAGCGCGGCCGATCCCCGCTTCGGCGGATTGTCGGCGCTTGCCGTCGAGGGCGGTACGTTGGTCGCTTTGACCGATGCGGGGGTGGTCGCGCGGTTTGCCCCGCCGATGCCCGGCCAGCATTTCCGAATAGCACTTCGCGATCTGCCCGGCGGGCCGGGTAGCCAGTTTCGAAAATCGGGCCGCGACAGCGAATCCCTACTCGCCGATCGCAACGGCCGCGGCTGGTGGGTTGGGTTCGAGAATCGCCATTCGCTATATTTGTTCAGCCGGGACTTCGGGCGCGTGCTGGCGAGGCGCTCGCTCAAGGTGAAGTGGCGCGCCAATCGCGGCGGCGAAGCGCTCGTCCAAGGGGCAGCAGGAGTAATGGTGCTTCCCGAAGGCGGCGGGCGAGCCGCAAGGGGCAATATGACCGCACCGGCGTGGAACTCCGACGCGACCCGGCTCCCCGACGGACGCCTTATATTGCTGATTCGCCGGCCCCGGCTTCTTGGGTTCGATAATCAACTGTGGATTGCCAGCGGCGCGGGCAGGCCGGCACGGCGGATCGCGCTCGATCTCGGCATGCTGGACAATATGGAGGGCATAGCAGCCGCGCCCCTGTCCGATGGCGGGACGCGACTGTGGATCGTCAGCGACAATAATTTTCGGCCGTGGATGCGAACCCTGCTCGTGGCGCTGGACCTCGGTCCAGATGCCTGATTCGCAAGACTGGCTCGCGAAACGCCTTACGCGGCGGCGAGCTTCGCCTTCTTCGCGAGTTCACGCTTCAGCTTGACGGCGCGCGACGACAGCTTGTCGGCATTGGTCTTGGTGAGCCAATTGTCGAGCCCGCCGACATGCTCGACCGAGCGCAGTCCGTGCGTCGAAACGCGTAGCTTGACGCTCTTGTCGAGCGCTTCCGAAAGCAAGGTCACATTCTGCAGATTGGGCAGAAAGGTGCGCTTGGTCTTGTTATTGGCGTGGGAAACATTGTTGCCCACCTGCCGGCCCTTGCCGGTCAGTTCGCAGACGCGCGCCATAATTATCATCCTGATTCTGAAGGTGGCACAGCTGTGCCCGGAAAGGCGAGCCCGTTACGCCGCGTCGCTGCTTTCGTCAACCTCATTGTCTCGGATCGCGCCGCGCTTGGTCGGTAACTCGACACCCGCTGCCGCCTTGCCTATGATCGTCCCAGGTTTTCAGGAGCGACCAATGCGCGCAGTTTTTCTAGTCCTCATCGTGGTCGTCGTTGCGCTCATCGCCGCGGTCCTGACCGGCATGGTCAAACTGCCCATGACGCAGCCCGCAGTGGCGCCGAGCGTCACGGTTGAAAATGGCAAGGTCATTACGCGTCCCGGCCAGACACCGGCGTTCGATATTCAGACGGGCTCGATCGGCGTCGGCACGGGAAAGACGGTCGCAGTGCCCAAGGTCGAGATACAGCCGAGCGATACCCGAATCGCAGTGCCGAGTGTCGAAGTGCGCCGCCCAGGCGACCCAGCCGCCCCGGCGCAAACCCCTGCTCCAGCCCCGCCGGTCCAGGGCAATAGCGCCCAATAATGGCGGCGCTCGCAGGGATGACTAGCCCGCGTCCATGAGCGCCTTTCCGCTTCCGGCACCAATGCGCCGGGCGCTCGGCCTCGCGGCGGAGGCCGCGGCAGCGGGCGAAGTGCCGGTCGGTGCGGTTATCACCCTCGACGGAGAGATGATCGCGGAGGCGCGCAATGCGATGCGCGGTTCGCTTGACCCGACTGCGCATGCCGAAATGATGGCTATCCGCGAGGCCGCGACTAGGCTTGGGCAGCCGCGACTTGACGATTGTACCTTGTGGGTCACGCTGGAGCCGTGCGCGATGTGCGCCGCCGCAATCGCACTAGCGCGAATTGCATCGCTGCGCTTCGCCGCCGAGGACCCCAAAGGGGGCGGGGTCATGCACGGCGCACGAATTTTCGGCCTCGCCACCTGCCACCACCGCCCCGACGTGCTCGGCGGGATCGGAGAAGCCGAAGCTTCGACGCAGTTGCGCGAATTCTTTCGCGACCGGCGCTAGCGAGCTAACGCGTCAGCGGAACGACGCGAATTTCGATGCGGCGGTTCTGGGCGCGGCCCTCCTCGGTGTCGTTGCTCGCGATCGGCGCGCTCTCTCCGTAGCCCTTGACCGCGACCCGCGCCGCAACGACGCCGCGCGACTTGAGATAATTGGCAACCGCTTGGGCACGGCTGACCGACAAGGCCTGGTTCGAAGCCTCGCTTCCGCTCGCATCCGTGTGCCCGAGCACGTCGACATAGGTCTGATTGCCGAGGCGCAGCGTCTGGGCGATTTCGCGCAGGGTCGACTGAAACGGCGGCTGGATCGCATAGCTACCGACCGGAAACGTGATTGCCGCCGGCATGCGCAAGACAACATCGGAACCGCTGCGAATGACCTCCACGCCAGTGCCAACCGTTTCGCGGCGGAAGGCGGCCTCCTGGCGCTGCATGTAGCCGGCGGCCTCCGCGTCAGCCAAAGGCGCTATCCTGGCGCGCACCATCTTGGCCCGGCGGCTGCTGCGTCCACCGACAATGTCGCCCGCCAGATAGGCGCTGATCGGGCCGGCGCCGACGCTCGGGTCCTGATAGATCGGGCGGGGCGCGTAACCGGAGCTGGTCGAGCAGGCGCTGATCGCAGCGACGGCGCCCGAAAGGCCAAGCAGCGCGATACTTCGCAAATGACGCATATTCTTCTCCCAGAGGGCAAATCGATTCGGATTGGGAACGGTGCCCGCCCTCGATAGTTCCGGGTGCTTATCGATCTTGGCCCGCCTTGCCGAGCCGCATTAGAAGCGGCATGGGAGGGCTTCATCATGAGCGGACCCTTGGCGCCTATTCCCTGGTTTGACATCGTCCTGATCGTGGCGCTGATCGGGCTCAACGGCGTCTTCGCCATGAGCGAGCTGGCGATCGTCTCGTCGCGGGAAGCGCGGCTTAGGGCGATGGCGAAATCTGGATCGGCAGGGGCCAAGGCCGCTTTGCTGCTCGCCGCCGACCCAAGCCGCTTCCTCTCGACGGTTCAGATCGGGATCACTCTGATCGGAATCCTTGCTGGGGCCTATTCGGGTTCGACGCTTGGCGCACCATTGGCCCAGCGGTTTGAAGTGTATTTCGGAATGGCGCCCGATACGGCGCAGACGCTCGGGTTCAGCATCGTGATCGCCATTACGACCTATCTGTCACTGATCATCGGCGAACTGGTCCCGAAGCAGTTTGCCCTCCGCAATCCGGAAAAGATCGCGGCGCTGGTGTCGCGGCCGATGAACCTGCTGTCGAAGGTCACCGCGCCATTCGTGTGGCTGCTCGACCGCACCAGTGCCCTGATCTTCCACCTCATGGGGCTGGATCGCGAAAGCAAGAACGTCGTCACTGCGGAGGAGCTTCACCTCGTGGTTGCGGAAGCGCAGAACGCGGGCGTTCTCGAGGAGAATGAGCGCGCGATCATTTCCGGGATCGTCCGGCTCGCCGACCGCCCGGTGCGCGAAATCATGACTCCGCGAACCGACATCGACTGGATCGATCTGAACTGCTCGCGCGAGGAAATTCGCGCCGAGCTTGCAGCGACTCCGCACAGCCGGCTGCCGGTGGCCAAGGGTTCGGCCGATGCAATTGTAGGGGTGGTTTCGACCCGCGACATGCTCGCGGCACTGCTCGATGGCGATGAGATCGACCTTGCCAAACTGATGCGTTCGCCGCCGGTCATTCCCGACCTGATGGACGCGATGGATGCTCTTGCAGTGCTGCGCAGTGCCGAGGTTCCGCTCGCTCTCGTGCACGACGAATATGGTCATCTCGATGGCATCGTCACGCCCGGCTCCTTGCTCGCGGCGCTTGCAGGCGCCTTTGCCAATGATCTTGACGAGGGCGAGGACCCGCCGTGCGTGGAGCGCGAAGACGGCAGCTGGCTGGTGTCGGGCGCCGCGAGCGCGGATTTGCTCTCTGACCGGCTCGGGGTGTCGATGCCCGAAGACCGCGATTATTCGACCGTCGCGGGCTTTGCCTTGTGGGTGCTCAAGCGCATTCCCGAAACCGGCGAGACATTCCGCTTCGATCAGTTCAAGTTCGAGATCGTCGATATGGACGGTCGCAAGATCGACAAATTACTGGTCAGCCGACGGTCCAGGAAACGCCCCGCAGGCGCGGAGGGCGAAGCGAAGACGGTCGCCTGAGCGCGGCGCCGTCTCACTTTTCTACAGCGCGCCGAATTTATCCCGGTAACCATCGGTGTCGCCGCGGGCGAGGTAATGCGCCTGCTCGACGACCCGGTCGCGGGTCAGACGGCCGCGAAAAGCACCGAGCTGCGTGTCGAGCGCCTCGATCTGTCCCGGCGACAGGCTTGCAATTTGGGCGAAGCGGGTCAGTCCCTGTGCGTTGAGCAGCGCCGCAAGTTTTGGGCCAACCCCCTTGAGCGCCTGGAGATTGTCGGGATCTCCGTCACCGCTGGGAAGTTGCGCGCTGACGTCGGCACCAAGGAGTTGCCCGGCAACGTCACTCGTCGCACGCGCGGCTTCGTCGGTTATCCCTGCCCCGTGCGAGCGCTGTACGATTGCCATGTGCGGGCGGACGGGCGTGTCGTGCGACAGCGTGATGCGCTGGCGCGGGCGGAAAATTAGATAGCCAACGATTAGCCCGATGATCAGGCCGACCACGATTACCGGCCAATATTCATTCCAAAGTTCTATCAAGACATATTCCTCAAAAGCGCCGGTCGAAGCGACGGGCACGGCGGCGTAGCTCAAGCAGATAGGTCAGCAACAAACCAAGGCCGAAGCCGAACAGTCCAAGCAGGGCGGCCTCGACGAACAGGGGCACGGTCATCGACGGGGGCCCCTTGGAACCGAGGCGAGTTCCCAGCTGGCTTCGTTGATTCCCGGGACCTGGCCCATGATGCGTACCAGCTCGCTGCGCTGGAAGCTGTCCGCCGGGCCCGACAGCAAGATTTTTCGCCTTAGAGGATCCCGCGCCACCCGCGCCGAAACTGCCGGCAGTTCATAATAGATCAGGGTCTTGTGAGCGATTTTCTCTGCGCGCGCTGCAAGGCGCTCCCCGGCGCCAAGCGGTCCGTGCCACAGGCCGGCGAAAGCGATGGTCGCTGCAATCCCGGCGATGAATATCAGGCTTCGGTTCATGCTTTTCTTCCCAGCTCCCGCCATCCGATGTCACGGCGGTGAAAGCCATCGGCATAGGTGATCGCATCGACCCCGCGATAGGCGCGCGCTCTTGCATTGGCGAGCGTGTCGGCGATTGCCGTGACCGCCAATACTCGCCCGCCGCTGGCCAGCAAGGCGCCCGACGAGTGTCGAGCAGTGCCCGCATGGAACACGGTCACGCCCGGCTCGCGCTCGGCCGCCTCGACACCATCGATCGCACCGCCGCGAAGCGGAGTAGCGGGGTAACCACTTGCAGCAACTACGACTGTCATCGCTGATTTATCGCTTAGCGTCGGGGCTGCAAACGGCGCGCCCGTGGCCACCGCCATCAGCAATTCGGCGAGATCATCTTCGATGCGCGGCATGATCGCTTCGCATTCGGGGTCGCCGAAGCGGACATTATATTCGATCAGCTTGGGGCCGTCGGCCGTCAGCATCAGCCCGGCGAACAATACGCCCGAAAATGGGGTTCCCGCCGCGACCATTTCGCGGGCGGTGGGCTCCACGATCTCGCGCATCACCCGTGCTTCCAATTCGGGGGTGAGGACAAGCGCGGGTGAATAGGCTCCCATGCCGCCAGTGTTGGGGCCGGTATCGCCTTCGCCAACGCGCTTGTGATCTTGCGCGCTCGCAAGGACTACGGCGCGCTCGCCGTGGACAAGCGCGAACAGGCTCGCTTCTTCCCCCTCGAGGAATTCCTCGATCACCATCGGCCCGTCACCTGCCAGATCGATCGCTGCTTCGGCCTCGGCACGAGTCATTGCCACGGTCACGCCCTTGCCGGCAGCAAGCCCGTCGGCCTTGATGACCACGGGGACATCGAACCGATCGAGCGCCGCAAGAGCGTCCGTCGCCATCTCGACGCGGACGTAAGCGGCGGTCGGGATGCCGGCCCGCGTGCACAAATCCTTGGTGAAGCCCTTGCTCCCTTCGAGCATCGCTGCAGCGGCGCTCGGGCCGAAGACGGCAAAGCCGGCCGCTCGCGCGGCATCGGCCACCCCCGCCACCAGCGGGGCTTCGGGGCCGACGACGATCAGATCAATCGCGTGCGCTGAACCAAGCTCTACGACGGCCCCAGGATTGCAGGCATCGATCGCGACGCAATCGGCCCACCGCGCTATTCCCGGGTTACCCGGAGCAGCAACCAGATTGTCGCACGCCGGCGATTGCCTTAGCCGCCATGCCAGCGCATCCTCGCGTCCGCCCGATCCCAGAAGCAGAATATTCAATGACTCTTCCCGATCTTGGTCCCGAAGGCGATCCCGGCCTGATAGCGGCCCATCGCCCGGGCGACAATTCACCAGCGCAGACCGTGAGCGAATTGGCGGGCGCGTTGAAGCGCACGGTCGAGGGCGCCTTTGGACACGTCCGGGTTCGCGGTGAAATTTCGGGTTGGAAGCGACACGCGTCGGGACATTGCTATTTCACGCTCAAGGACGAAGCCGCTTGCATGGATGCCGTGATCTGGAAGGGGCAGGCTGGCGGTCTGGCGTTTCGCCCCGAGGATGGCGCTGAAGTCATAGCCACTGGGAAGCTCACGACCTACGCCGGGCGGTCGAAATATCAGATCGTCGTCAGTCGCATGGAACTCGCAGGGGCTGGCGCGCTCATGGCCCTGCTGGATCAAAGGCGGCGGACGCTTGCCGCGGAGGGCTTGTTCGACGCGGCAAGGAAGCGCCCGCTACCATTCCTGCCCCACGTGATCGGAGTCGTGACTTCCCCGACTGGCGCCGTGATTCGCGATATCCTCCATCGGCTCGAGGATCGCTGCCCGACCCACGTCATTGTCTGGCCGGTGCCAGTCCAGGGCGACGGCGCTGCGGGACGGATCGCCGCAGCGATTCGTGGCTTCGGCTCGATCGAGCGCGGCGGCGCGGTACCTAGGCCGGACCTAATCATCGTCGCGCGTGGCGGCGGTTCGATCGAGGACCTGTGGGCATTCAACGAGGAAGAAGTGGTGCGCGCCGCGGCGGCTTCGCCGATCCCGCTGATCAGTGCGGTCGGGCACGAGACCGACACCACCCTGATCGACTTTGCCGCCGACCGCCGCGCCCCGACGCCAACCGCGGCGGCGGAGATCGCCGTCCCGGTGCGCGCCGAACTGACAATGCTTCTGGGCGAATTCGGCCAGCGGCTCGGGCGCGCTGCGGTGCGGGGAATGGCGCTTGGCAAGGAACGGTTCAAGGCGCTTCGTTTCCCGCAGGCCGCGAGCCTGCTCACGCCGCTCGGACAACGGCTCGACGAACTTGGCGAGCGCTTGCCGCGCGGCCTCGACAATCGCGCTGGCAAGGGCCGGGCAGCACTTGCCGAATCCGGAGCGCGCCTGACCCTTGGCTTGCTCCAGCGGAAGGTCGACCACGGCCACCAGCGGCTGGCCGACTTGCGACCCTCATCGCCCCAGCGCCGAATCGACGCAGCGTCCAAGCAGCTCGACGATCTTTGGCGGCTGGCGACACTGGCGCACCCCGATCGCCCGCTTCGCAAAGGCTATGTCCGGGTCACCGATCGCCTAGGCAAAACTTTGGTCCACGCCGCCGACGCGCGGGCGGCGCGCGCAATCGACCTGCACTTCGCCGATGGCCGGGTCGCAGCAAGCGTCGGCGATCCCCTTGCGGCGGTCGCGTCTGCAGTGCGAAGGGTTGAGCGCAAGGGCACGAGCGCCTATTCATCATCGCAGCCCAATTTATTCGACCCCAAGGATTGATATGTTGATGAGCGGAACCGGGCGGCTCGCCAAGGTCCACTATTCCCACGGCACTTTCCAGCTGACCGGCGGCGGCGACCATGTCCTGTGCGCGGTCACGGACAAGCGAATACCGCTTGAGCAATTGCGCTATTGGTCCGTGGCGCGCCAGGAGGCCTATGCGGACGCGGCCGCAAGCTTCGAGGCCGAACGCCGCGCGGGAGCTACTTTACCCGACGTCCCTTGACCCCGTTTTGGCCATTGATGCGCAGGAAATAAGACCCAAGCGCGGCCTTCCTGATAACGATCTTCTCGCCCGCGCGCGGTGCGCTAAGGTTTATCGGCGATTCGGTCGTTTCCCAAACCGCATCACCGGCGGAGATTTTGATGCGGAAGCGGTCGTTGGCCATCGATTGCGCCGAGACGATCGTCGAATCCAGCGTGTCGGGGACCTCGTCGGCGCTCTTGTCGCCAACGAAGAAGGGCAGCTTGGGAAGCGCAAAGCCGAACAGGGAGCGACGCGCAGTGCGCATATCGGCACGATTGACGACCGATAGCTCGCCACTGCGTGAAGCCGATACAAGCGCACCAGCCTCGCGGTCGAAACAGGCGAGGCGCGCTGCATCCGCGCCGATCGCGCGACACGCCTCGATAGCCGTCAGGTGGCGAGACTGGTTCGGCGGCCCGGTTGGCGAAGACTGGGCGGCCGCTGAACCCGCAAAAGCCAGGAGCATGACTCCAATCATCGGCGCCCTATTGGTCATAAACTCGATCCTCCTGCGGTCCCTTGCGGCATGAAAGTGACAGGCGCACAGCCGAAATCAATCTGTAACCCAATTACAACACGGTGGCGATGAAACAGCGTCCGCCGGCTTGGGGCGCATTGCGTCCGCTGCGCACTATCCCTTAGGAGTGCCTCACAATGGGACCAGTGCCCATGGCAGATTACTCGCGCTCAGAGCGCATACCTGAGGGGAACAACATGTCGAAGATGTTTAAGGGGTCGCTGCTCGCGACCACAGTGATCGCGGGGATGTCGTTTTCGACCGCCGCTTTCGCGCAGACGACAACCACGACGCCGCCACCGCCAGCCGAGACCCCCGGACCGGGCGTCGCCATCCCGGGTGTTCCTGCCAACCAGGTCTCGGAAGCGGTAGCTGAAGGCCAAGCTGATCCGCAGGGCGCCGACATCGTCGTCACCGGTACCCTTATTCGTAACCCGAACCTGGTTAGCTCGGCGCCGGTCAATGTGACCAGCTCGGA
>JALYRC010000132.1 GCA_030855555.1 Pseudomonadota bacterium
AGCGGAGTCCACCGCGTCCAGCGCGTCCCGGCGACCGAAAGTGGCGGGCGAATCCACACCTCCGCCGCGACTGTGGCCGTGCTGCCGGAGGCGGAGGAGGTCGATGTCGTCATTAATGACGCCGATCTGCGCATTGACGTCTATCGTTCCTCCGGTCCCGGCGGTCAGTCCGTCAATACGACAGACAGCGCGGTTCGAATCACGCATTTGCCGACCGGGCTGGTCGTTATTCAGCAGGACGAGAAATCGCAGCACAAGAATAAGGCCAAGGCATTGAAGGTGTTGCGCACGCGGCTCTATGAGCTTGAGCGCAGCCGTCTTGCCGACGAGCGAGCCGGCACGCGCAAGTCAATGGTTGGATCTGGCGACCGCTCGGAACGCATCCGCACCTACAATTTTCCGCAGGGCCGGGTTACCGACCATCGCATCAATTTGACGCTGCACAAGCTCGACGCCATTCTGGCGGGCCCCGGGCTCGAGGAACTTACCGACGCGCTGATCGCCGAGGATGAAGCCGAACGTCTCGCCGGCCTCGACGAAGCGTGAGCCGAATCGCCCGCTCGCTCGCTCGCGCAACTGAACAACTGTCTCATACGAGTGACACGCCTAGGCTCGATGCCGAACTGCTCATGGCCGCGGCTTTGGGCATCGCTCGTGACCGGCTGATCCTCGACCCCCCCAAAGTTGTCATCCCCGCTACCTTCTTCGAAATGGTCGACCGCCGCCTCGCGCTCGAACCTATCGCTTACATCACCGGCCACCGCGCATTCTGGACGATCGACCTCGACATCGGCCCGGGTGCCCTGATCCCGCGCCCTGACAGCGAGACATTGCTTGCCGCTGCAGTCGAACATTTTGCCGGCACTGCCGGGCCATCGCGAATCCTGGACCTTGGGACCGGGCCCGGAACACTGCTTCTCGCGGCTCTCGACGAATGGCCAAAGGCGACCGGACTAGGCGTCGATGCCTCGCCGATCGCTTTATCTTATGCCCAGCGCAACGCCGAACGCCTCGGCCTTGCCGGGCGTGCGGCGCTTCAGATCGGAGATTGGGCAAGCGGGCTGAAGAATCGCTATGACCTGATCCTGTGCAACCCGCCGTACGTCGCGGTCGACGCCAAGACCGGATCGGGAGTCGCCGCTTACGAACCGGCCGAAGCCTTGTTCGCTGGTCCCGACGGGCTCGACGACTATCGCCGCCTGGCCCCGGTGATCGGGTCATTGCTCGCGAACGGCGGGCTCGCGGCGATCGAGATTGGCCATGACCAGGGCGACAGCGCAGCCGCTTTGTTCATCGCCGAAGGCCACGCTCCGTTGCTCGCCCGCGACCTTGCCGACCGACCGCGCGCGCTGTTGATTCGCGCTTAATCCAGCGAGTTCATCGAAAACGCTTGGAATATCGGCGGTCGCGCTATACATCGGGCGCAGGGACGGGGCTGCATCTCAGACGATTGACACGCTCCCCGCCACCGACCCCCGACGAAATCGCCGAACTCACGCCTCATTTGGCGAAGAACGGCAACGGAGGGTCGACTTGCGCAAACGAGGCGCAGGCCGATCGCGGCGGGATACTCGCTTTCGGGCGAGGGACGATCATTAAGGGCATTCGCGATCTCGCGAGCGCCGGTGCGACAGGGATTACGAGACTTGATCAACAATCGCCAAGGCGGCCGCCGTCGCGGTCGCGGTGGGCAGCGTCCCCAGGGAATGTCAGGTCGTCCGGACGGCAATCGTCAGGACAATCGCCAGCGCGGCAATGCCGCCCAATTGCTCGAGAAATATAAGGCATTGGCGCGCGACATGCAGCTCGCGGGGGATCGTGTTCAGACCGAATATTATCTTCAGTTCGCCGATCACTATTTCCGCGTCCTCGAGGATGGCCGCTCGCGCTTCGAAGAACAGAATCAGCGCCGCCCGCGTGATGATGAAGATCGTGATGGCGACGAAGGGGCCACCAGCACCGAGAGTCAAACGAACGAGGAAGATGAAGGCGACGGCCAGCGTCCCGCGCCGCGCCGCGACCGCAGTCGTCAGGACGGCGAACCGCGCGGCGATCGCCCGCAACGCACGGATCGGCCGGCTCGTAACGATCGCTACGAGCGGCCTGAGCGCAACGACCGCCCCGAGCGCAACGATCGACCGGAACGGAATGAACGTCCGGAATATAATGAGCGCGAGCAAAATGAACGGCCCGCCCTCGCGGACGGCAATGAGCGGACCGATCGCGGCAATCGTGTAGAACGACCCGTGCGTCCGCGCCGCGAGCTTGCACCTGTGGCAGAGAATGAAGAACGCATCGCTGTCAGTGTCCTCCCGCCCGCAATCGGGGTTGGCAATGACGACACGGAAGTGGAGGCGCCGCGTCCCCGCCGCCGGGTCCGCAAGCCGCGCGATGAAAATGGTGACGACATCGCTCCCGCCGCCTAACGCCAAGTCATTCGGTTGAGCTGATCGGCCTCCCTGCTTCCAGCAGGGGGGCCGTTTCTTTAGGGCTGACGCATTGTGTGCTGCGCACGAGGCCCGAACTCCGATTTGCTACGGGGCTAGCCGTCCGGCTGGTCGACCGCACGCGGGCGCGCATGGTCGTCAATTGCGACAAAGGTGAACATGCCTTCGGTCACCTTTACTTCGGTCGCGCCGCGATCGCGAGTCGCGACGACTTCGATCTTGATCTGCATTGAGGTCCGTCCGACCTTCTCGACCTTCGCATAGACCGAGATAAGGTCGCGCATGTGGATCGGGGCGAGGAACTCCATTCGATCGATTGCGACCGTCGCAACCGAGCCATTGGCTCGGCGTGAGGCGACGATGCCGGCCGCAATGTCCATCTGGCTCAATACCCAACCACCGAAGATATGGCCGTTGGCATTAATGTCGGTTGGGCCAGGGACGACGCGCAGGATCGCCGCGCGATGGGGTTCGTTCATAGGTCGTCTCTTTCAGATGGGGGAGCGCCAGCCGCGGCGTCATGTCCGCTGCTGCTGCTAAGGAAGATCAGGGTCATTAATGCGGTTCCAAGAAGAACGGTTAGTCCAATGCCAAGCGCGGCGGCGATTAGCATGTGAATGTGGACCTCGGACTGGCCGCGCGAAACAAGCGCCACCGCAAGCGCAGCGATGGCGATCGAGAAGGCCGCCGCCAAGCGCATGATCCGCGCGAAGCGCTGTCGGATCGAGCGCGGGGGCGTGGGAAGGGGGTCCGGCGTGGGCATGCGCTTCCCTTTGGCGGCGGATCGTGACACCTTCAACCCGTCGGCCAAGGTTGCAGCGGCGCAGGAGGCGGAAAATGACGATCGCGGACATTCTCTCGACCAAGGGCGGCGAGGTGGCGTCAGTCCCGGCAGGGACGCGCGTTCACGACGCGGTGCTGTGCCTTGGGAATCGCCGCATCGGCGCTGTTCCGGTTCTTGGTCCTGATGGCACGATCGAAGGCATCTTCTCCGAACGCGACCTGGTTGCCTCTATTACCCAGCATGGCTGCGACGCGCTCGACTGGCCGGTCGAGAAGGTCATGAGCGCGCCGGCGATGACAGTCGATACGGCAACCCCGATTCTTGCCGCGCTATCGCTGATGACGAACAAGCGGGTCCGCCACTTGCCGGTCGTAGAATCGGGCGAGATTCGCGGAATCGTCTCGATCGGCGACCTGGTAAAACACCGAATTGAGCGGATCGAGGCCGAGGCGGCGGCTTTGCGGACCTATATTCAGACCGCCTGACGCCACAAATTATCCGCGGAGTTCCGAGGCTTAGGCAGCGCGAATGACGATCGTGCGACAGTTTTTTGAAAAAAGCTGTTGACCGAATCAGCCATCCCACATAGATGACCTCTCACAGCAGCGGTGGCGGCCACTTCGGACCGCCTCTGCAGCGCGCCTCTTTTAGTCGGTCACACGACGCCCGGACAAAAACCGGGAGAGAGAACGCGTCGGCTCTTTGACATTGTTGGTTAGA
>JALYRC010000130.1 GCA_030855555.1 Pseudomonadota bacterium
CGGGACGGCCGGGGTCGAAGGTGCAGGCGATGCGCGCGACGACACGCCTCAGTCGGGAAGCGAGCCGTTCGACGACAGGGCAACGCCCGCGAGGTAGAGCGAGCCGAAGATAAGGGTTCGTGCTGGATTAGGAATTGCGCCGAGTGCCGTGTGCAGATCCGCGTGGGCGGAGGCTAAAAAACCCATGCCATCGGCGAGAGCAGCAAGCTGCGCTGGATCGTGACTGTGGTGGCCGGGGATCGGGAGCGTGAAGACGCGCTCGGCGATGCCCCTGAAGGGGGCGAGGGTGGCCCCGGCATCTTTGGATTTGAGGCTGGCGAAGAGCAAAGTGAGGGGCGGGCCGCTGCGCCAGTTCGTGCTTGCGAAGTGGGCGACCAGGCGTGAGGCGTCGGGATTGTGGCCGCCGTCGACCCAGCATTCGCTGCCGTCGGGGAGCAGGTCCACGAGCGGACCGTGATCAAGGCGCTGGAGGCGGGCTGGCCATTTCGTGTCGGTCATCGCCTGGGCCAACGCAGATGGCGGCACGGTAAGCAGCGACTGGTGGCGCAACATGGCGATGGCCAGTCCGGCGTTGAGCAACTGATAATCACCCGGAAGGCGGGGCAGGGGCAAAGTGAGTTCACCCTGCGCGTCGCGATAGCGGAGCTGGGCATCCGTGGGGGTGATTGCCCAGCTTGAGCCGCGCGGGATGAGGAACGCGCCGGCGCGGGCTGCGACTTCTGTGATGCGGCTCGCAATTTGGGGCTCGTAGGACTGGGTGACGAGGGGAACATTGCGCTTGGCGATACCGGCTTTTTCGGCAGCTATCTCGATGAGCGTGTCGCCGAGGTAGCTTTGGTGGTCGAGGCCGAGGCTGGCGATGGCGGTGACCAGCGGCCGGTCGATGACGTTGGTCGCGTCGAGCCGGCCGCCAAGCCCGACCTCAAGAATTAGCGCATCGGCGGGGGCGCGGGCGAATGCGAGGAAGGCGGCGGCGGTGGTGACTTCGAAGAAGCTGGCCTTCATGCCCTCGGTGGCGTCGATCACTTCGCCAAGGAGCGGTGCAAGTGCAGCATCCTCAATCAGCGTACCGCAGATGCGAATGCGCTCGTTGAAGCGCACGAGGTGGGGGCTGGTAAATGCGTGCACGCGGTGCCCCGCGGCCTCAAGCGCGGTACGGAGGAAGGCGCAGGTCGAACCCTTGCCGTTGGTTCCGGCGACATGGAAGACGGGGGGCAGGCGATGGTGCGGATTACCGAGGCGATCGAGCAGCGCAAGGATGCGGTTAAGCCCGAGAGTGTCGGGTGCGTAGATCGACGTGCCCAGGCGGTCGAGCTGGGCCTGGACCGCCGGGTCGGACGAAGTGGCGAAGTCGGCCATTACTCCCGGTCCCTCTCGCCGGGGAAGCGCTTCACGCCGCGTTCCGGGCCTTTTCCGGTGCGAGATAGCCGATCAGGCGCGCGAGCCGGTCCTTAAGCGCATGGCGGTGGACGACCATGTCGATCATGCCATGCTCAAGCAGATATTCGGCGCGCTGGAAGCCTTCGGGGAGTTTTTCGCGGATTGTCTGTTCGATGACGCGCTGCCCGGCAAAGCCGATTAGGGCGCCGGGCTCGGCGAGCTGAACGTCGCCCAGCATTGCGTAGCTGGCGGTCACGCCGCCCGTCGTGGGATCGGTCAGGACAACGATGTAGGGCAGGCCAGCTTCGCGCAATTGGGCAAGCGCGACGGTGGCGCGCGGCATTTGCATGAGCGACAATATGCCTTCCTGCATCCGCGCGCCGCCGGCAGCCGTGAACAAGATGTAGGGACATCTGGCCTGGATCGCGGCCTGGACGCCGGCGACGAAGGCAGCGCCAACGGCGACGCCCATCGATCCGCCCATGAAAGCGAAGTCCTGGACCCCGACGATTGCAGTGCGGCGCTCGATCTTTCCGCGAGCGTTTATCAGTGCGTCGCGCTCCCCGGTCTTCGCACGGGCGATCTTGATGCGCTCGGCGTAACGCTTGGTATCGCGGAACTTGAGCGGATCCTCGCGGACTTCGGGACTTTCGAGTTGCTCATAGTGCGCGCGGTCGAACAAGGCGTCGAAGCGCATCTTGGGGCCGATGCGGTCATGATGGTCGCAGCGCGGGCAGACGAAACCATTGTCTTCCCATTCCTTGGTGAAGATCATCGTGTCGCACTTGGCGCACTTGTGCCACAGATTGTCCGCATGCTGACGCTTGGTCAGACCCTGGATGCCATTGCGGACGCTGCTAAGCCAGCTCATCGAAACCCTCGTCGTTGGTGCGTGGCGCGGCCTAGGCCGAGTGCTGCGGCAAGTAAACTAAAGCGTCGCGGCAATGGCGCGAAGGGCGGCGGCGGGATCCTCGGCGGCGGTGATCGGGCGGCCGATGACGAGGATTGATGCGCCGGTGTCAAGCGCGACCCGTGGAGTCATGACGCGCTTCTGGTCGCCAACCAATGTGTCCGCGGGCCGAATTCCTGGAACGACGAAAAAGCCCTCCTTCCACGAAGCGCGCACGGCAGCCACTTCGTTGCCGGAGCAGACGATCCCATCGAGCCCGGCGGCACGCGCCAGTTCGGCGAGGCGCTCGACCTGCGCCGACGGTTCACCGCCGACGCCGATGGAAGTGAGGTCCTCGCGATCGAGGCTGGTGAGCAGGGTCACTGCGACGACTTTTGTCCCCGCTGGGGCGGCGGCCTTGGCATCCTCCATCATTGCGCGCCCGCCCGCCGCGTGGACGGTAATTACTGCTGGAGTGAGTGGCCCAAGCGCCTGGATCGCGCCGGCGACGGTGTTGGGTATGTCATGGAACTTAAGGTCGATGAAGATTGGCAGGCCAGTAGCGGCGAGTTGCAGCACGCCCGGGCGGCCATTGTGACAAAAGAATTCCAGACCGAGCTTCAGTCCTCCGGCGAGCGGCGCGACGGCTTTGGCCAGGCCAAGCGCGCGTTCCATGTCCGGGGTGTCGATGGCGACGAAGATCGGGTTCATTCGAAACGCTCCCTGTCGGTTGGAATGGCAGGGGTTGCCGGGACCCGCTCGGGCGCGGCGGGCGGGGCGGGGCGTTCGAGCAGAAGCAGCTTGCGCTTGAGTTGCCATAGTCGGCTGCGGCCCATGAGCCAGGTTGGCAGCCCGCCCAACAGCAGCATCACCCCCATCAGCAAGGGCAGCTTGATGTCCGCGGCGAACGGACCCCACAGGTCGACCGTGACATCGCGCCAGTTGCGGCTTGCGAAGATCGCCACCGAAAAGGCAAAGGCCATCCAGAACAAAGTCTTCAAGAATTGCATGTTTTCTTCTTAGTCGGGCTTGGCCAGCGACGCCAGTGCGACTCGCTTCATCGCCGTAAGCTTTCGCTTCGTCGCAGGACCTCCCGTGGCCGGTTGAGGGCGCGCCCCAGCACCGCCACAGCGGAATCGGGGAGAGGTTCTTGAAGCACGATACCAAGTTGGGGATCGGGCTGGCGGCGTTTATCGCGGTCGGCCTGGCCTGGTCGGCAACCTTTGACAAGCCGCCACCGGCATCTCCGCAGCAGAACGCTGCAGCGGCGCAGGCGAAGACTCGCGCGCGGCTGACTCAGCTTGACCCGGCGAAGCGTCACGACGTCGACTATGCGGCGCTCGACGCGCGCTTCAAGCGGATGGCGGCGCGGCCCAATATGGTCGGTATGGCGGTCGGGATCGTCGAACAAGGACGGATTACCTTTCTGTCGGGCTATGGCGAAACGCTCGCCGGGTCCGGCGAGGCGGTGACGCCGGATACGGTGTTCCGCTGGGCCTCGGTATCAAAGGGCGTGGCGTCGACGATGGTCGCCAAGCTTGCGGAACAGGGCAAGTTGTCGCTCGACCAGCCGGTGGCGACCCTCGCCCCGTCGCTGCAATTACCCAATGGCGCACAGACCAGGGCGACGGTCGCCGACGTGCTGAGCCACCGCCTCGGCCTGTATCGCAACGCCTTCGACAATAAGCTTGAGGAGGGGCAAAGCGCGTCCTTCCTTCGCCGCAACCTGTTTACCCTGAGCGGGCTATGCGCGCCGGGGACGTGCTGGTCATATCAGAATGTCGCTTTCGACGCGGCGACGGAAGTAGTCGAGAAAGCGAGCGGGCGGCCCTATGCCGAGGAGCTGCGGCGCCAATTGTTCGACCCCATCGGCATGACCTCCGCAAGCGCGACCCGCGCCGGTCTTCAATCGGCGCCGAGCTGGGCGCGCGGCCATACGGTCGGGCGTCGGCCGATCGAGGTGAATGACGTATATTATGGCGTGCCGGCTGCTGGCGGCGTCAACAGCAATATCAAGGACATGTCGCTGTGGATGCTCGCCCAAATGGGCGAGATGCCCGCTGTACTTAGCCCGCAATTGCTCCAGACCATTCAGGCTCCACGAGTCCCGACCCCCAACCAGCGCGGGCGCATGCGCAAGTTCCTCGAGCGCCTGGCCGATCCGCATTACGGGCTTGGCTGGCGAAGCTACACCTATGCCGGCAACCGCATCGTCGGGCACCGCGGCGGGGTCAACGGCTATCGCTCGCTGATCCTGTTCGATCCCGTCCGCAAGAGCGGGGTCGTGGCCCTGTGGAACAGCAATACGAGCCAGCCCGGCGGACTCGAATTCGAAGTGATGGACATGGTTTATCGCCTGCCGTTCCGCGATTGGATGGAGCTGGACAAGAGCCCGGCCGCGGTGACGCCATCGCCCGCGATCGTGGCGATCGAGGTGACTGGGGGCCAGCCCTAGGCGTGCCTAGTCGACGGACTCGTCGGCAAGATAATCTTCAAGGTCCTTGCTGCCACCAATGGTCTTGCCGTCGATCTCGATCAGCGGGGTGGTAGACAGGCCACGCTCGGCCTTGAAGTCGTCAACCTCTTCGCGGCTCGACAGGATGCGCTCGTCGATCGTGAATCCGGCTTCCTCCAGCATGGCCTTGGCCCGAACGCCGAAAGGGCATTCATGGTTGGGCAAGACCATTCGGGTTAGGGTTGCGGTGCGCTGTTCGCTCATGAGATTTCTCCGTTCGAAGGTTCGCAGGCTGAAGCGGTTGGAGGTAGGGCGAGGTTCCCTATCGGAAGCTTCAAAATTTCATCGACGGAACCGGGCAAAGGAATGCGAAGAATCCGATGGTTGCCACCGTCCACCGTGGTGCATATGCTCCAGGGCAAGCTGACCGTTCTCATTGCTAGGATTTGATTGTGTTGCATCAAGCGTTTCTGAAATCGCCCGGCAAGGCGCTCGCGGTGGTGGTGGTCGCATTGTCAACGCTGGCCGGATGTACCGACAAGCGCGGCGGGCCGATTCCCTATGCTCAATCGAACTTCGGCGCGCCCGATGCGCCAACGGCCGCGCCACTCGGCGCAGGTTACAAGATAGCTCCGCTCGACACCTTAACCATCAAGGTCTTCAAAATGCCGGACCTGAGCGGCGATTTCGAGGTCGACCTTACCGGACAGATTTCCATGCCCTTGATCGGAAGCGTGACCGCCACCGAGTTCACTACTGCTCAGCTTGACGAGCAACTGACCAAGAAGCTGGGGGCGAAGTATCTGCAAAATCCGGATGTCAGCGTCGGAGTGAAGTCATCAACCAGCCGAACGGTGACGGTCGATGGGGCTGTAGTGAAGGCCGGAGGGTTCCCGGTCCTCGGAACCGTGTCGCTGATGCAGGCGGTTGCCCAGGCCGGGGGCGCCACGCCCGAGGCCAATCTGCGACGCGTTGCAATCTTTCGCCAGATTAATGGGAAGCGCCAGGCAGCAGCTTTCGATCTGGCCAGTATTCGCCGCGGCGAAATGGAAGACCCTCCAGTCTATGCCGGGGATATCGTGATCGTCGACGGGTCGTCGATCAAGGCGTTGCAGAAATCGCTCCTGAA
>JALYRC010000148.1 GCA_030855555.1 Pseudomonadota bacterium
TCGGGCCGCGAGTCGGCGCTTCGTGCGCTTCAGGCGGTCGGCTTCCAGATCACCTCGATCCGCGACGTCACCCCGATCCCGCATAATGGTGTCCGCCCGTCGAAGCGCCGCCGGGTCTGAGCCGCCGCCGAAAGTCCTGCTTTCGGCGAAGGTTTAGAAAAAGAATTTGAAATCACGGGTTTGCCGGGACGCCGCGACCCCACTGCCAAGGAACAAACATGGCCGTCAATTCAAAGAACTGGCAGGAACTCAAGAAGCCGAACGCGCTCGAGCGCAAGCAGGGCAGCGACACGCGCCGCAAGGCCTCGTTCGTGGCCGAGCCGCTCGAGCGCGGTTTCGGCATGACGCTTGGCAATTCGCTGCGCCGCGTCTTGCTCTCGTCGCTCCAGGGGGCCGCAGTCACTTCGATCAAGATCGAAGGCGTGCTTCACGAGTTCAGCTCGCTGACCGGCGTGCGTGAGGACGTCACCGACATCATCCTCAACGTCAAGCAGATCGCCTTGAAGATGGAAGGCGAGGGCGCCAAGCGCCTGCAGCTGTCTGCGACCGGCCCGGGCGAAGTTACCGCCGGCCAGATCGCCACCGTCGGTGACATCGAAGTCACCAATCCCGAGCTGGTTCTTTGCCACCTCGACGATGGCGCGACGCTCAACATGGAGCTGACTGCCGACATCGGTAAGGGCTATGTGCCCGCGCAGGCCAACCGTCCGGCCGACGCTCCCATCGGGCTCATCCCGGTCGACGCGCTTTACTCGCCGGTCCGCCAGGTCGCCTATAAGGTCGAGAATACGCGCGTCGGGCAGGAGCTTGACTATGACAAGCTTACGCTGACGGTCGAGACCGATGGCACCGTGTCCCCGGAAGACGCGCTTGGCTATGCCGCTCGCATTCTCCAGGACCAGCTGCAATTGTTCGTCCACTTCGACGATAGCCACGTTCGTGCGGCACCAAGTGCAGGCATGGCGACCGGCGTCCCGATGAGCGGCGGCGCGGCCGAAGCGACGACCGATACCAACCAGCTCAATCGCTACCTGCTCAAGAAGGTCGACGAGTTGGAACTCAGCGTGCGTTCGGCAAATTGTCTCAAGAACGACAATATCATCTACATCGGCGATCTCGTTCAGAAGACCGAAGCCGAAATGCTCCGCACGCCGAACTTCGGGCGCAAGAGCCTTAACGAGATCAAGGAAGTCCTTGCCTCGATGGGCCTGCGCCTCGGCATGGACATTCCGGGCTGGCCGCCTGAGAATATCGAAGAAATGGCCAAGAAGCTCGAACAAGAGCTTTTAGGCTAGGATTACAGAACAGCATTGGGTTTGGGCGGTGCCCCTATTCACCGCCAGGCCGGGACTACCTCAGACGGGCCCCGGACGAACGTAAAGGAAGAATATCATGCGCCATCGTGTTGGCCACCGTAAGCTGCAACGTACCTCTAGCCACCGTCTTGCCTTGTTCCGCAACATGGCGGCGGCGCTGATCAAGCATGAGCAGATCACCACCACCACCGCCAAGGCGAAGGAGCTTCGGCCCTACGTCGAAAAGCTGATCACGCTGGCCAAGAAGGGCGGGCTTTCGAACCGCCGCCTTGCGCATGGCCGGTTGCTCGACGACGCCCAGCTGGTGAAGCTGTTCGACGTCCTTGCCCCGCGTTATGCCGGCCGTGATGGCGGCTATTGCCGGATCATCAAGAATGGCATCCGCATGAGCGACGCGGCGGCCATGTCGATCATCGAATTCGTCGATCGCGATGTCGCTGCCAAGGGCCAGGATTCGGGCCCGGTGATGAGCGACGAGGAAGAATTCGCCGCTTAACAGCGCCCGGAAATTCCGAACCAGATCAGGCCCGCGCGCTTCGGCTCGCGGGCCTTTTTTCGTGCCGGTGATGTTAACGAATGTGAACCTCAGGCGCTATTCCAGTTCAGAAACGATGCACCCGATGAAGCCCATAAAGGGTTCAACGTCCGAACGATTCAATCTCGGGCATCAACTAGGAGCTTCGCAATGACCAAGTTCAACACTTTCATGATCGGTTCGGCCGGACTCGCCATGTCCTTGGCTGCAGCAGCGCCTGCCGCTGCTCAATATTATCCGCAGCAGCAGCAGGGTGGCGGCGTCGTTGGCGCGATCATCAATGCCGTGACCGGCGGCTACGGCCAGTATCCGATGGGCAATTTTGGCTATTCGCAGGTCAGCCAGCGCGGTCTGGTGCAACAGTGCGCGGCAGCGGTGGAACAGCGCCTCAGCGGTGGCCAGCGTGGCTACGGCTATCAGAACGGCTATCAGCAGGGTTATGGCCAGCAGGGCTATGGCTATCAGAACCAGGGTGGCGGGCGCGTGCTCGGCATTCTCGGGGTCGAGCGCCGCTCGAACGGTGGCCTTCGTGTCCACGGCCTGGCGACCTCGGGTGCCTACGCCCAGCAGGGCTACAACAATGGCTATGGCCAGCAGGGCTATGGCCAGCAGGGCTATGGTCGTCAGGGCTATGGCATGAACCAGCAGGCCGACCTGAGCTTCAACTGCAAGGTCAGCCCGCGTGGCCAGATCAATGCAGTGAACATCAACCGCAACACTCAGCGTTATAATCAGGGATATAATCGCGGTTATTAATCCCGGCACCGCTTAGGCGGGTTGCAAAGGAGGGGGCGCCGGCTAGCATGTCGGCGCCCCTTTTTTCTGTTCTGTGGAGACGTCATGCGCTCGACCCCGCCCATCTTATTGCTGCTGATGTCGAGCGCCTGCGCGACCGTCGCGCCGCCGCAACCGCTTGCCGTCGAGACACCGGCACAGACAAATCTCATTACCCAGGAGCCGACCCTGACCTATCCCGCGACCCGCCGCACGGCTCAGGTCGATCCGCAATTCGGCGTCAATGTCGCGGACCCCTATCGCTGGCTTGAAAATGACGTCCGAACCGACGCCGAGGTGAGCGGCTGGGTCGAGCAGCAGAATAAGGTGACCAACGCCTTCCTCGCGACGCTCCCGCTGCGCGAGAAGTTCAAGGCGCGAATGACCGAGCTTTACGATTACGAACGGTTCGGCGTGCCGCGCAAGAAAGGCGCGCATTATTTCTATACGCGCAACAGCGGGCTTCAGAATCAGGCCGTGCTCTATGTTCGCGACCAGGTGGATGGCGAAGGCCGGGTCCTGATCGACCCCAACGCCTGGTCCAAGGACGGCGCCACCGCGCTCGCCGAATGGAGCCCGAGCGAGGATGGCAAGCTCGTCACTTATGCAGTCCAGGATGGCGGCACCGACTGGCGCACGGTCAAGGTGATCGAGGTCGCCAGCGGGCGGATTCTCGACGATGAATTGAAATGGCTCAAGTTCGGCGGCGGCGTCGAATGGGCCAAGGACGGCAGCGGTTTCTATTATTCACGCTTCCCCGAGCCGCCCGCCGGCCAGACCTTCCAGGCTACGAGCCGCAACCAGAAGGTCTATTTCCACAAGCTGGGCACCACTCAGGCCACCGACCGGCTGGTCTATGCCACGCCCGCTTTTCCCGATTACGGCCACGGCGCGGAGATCAGCGAGGACGGCCGCTGGCTGGTGATCACCACGTCGGTCGGGACCGACGATCGCTACGAAGTGACGTTGATCGACCTGACCAAGAAGAACGCCAGACCACGCACGCTGATCAAGGGCTTTACCAACAATTACAGCTACGTCGGTAATCAGGGCAGCACCTTCTATTTCGTCACCAATGACGGCGCGCCCAAGTTGAAGCTGGTGGCGATCGACGTCGCCAAGGCGGCGTCGGCGCCGCGCACCCTGATCGCGGAAGACGCGGCCACGCTTGGCGGCGTTTCGCTGATCGGCGGCAAGCTCGTCGCCTCCTACCTCGTCGACGCCAAGACCGAGATTCGAGTCCACGACCTTGACGGCACCCTTGCGCGCAAGGTCACGCTGCCCGGGATCGGCACGGCCAGCGGCTTCGGCGGCACGAGCAAGGACCGCGAGACCTTTTTCGCATTCACCAGCTTCAACCGCCCGACGACCATCTATCGCTACGACGTGGCCAGCGGCGACGCGCGCGTCTGGCAAGCGCCCAAGCTGGCGTTCAATCCTGACGATTATAATGTCGAACAGCGCTTCTATGCATCGAAGGACGGCACCAAGGTGCCGATGTTCATCGTCCGCAAGAAGGGCAGCACCGGCCCTGCGCCGACCCTGCTTTACGCATATGGCGGCTTCAACGCGTCAATGACCCCGGGCTATTCGCCCACCCGCTTGGCCTGGATGGAGGCGGGCGGCACCTTCGTCCTCGCCAATATTCGCGGCGGCGGCGAATATGGGAAGGCGTGGCATGACGGTGGTCGGCTCGCCAATAAGCAGAATGTGTTCGACGACTTCATCGCCGCGGGCGAATATCTGAAGGCACAGGGGCTGACCGGGCCGAACCAGCTTGCAATCCAGGGCGGCTCCAATGGCGGCCTGCTGGTCGGCGCGGTGCTTAACCAGCGTCCCGACCTGTTTGCCGCGGCGGCCCCGGCGGTCGGCGTGATGGACATGCTGCGCTTCGACCGCTTCACTGCGGGCCGTTATTGGGTCGATGATTACGGCTACCCCAATAAGGAAGCCGATTTCCGCGCACTAATGGCCTATTCGCC
>JALYRC010000150.1 GCA_030855555.1 Pseudomonadota bacterium
CGCAGCCAGTGCGACGACCGCCTGCGCGTGGTGGCATTCAAGACCGAGAACGCCAACCGCCAAGGGGATTATTACACCGGACTGGCAAGCAAGGTCGAAGCAAGCTGCCAGGCGGCGGACGATATCATGCGTCCGCTTGGCGATCCGGCCGAAGCTTCGGTCAAGGGAGCGCTTGATTTCCTGGCCGGGCGCTCGTGCACGCCGATCGGCACATCGAGCGGGCAAACGTCGCAGTCCCTACGCGGTCGAGAACTTCTGCAAGGCGATCGGCCGGACACGGCCGAACGTGAAGTGCCGGGCCTTCATTGATCCGGCGGGTGGCAATGACCGCGGCGCTCATTGCGGTCGCCGCGCCCTCGCCGGAGTTGGCCCTGATTGCAGCGCCAGCGGGCAAGCGTGCCTTGTCCGTCCCGCCGCCGCGGCTCACGCCGTTGCGTCCCGCGCACCCAACTCCAGCGCAACGCGTCATGCCCGGACTTGTTTGACCCAGACAGGGAGCTCTCGCAGGACATGGCTCTGGGTGGGTTGCACTAACGGCGCACCGCTTTCATGATTGGACCTGCCGGCTGGGGCATTCAGAGTGGCGCTCGGAACCGCGAGCGCCAACCCCGTGGCCTACGCTGGCGGGTTCGAGGGGAGAGCGAATGACAAGCAGTTCAAGCGCCGTTCGCATTCTCATTATCGAGGACTCGCCCGTGATCGCCCTCGCGACCGAGGAAATGCTCAGCGCGTCCGGCTATGTGCCTGCGGGTCCGATCGGGAACATGGCATCCGCGCTGGAATTTGCCGAAAGCGGCGAGATGGATGCGGCGATCGTCGATCTCAACATACGCGGAACCAAGACATTTGCGCTATTCAGCATCCTCAAGCGGCGAAATATCCCGTTTCTAATCATGAGCGGTTACGCAGACTGGAAAATGCCGGACGAATGGGCGGACCGCCCTCGGTTGCAAAAGCCGTTCAGCGAAGAGCAGTTACGCACGAAACTAAGCGAACTGCTCTAAGGCTAGACAGGCGCCTTCGCTTCAGCGTGTGCGTGAGTCCGGATAGATTTGCCGGTCCTAAACGATAGCCAGCGTGGCCGGGCTGCGGGACAGGCTAGTCGCCAAATCGCGCTCAACAGTCGCTCTTATAGCAGGCCCATTCGGCGCATACTTTGGCATTTGTCTCGGGCAGCGAAGATGATGTGGTCGATCACGGCAACGTCAATAGCTTCGGCAGCGCGGGCAAGGGTGCGGGTAGCACGACAGTCGGCCGGACTTGGAGTCGGGTCGCCACCGGGGTGATTGTGGGCGAGCAAAATTCCTGCGCTGCCAAGCCGGGCGGCGTCGGAGATAATCTTGCGCACTGGCAAATCAACGCTTCCCCGATCGCCGTCGCTATAGCGCCCAAGGTGAATGCAGCGCGCGCGATCATCGACATGCGCAACCCATAGCATTTCGTTAGAAGCGGCCTCGGAGCCGATGAAGCAGGCCGAGAAGAAGTTGCGGGCGGCATCATGGCCGGCAAGCAATGCGGGAGACTCGGCGGGCTGAATTTTCATGCCTTCAGTGCTAGGCCAGCGCCGGCCGCCGTCCACCGCAACCGCCTCCATTTCGGAGCGATTGCCCTGTTGGGCTTAAGCGCGCCCGCAAGCATCTCCAGAACGGATCAGAATACCTCCCTCGACGCAGCGGCCCTTGGCCAGGAGCGCCGTCACCGCTAGGCTCGAGCGATGCAGCCTTACCTCGCGCTCATGGCGCAAATCCTCGACCATGGGGTCGATCAGATGGATCGCACCGGTACTGGAACGCGGTCCCTGTTCGGGGCCCAGATGCGCTTCGACCTTGCCGAGGGCTTTCCGCTGCTGACGACCAAGAAGCTTCATCTCCGCTCGATCATTGTCGAATTGCTGTGGTTTCTTCGCGGCGATACCAATGTCCGCTGGCTCCAGGAGCGCAAGGTGCGCATCTGGGATGAGTGGGCCGATGAGGCCGGAGATCTGGGGCCCGTCTATGGCAAGCAATGGCGCGACTGGGAGGCTCCGGATGGTTGCCACATCGACCAGATCGCCGAGCTGATCGCACTCATCAAGCGCGATCCCGCATCACGCCGCCAGATTGTCTCAGCGTGGAACCCGGGGGAACTCGCCGCGATGGCCCTGGCGCCATGCCACTGCCTGTTCCAGACGCAGGTCGCGGCGGGGCGGCTTAACCTGCAGCTCTATCAACGCAGCGCCGATTTCTTTCTGGGAGTGCCATTCAACATCGCCAGTTACGCACTCCTGACGCACATGCTCGCGCGGGAGTGTGGACTCGAGCCGGGCGTGTTTGTGTGGACAGGCGGAGACGTGCATCTTTATTCCAACCATTTTGAGCAAGCGCGGCTCCAATTGTCGCGTGAAGCTCGGCCGCTGGCGAGGCTGATCCTGACCGACCGCGGCCAGACAATCGACGCCTACGCGCCGGAGGATTTCGCCTTCGAAGGCTATGATCCGCATCCCCATATCGCCGCACCGGTGGCTGTATAGAAAAACATTTCGCACCCGTGATGGCACCATCTGCGATTTGCGGCGTTCGTTCAGTAGTCAGACAGGAGAATTGACCATGTTGCGCAAGATCACGACCATGGCCCTCATCGGGGCCAGTCTCGCAGTTGCCGCTTGCAACACCGTTCGCGGTGCTGCCTCGGATGTGAACTCGGCCGCTAACGCTGTCGACAACGCAACCTGATGAAGCCATGGTCGGTTCGCCATAAAGGGAGAAGTGACCATGGTTCGCAAGCTTACGACAATGATGTTGATCGGGGGCAGCCTGTTGATGGCGGCCTGCAATACCGTCCGTGGGGCTGGTGAGGATCTTGGATCCGCCGCCAATGCCACGGAAAATGCGATCAACTAAGGTCGGTTGCGACTGAACTACGAAGCCCCGTCGGCGTGAGCCGGCGGGGTTTCTTATTGTATATCGAGCAGATCCCCGTCCCTGCTCGCCTGAGTAACAAAAAAAGGGCGCTGCTCTTTCGAACAGCACCCTTTCCTTTGTTCGACGACTTATCAGTCGTTCAGATAATCACCTGCGTCGGCATCCGTGCCCGTGCCCGAGACGGTCACCGCGGCAAGGACATCGGGGCCCGAGGCGCTGGCGTCGCGTGGCGACTGGGCGAGTTCGGCGGCATGCTCTTCAGCAGCCGAGTCCGGCGCAATAAGCGCTTCCTGCACCTTGCGTTGCTGGGCACGCAGGGCGACGTCGCGGCTCGACGCTGCAATGCGCATGCGGTTCATGCCCGCGCCGGTTCCGGCTGGGATGAGCCGGCCAACGATGACGTTTTCCTTCAAGCCGTTGAGCGTGTCGACCTTGCCCTGAACCGAAGCTTCGGTAAGCACGCGCGTCGTTTCCTGGAACGAGGCTGCGGAGATGAAGCTGCGGGTCTGCAGCGACGCCTTGGTGATCCCGAGCAGGACCGGTCGGCCCTCGGCATGCTTCTGCTTCTTGTCGAGCTTGCTGTTCAGCTCGTCCATTTCTTCGCGATCGACCTGTTCTCCGGCAAGCAGGATGGTATCGCCGCCGTCGGTGATCTCGACCTTCTGAAGCATCTGGCGAACGATCACCTCGATATGCTTGTCGTTGATCTTCACGCCCTGCAGTCGATAGACTTCCTGAATCTCGGTGACGAGATATTCGGCCAGAGCGACGATCCCGAGGACTTCGAGAATATCATGCGGGTCCGGGGACCCGCCGACGAGGTTATCGCCGCGCTTGACGTAATCGCCTTCCTGGACGTCGATGACCTTCGACTTCTGGACGAGGTAAGCGACCTCTTCCGAACCATCATCAGGAATGATCACGATCTTGCGCTTGGCCTTATAGTCCTTCTTGAAGCTGACCTTGCCCGAGATTTTGGCGATGATCGCCGCATCCTTGGGAATGCGTGCTTCGAACAGTTCGGCAACCCGCGGCAGACCACCGGTGATGTCGCGGGTCTTGGCGGCTTCACGCGGCAGTCGAGCGAGCACTTCGCCGGCTTCCACGGTGGCACCATCCTCGATCGCGATGATCGCGCCGGGGAGCAAGCGATAGAGGGCGCCTTCGACGCCATCCGCACCAAGCAAGGTGAGGCGGGGACGAAGGTCCTCCTTCTTCGACTTGGCAAGATCGTCCATCACCGCACGCTGCGAGATGCCGGTCGATTCGTCGGTCACTTCGACCAAGGTCCGGCCTTCGATCAGGTCCTGATACTTCACCTGGCCGGCACGTTCCGTGATGACCGGGGCGTATGAAGGATCCCACTCGGCAATGCGATCGCCGCGGCTGACGATATGACCGCCCTCGCACAGCAGATGAGCGCCGTACGGGATGCGGTGGGTCGACAGTTCGCGGCCATCCATGTCGAGGATGGCGACTTCGCCCGAGCGCGACAGGCTGACGTGGCGCCCGCGCGGATCAGTGATCGTCGGCATGTCGCGAAGCTCGATCGTCCCGTCGACCGGGGCTTCGAGGTTGGACTGCTCGTTAAGCTGGGCCGCACCGCCGATGTGGAAGGTCCGCATCGTCAGCTGCGTACCGGGCTCACCAATCGACTGGGCCGCAATGACGCCGACCGCTTCGCCAATGTTGACCGGCGTACCGCGGGCAAGGTCACGACCGTAGCAGCGCGCGCAAACGCCCTGCTTCGACGAGCACACCAGCGGCGAGCGAATCTTGATGCCCTGAAGGCCAATGGCTTCGAGCGATGCGACCATCGGCTCGTCGAGCAACGTGCCCTCGCCGATCAGCACGTCGCCGGACTTAGGGTCCATGATGTCTTCGGCGGTGGTCCGCCCAAGGACGCGATCGGCAAGCGACGCAATGACCGCGCCGCCCTGGATGATCGCGCGCATTTCAAGCGCACGGTCGGTGCCGCAATCCTCCTCGATGATCACCGCGTCCTGCGACACGTCGACCAGGCGGCGGGTCAGATAGCCGGAGTTGGCCGTCTTGAGCGCCGTATCGGCAAGGCCCTTTCGGGCACCATGGGTCGAGTTGAAATATTCAAGGACGGTGAGGCCTTCCTTGAAGTTCGAGATGATTGGGGTCTCGATGATCTCGCCCGACGGCTTGGCCATCAGCCCGCGCATACCCGCAAGCTGCTTGATCTGCGCCTGCGAGCCACGAGCACCAGAATGTGCCATCATGTAGATCGAGTTAATCGGCACTTCGCGGCCGTCCTCGCCGATCTTCACCGACGAGATTTCCTTCATCATCTCGTTCGCAACCCGGTCACCACAACGCGACCAGGCGTCGATCACCTTATTATACTTTTCCTGCTGCGTGATCAGACCGTCCTGATACTGCTGCTCATAGTCCTTCACCAAAGCCTTGGTCTCGTCGACCAGCGGGATCTTGGTGGCGGGGATGACCATGTCGTCCTTGCCGAAGCTGATGCCGGCCTTGAACGCGTGGCGGAAGCCAAGTCCCATGATGGCGTCGGCAAACAGCACGGTCTCCTTCTGCCCGGTGTGGCGATAGACGGTGTCGATGACATCGCCGATCTCCTTCTTGGTCAGCAAGCGGTTGACGGTGTCGAACGGCACCTTGTGGCTCTGCGGCAAAGTCTCGGCGAGAAGCATGCGGCCCGGAGTGGTTTCCACCCGCATCATATATTGCTTGCCCGCTTCATCGGTCTGCGGAACGCGGCTGGTGATCTTGGTGTGGAGCGTCACAGCACCCGCCGCAATCGCCTGATGAACCTCGGTCATGTCGGCCAGCAGCATGCCTTGGCCGGGCTCATTTTCCTTCATCATCGACAGATAATAGAGGCCAAGCACCATGTCCTGCGACGGAACGATAATCGGCTTGCCATTGGCAGGCGAGAGGATGTTGTTGGTCGACATCATCAACACGCGCGCTTCCAACTGCGCCTCGAGCGACAAGGGCACGTGGACCGCCATCTGATCGCCGTCGAAGTCGGCGTTGAAGGCCGAGCAGACGAGCGGATGAAGCTGGATCGCCTTGCCCTCGATCAGCACCGGCTCGAACGCCTGGATGCCCAGACGGTGAAGCGTAGGCGCGCGGTTGAGGAGCACGGGATGCTCGCGGATCACCTCGTCGAGGATGTCCCAC